>JBDNGT010000173.1:0-3473 GCA_041689145.1 Geopsychrobacter sp. | reverse complement strand
GCCGCAACGATTCACGAGGCGACCGGCGAACCTGTAGCCGTCTGTTTTGACGCTGGCAACCTGAAGCCGGTTGCGGTAGCACTGCGGGTAAAGTATCCAAATATCAACCTGATTGTCTGTGCTGACGATGACCGACATACCGAAGGGAACCCCGGCGTTACCAAGGCAACCGAAGCAGCGAATGCCGCAGGCTGCTACCTAATAAAGCCTAACTTTCAAGACGGCGCAACCGGCACAGACTTTAACGACCTGGCAGCAGTGGCAGGGCTGGACGTGGTACGCCAACAGATCGAGGCAGCACCCCCGGAAGCGGATCCGCTTCCCAGTACCGAAGCAGCCGACCAATGGGGAGATCCGCTTTTCTTTGGCGAGATCGACACACCAGAAATCACTCCCGATAAACTCCCATGCTGGCTAGGGGATTATGCGGCCGCAGTTTCAGAGAATATACAGACCCCGCCCGGTATAGCCGTTATGCAGGCATTGTCAGTTGTAGCGACCTGCCTGCAAAAACGCTTCATCATATCGCCTTACGGTGACGGCTACAGCGAACCCCTGAACCTTTGGACAGTAACGGCCCTACCTCCGGCATCAAGAAAAACTGCAGTCACAAAGGCAATGACGGCCCCCCTAGACATTTGGGAAAAGGAACAGGCCGACAAGATGGCCGACAGCATCCGCCGAACGAATATCAAACGAGCCATGAGCCTGAAGCGGATTGAAAAACTGACCAAGCAGGCAGCAGATATAAGCGATCCGCACGAACGCGAAGCCATGCTTTACGATATAGCAGAGGCAGAGAAAGACACCCCAGATGAGCAACGCCCGCCAAGACTCTGGACTAGTGACGTTACCCCCGAACGCTTGCAGGGCCTACTTGTCGAGCATGGCGAACGCATGGCGCTGTTATCGGATGAAGGGGGGATATTTGAGATCATGGCCGGGCTATACAGTGATGGCAAGGTCAATATTGATGTTTTCCTTCAGGCGCACGCCGGGCAAAGCATGAGGGTAGAGAGGTCGAGTCGTACCGCCTACCTTGAGGCCCCGGCGCTGACGTTCGGCTTGGCAATTCAACCGGCAGTCATTGCCGACTTCTCCCAGGGCAGCAAGAAACGCTTCAGGGGGAACGGCGCCCTTGCAAGGTTCCTGTATTGCCTACCCCGCAACAACATAGGACAGCGGGACGTTCGGCGGCATACGCCTATCCCTGAGAGCGTCAAAGCCCGCTACAATGTCGGCATTGCTGACTTGCTGAATATCGAACCCCTGATTAATGAAAGCGGCAAAGATCAGCCGAGAACCTTAAGCCTTTCGGCAGCTGCCCTTGATAGCTGGCAAACCTTTTCTCAGTTCATCGAGAACAATCAGGGCACCAATGGAGAGTTCGAACCGATACAGGACTGGACAGGCAAGCTACCAGGGGCAGCGTTAAGGATTGCCGGTCTGCTGCACGTTGTCGAGTTTGGGGCAGCTTCGCCGGTAGTCAATCAAGCAACGATGGAGAAGGCTCTTGACCTGGCTGAACTATTGATTGGTCACGCTAAGGCAGCTTTTGACCTTATGGGATCCGACCAGGCAACCGATGACGCAAAGGCTGTCTTGTGCTGGATCCAAAAGGAGCAGGCTGCCAAGTTTAAGCGCAGCGAGTGCCATTATAAATTGAAGGGGCGCTTCGCCAAGATAGAACGATTGACCAAGGCGCTGGAGGTATTGCACAGCCGGGAGATTATCAGCGAAGCGATAAGGGAATCAACAGGAGGAAGGCCGTCAATTATCTATCGTGTAAATCCTGGCGTTATTGCTGAAGGTGGCCGTGATGAGGTGGCATGATTTCAAAGAGGATACAGAGGGAAAAAAGGGAAAAAAGCCACAAAAGCCCCCTGCCACAAATACTTCTATGGCTTTTATCCCTTTTATCCTGCCAAGAGAGTTTGAAAATGAATGTATCAAACCTGAAGGCATATCGCCTCAGTGGGCAGGTAATCCGCAAGCCCTCAAGCAGTGCGAGACAAACCGCAACGAACTAGCGACCAGACGCAAGGGAGAATTACCCCATGAATATATTAAGGCGGTTGAGTGCCAAGGCTGCGGCCCTGTGCTTTTACCTTCTGGAGTGCCTGAGAAGGTTCCTGCTTGCGTCTGGTGTATGAACCGGACAGCAGGGCTACCGATACCAAGGCCATGATTTAATCATACGGAGTCGGGTGGCAGGGGGGTGACCCCTCACTCTAATTTTAAACAAGGGAGAGGGGCGTTAATTGTTTGTGGCAGGCAATCCCCAGACCGATCGCCAAGTGCTCTTTATGCTGCACCAAAATAACATTTCAAGAAAGGACTAAAAACATGAGCAGACCGAGAAAACCAACCAAGACATTAGAACTGAACGGCGCATTCAAACGGCACCCGGGCAGGAAGCGAATAAACGAACCACAGCCAGCCGGATTGATCGGAGATCCGCCCGCGCACTTCATAAGCGATGAACTTAAAGCGACCTGGCACGAGATAATCAATATGACCCCCGAGGGAGTATTGACTGACGCCGATCGCATCCACCTTGAAATTATGTGTCAATTGCTGGTTGATTTCAGAAACAACCCAATCGAGTTCCAATCAGCGAGACTCACAAGATTAGAAGCGATGTTCGGCAAGGTGGGACTGAATCCGGCAGACCGTTCAAAGGTGACCGTACCAGGCCCCAATAAGGCCAACCCCTTTAACAATATTTAAAGGTGCTGGAAACCTATTGTAAATTTACCAAATACAGTTTATACTGCTTTTGTAATTAACCGAAAAGCCAAAAAGGAGAAATAATGACAGCACGACAACTTGAACAAATGATCATTGCGATCTGTCCCTGGAATAAATGGGACCTCGATCAGCGTACCCGCGATCTTCGCAATGCTCAAATTATTCCTATCGGCGGGCGTGGCAAGTTCACTCCTGAAATCGGGCCCAAAATTGCTGCTGCAATTTTGTTGAGTCTTGCCAGCGAACGGCCCGGCAATGCTGCTGAATCCGTCAACAGCTACGGCGCATTACTTAGCAGCGAAGGGCTCACCCTGCTTGAAGTAGTTACAGACCACCTGAGAAGCGTACAGGGTGCCCAAGGCGTAAAAAGCACAACTCTTTGCCGCAGTCGACTTGAGGCAAGTATTGATTACCTTGATGGCAGCCGGCGGACATTTGGAGGACAACAGCAGGGACTTGCCAGGGTTGATCTAACCCTTAGCGGCACATTACTTGTAACGATTGCCACGGAAAAAACACCTATCACTGCTATCAAAGTGGCAGTAAAAGAAACGGGAGGAAGTTATGACCGAATGCAAACTGACCAACGAATTGAACGAGATCCACAAAATGACAGTCGGAGAGTTGAGCGCCGAGTGTTCCCTGCTGAAAGCTGCCCTGGCTGGATACTTAACATGCAGCGAGCGCACCCATAAGACTAGCCGAGAAAAACTTGTTGGTAG
>JBDNGT010000172.1:0-3933 GCA_041689145.1 Geopsychrobacter sp. | reverse complement strand
GCGGTTTCGCACCGTGGTCATGACCAGCGCGACCTTAAGTGTTGCCGGTCGTTTTGATTATTTCTGCGACCGCGCCGGGCTGAATCTGGCCGAAGCCAGCCGCCTGCAATCGATGGTCCTGGCTTCGCCTTTTGATTATGCCAATCAGGCGCTGGTCGCGGTGCCGACCGATATCCCCGAGCCGGGCCAACCTGGATTTGCCGAAGCGGTCGCCGCGCTGACGGAAAAGGCGCTGCTGCTGGCAGGCGGGCGCAGTTTTGCGCTCTTTACCTCCTATCAACTCTTGCACAATACCTATGAGCAGTTGGCTCCGATCTTGGAAGCCCACCAGATCAGCAGTTTTCGGCAGGGGAGCGAAAACCGGCACAACCTGCTCAAGCGTTTTGCTGAGGATGAGACCAGCGTGCTTTTCGGCACCGACTCCTTCTGGGAGGGGGTTGATGTCCCCGGGCGCTCGTTGGAACAGGTGATTATCACCCGCTTGCCATTTAGGGTGCCGACCGAGCCGGTCCTGCAGGCGCGCGCCGAGGCCTTGGAGGCGCGTGGTCAGGATCCTTTTATGAAATACACCGTGCCGCAGGCGGTCATCCGCTTCAAACAGGGGTTTGGACGTCTGATCCGCAACCGGAGTGACCGGGGGGTGGTCCTGATCCTCGACAGCCGGGTGGTGCGCCGCGGTTATGGCCGCACATTTCTCCGTTCCCTGCCTGAGGCCCGCACCCTCTGCCTGCCTGCCGCCAAGCTGTTGCCACAGATCGCAAGTTTTTTCGCCGACACGCCGGAATGATTCTGCTAGTATTAGATGCTGATTCTTTTCTACTGTAGGAGCTGAGCTGATGGTCCGCCTGTTACTCATACTATTGATGCTGTTGTTGCTTCCCGCCCCGCTCATGGCTTTCGACGAATTTGGCGCCGCGGCGTACGACTACCCTTCCCGCTGGGGGACGGTCACGTTCAAGCATCTTGCACATCAGAAGCGGATCGGGGACTGCAAGGTCTGCCATCATCAAGGGGTCGAACTCGGGGGCTGCGGCAACTGCCACGGTGTGATTCCGCAGTTGCCGCTGTTCAAGGATGTTCTGCACAAGAGTTGCAGCGCCTGTCACTGGAAGAAATACGGTCCAACCGAATGTTCCGGCTGCCATGATCCGGAACGGCTTGATGAAGCGGTCTACAATGATTGACGGCGTCGCAAAAACTCACCAACTGCTGCGTTGCTGCAATTTCTCTCGCCGCTTCGACTTACGTAAGTACGCCTCATTGCTCGAAAATTTCGCGCCTTGCTTTTGGCGCTTTTTGCTTAGCCCTCGGATATTTTGCTTTCTTGCGAAAGCATCATGATTAGGCTGGCTAAAGGCCGCCATTTTAGAACATCGAGAACCAAAGGGAACAGCTATGGAAAAGACCCTGCTGATAATGTTGCTGATGTTGCTGATGTTGCTCGCCAGTGCCACGGTGACCTTGGCGAGCAAGGCGGTAGAGGTCCCCAATTATATCGAATTTCAAAAGGTTCTGGATGACAAGTGCAGCAAATGTCACAGTCACACTCGCGTTGATCAGGCGATGGCCGAACATCGTGATCTACTCGAAATTCAGGAGCGGATGATCAAACATGGCGCTGAGCTCGACTCGCGCGAAAAACAGGTTTTGGGGATATTTTTCCGCAGCTATGAAGTCGCTAAGACCCCGAGTAAGACCCATGCAGAGGATCCTTTGGCCGAATATCGCTCGGTCGTTGCAGCCCGCCGCAGCGGTTGCCATTCGCTTGAGATTGTCGAAGATGCGATGCGTCAAAACCGCGAATTCAGCTCGCTGGCGCTGATGATGATCAAGCGCGGTGCCGTGCTGAATGACAGGAATATGCAGATCATCCAGACCTTCTGGGGTGAACCCCTCAGGTGATCACTTGATCTATCCTTAGCGTTTCAGATCATCAATTGAATATGGAGGGGGAATATGAGCAAAATCAAGGATTGGCCGGTTGATGAGCGCCCGCGTGAGAAGTTGCTGCAGCGCGGCGCCGAACAGCTTAGCAATGCCGAACTTCTGGCGCTGATCTTACGTAATGGCGATGCCTCCAGCGGCCGGAGTGCCGTCGATCAAGGGCGAAGTCTGCTGGAACGGTTCGGTGGCCTACGCGAACTTTCTAACGCGCGCACTGCTGAACTCTGCGAATTAGCCGGCATCGGCCCGGCCAAGGCGGCCGAGATTCAGGCACTCTTCCAGCTGGCGCGCCGCTTTGCCGCCGAGGCCCTGCAGCCGGGCGCCCGCTATACCAGTTCAAGCGATGCCTTCAGCCATTTTCATCCCCGCCTGCGCGATTACCGTCGCGAGGTTTTTCTTGCCCTGCTGCTCGACAGTAAGAACTGTCTGATCCGTGAGGTCCAGATCTCCGAAGGGAGTCTCAACGCCAGTATCGTGCATCCGCGCGAGGTTTTTGTTCCGGTGGTCCGTGAATCGGCCGCTGCGGTCCTGTTTGTGCATAACCACCCCTCCGGCGACCCAACCCCCTCCAGTGAAGATATCGCCCTGACCACCCGTTTGAAGCAGGCCGGTGATTTAATGGGCGTACGGGTGCTGGATCACATTATTATTGGTGATGGTCGCTATCACAGTTTTGCCGATCAAGGGATGTTGTGAACAGATGCGCAGGCAAAGCGAGGTCTTAAGGAAGTCCGTGACTTCTAGAGGTAAAACCTTGAAACTGTTTTAATGCTGATTTTAATTGAGACAAACAGATGATCGATCTCCTGTTGATCCAGCCCCCGGCCCTCAAACCGGCGGAGCCACCACTGGCGCTCGCGGTATTACTGGCGCACCTACAAGGGCAGGGGTTGACGGTCAAGGCGACCGACGCCAACCTTGACGCCTATCTCTATCTGCTGGATGCTGAACGGCTGGCAGCGCGCGCCGGAAGCGAGATCGATACCAGCTTGCAGCGCGCCCTGAAGCATCGTGACGCGTCGTTAACCTTGCTGCGCTCGGCGGCCGCGGGGCAGAACTTTGCGCGCTACAACACGGCGGTGCGTTATCTCAACCGGCTGCTCGCCGTGTGGAACAGTCCGGGCGGCGCAGAACGTCTGACCCTCGGGGATTATCAGCGTGCCGGACTCTCCCCTTTTGCCCCGCAGGATCTTGCGCGGCTCGCTACCGGAACCGAACAGACCCTGTTCGCGGGCTACTTCAGCGATGAACTACTGCCACAAATCGTTGCCGCGCAACCGCGCATCATCGCGATTTCGCTCAACTACCTGCACCAGGCGCTGCCCGCCTTTGAACTGGCCGGCCTGTTGCGTCGCGCACTGCCCGAGACGCTACTGGTCGCCGGTGGCGGCCTGATCACTTCCTGGCAGGAGCCGCTACGCCGCCTTGAACTGCGACTATCCCCCTTCGACCGGCTGGTCTTCGGCCCCGGCGAAACGGCCCTGACTGCTCTGGCTAAAGGGGTGGTTGGCGATGGCTACACGCTGGCCGATGCGACCGATATCGGTTTTGCGCCCGATTTCAGTTTTGCCAAGCTGTCCGACTATTTCTCGCCGCAACCGGTGCTGCCGCTGAGCTCCTCACGTGGCTGCTATTGGCAGCGTTGTCTCTTCTGCCCCGAGGCCGCTTCGCCGGTGCACCCCTACACCGCTGCCCGCCCGGCCGAGCTGCCCGATCTGATGCGTCAGCTGGCAGATACCTACGAGGTCAAGCATATCCAACTGACCGACAACGCGATACCGGTCAATATGCTGAGGGTGCTGGCCGCACGCGCTGATGAACTCTCGGATCTCAGCTGGTTCGGTTTCGTCCGTTTCGAAGCGGTGCTGGAGGACGTCAATTTTGTCGCCCAACTGGCGCAGAGCGGCTGTCGCATGTTGCAGCTGGGTCTGGAAAGCGGTTCGCAGCAGGTCCTCGACCGCCTGGGTAAGGGGGTGCGGCTTGAAGCGG
>JBDNGT010000171.1:0-4152 GCA_041689145.1 Geopsychrobacter sp. | reverse complement strand
AATGCAGAATACAGCACCGAGCTAAATTCAGTATTTTCAATGTTAAAACTCAAAATAGGTCGCCTGATTGCAGTGGCCCTAACGATGTTTTATACTTTTCAAATTGATCTGATCGATATTTATACCCTGAAATCATTGATTCTTTTCCCTGGATGTTGGAGCCTTCATGAGCTTTGCAAGTAACGTCGGACCCCAGTGGCTCGACGCCCAGTACCAGCTTTGGTGCGAATATCCAGAGCAAGTCCCTGCAGACTGGCGCGGTTTTTTTGAAGGCTACGAACTCGGTCGTCAGCAGGACACGACCGGTCAAGTTTCTCAGGATCCCCGCCCGGCCGCGGTGCAGACCCTGATCCGCCGCTACCGTGAGATAGGCCACCTGCTGGCCTGCGTCGACCCGCTCTCCCCTTGCACCTTTGACCACCCGCAGTTTCATCTGGAGATTTTCCGCCTGACAAACGCTGACCTCAGCTGCGAGTTCGCGCCGGTCAATTTTATTCTGTCGCAAGCGAAGCTCGGCCAGATCATTGAGATCCTTCAACAGACCTACTGCCGTTCTATCGGCGTCGAATTCATGCATATCTCGATTCCGGCGGAACGCCAGTGGCTACAAGAACGGATGGAAAGTCGGCGCAACAATCCCCACCTTGCAACCGATATCCAGTTGGCAATTTTTCGCAAACTACAGGAGGCCACCAGCTTTGAACGCTTTCTGCATAAGAAATTTCTCGGTCAGAAACGATTTTCCCTCGAAGGGGGGGAGTCGGTCATTGCCCTGCTCGAACATCTGATCCGGCGCGGTGCGCGACGTGGTCTGAAGCATATTGTCCTCGGCATGTCCCACCGTGGCCGCCTGAATGTTCTGGCCAATATCTTTGGCAAACCGCTGGAAAACATCTTTGCCGAGTTCAAAGACAACAGTGAATATCAGGTTGTCGGTGAGGGGGATGTTAAATACCACAAGGGATATTCCGGTGATCGCAGCTTCTCTGACGGCAGCAGCATCCATATCTCACTGGCCTCGAACCCCAGCCATCTCGAAGCAGTCTACCCGGTCGTCGAAGGGAAGAGCCGCGCCCGCCAGGATGAGATCGGCCCCGACGGCACCAAGCAAGTTCTGCCCCTCTTAATTCACGGTGACGCGGCCTTTGCCGGGCAAGGGGTCGTGGCCGAAACCCTCAACCTTTCGGCTCTCGAAGGCTACAGCACCGGCGGAACCCTGCATGTGGTGATCAACAATCAGATCGGCTTCACCACCTTGCCGGCTGATTCACGTTCGACCTGTTATCCGACCGATATTGCCAAAATGTTGATGGCGCCGATATTCCACGTTCATGGCGATGATCCTGAAGCGCTGCTGCAAGCGGCCATTCTCGCCCTCGATTTTCGTCAGAAGTTCGGTCGCGATGTCGTGATCGAGGTCATCTGCTTCCGGCGGCATGGCCACAACGAGGGGGACGAACCATTTTTCACCCAACCGTTGATGTACGAAATCATCAAGAATCATCCCCCCGCAGCAGATATCTATTATCAGCAGTTGTGCGATCAGGGGATAGCGGCCGAGACTCTCGATCAGATCAGAGACGAGGTCGAAACCGAACTGGAGGATGCCCTCAAAAGACCTGAACAGAAGCTGCCCGAAGCTTTTCTCGACAAATGGCAAGGGGTTTTGCGTGATTTCAGTTTCGAGCCGGTCGAAACAGGCGTTTCGGCAGCAAAGCTGACGGAGCTGGGTCAGATCATCACGCGGATTCCGGATAACTTTTCCCCGCACAAAAAGATTGCCGGCTTGTTGCAGCGCAGGCTAGACCAGATTCTGGAGGGGGAGAAAATCGACTGGGGGACCGGCGAAGCCTTGGCCTTTGCCAGCCTGCTGGCTGAAGGGAAAACCATTCGGCTTTCGGGTCAGGATTCGCGCCGCGGCACCTTCAATCATCGCCATGCCACTCTGGTCGACATGCAGACCGCCGGACGACTGACGCCGCTCGAAGAGGTTGCGCGGCAAAACGGCTGCCGATTTCATGTCTACAACAGCTCACTCTCCGAGTTTGGGGTCCTCGGGTTTGAGTACGGCTACTCGGTTGAAAACCCTCACGACCTGACCCTCTGGGAAGCCCAGTTTGGTGACTTCGCCAACGGCGCCCAGGTTATTATTGACCAGTTCATCAGCAGCAGCGGCACCAAATGGGAACGCTTCAGCGCCCTGACCATGCTGCTCCCCCACGGGTATGAGGGTCAGGGCCCGGAACATTCAAGCGCGCGCATCGAACGCTACCTGCAACTCTGCGCCGCCAACAACATGCAGGTCGTCCATCCGACGACTCCGGCGCAGCTGTTCCACCTGTTTCGTCGCCAGCTTCATCAACCGTTCCGGCGTCCGTTGATCGTCTTTACCCCCAAGGGGATGCTGCGCCATCCGCTATGTGTCTCGCGCATCGAAGATTTTAGCGGCGGGCATTTCAAAAACATCATCGGGGACGAGCTGGCTAAAAAAGGGATCGCCCTTCTGCTCTTCTGTAGTGGCCGCATCTACTACGATCTTTTGCAGTATCGTCTACAACAGAAAATTACCGATACCGCCATCATCCGGGTCGAACAACTCTACCCGCTCGACACCGACCAGTTCCAAGCCGTTCTCAAGGGCTACGCTAAAAAGATCGACTGCCGCTGGGTTCAGGAAGAGATTGCCAACGGCGGAGCCTGGATGCATATTCGCGATGAGTTGAGTCAACAACTGGGACGACCGCTCACCTATGTCGGGCGCAAGAGCTCAGCCAGCAGCGCAGTCGGGTCACATCTTAAACACAATGAAGAACAACAAGAGATCATAACCCAGGCATTCAAGGCCTGAACCGGGAGTCAGACGTTATGGATATCAAGGTACCTGAGATCGGAGAATCGATTGTCGAGGCGGTCGTCGGTCAGTGGCAGAAAAAGACCGGGGATCAGGTCGCAGTCGACGATCTGCTGGTTGAGCTCGAAACCGACAAGATTAATATCGAGATTTTAGCGGAGGTTTCCGGCACCCTTGAAACCCTGGTGGCCGAAGGTGATACCCTGGCCATCGGCTCAATCCTGGCCCGACTCGACGAGACCGCCAAAACGAAAACCTCGTCGGAGAAAAGCAGCGCGGCGGCTCCAGACCCGATCTCTACGGCTCCAGACCCGATCTCTACGGCTCCCGATCCGATCTCTACGGCAGCCAAGCCGATGAATCCGGCAGTGCCAAAAATCGCCGCCGAAAAAGGGCTCGATCCAGCGCAGGTCGCGGGCAGCGGTCGCGCTGGTCGAGTTCTGGTTGATGATCTCAAACCGACGCCACAGCCCCAAACGGTCTCGACACTGCCGCCGGCAACGCCTGAACCCAGGCCCCAGATCGCCGTTCCAGCGCTTGCCCCGAAAGCTCCGCAGGGCAAAGATGACCCACGCAGTCGGCGGGTCGCGATGAGCCCGATCCGCAAGAAGATCGCGGAACATCTCCTCGCGGCCCGGCAGCAGACCGCCATGCTGACCACTTTTAATGAGATCGACATGATGCGTTTGCTTGACCTGCGGACCAACCACAAAGAGAGCTTTATCAAGAAGCACGATGTCAAACTCGGACTGATGTCGTTCTTCGTCAAGGCCTGCGTTGAGGCCTTAAAGGAATTTGAAGCGGTCAACGGACGGATCGACGGCAACGATATTGTTTATCAGGATTTCTACGACATCGGGATTGCGGTGGGGGGAAAGCGCGGGTTGGTAGTGCCGATCCTGCGCGATGCCGACAGTCTGAATTTTGCCGAAATCGAAAAGAAAATCCGGGATTTCGGCGAGCGTGCCGGTACCGGCAAACTGGCGCTGGAAGAGATCCAGGGTGGCACCTTCACCATCAGTAACGGCGGCGTTTACGGATCACTGCTGTCGACGCCGATCCTCAACCCCCCACAGAGTGCCGTCCTCGGCATGCATGCCACTATAGACCGACCGGTGGTGATAAACGGCGAAATCGTTATCCGTCCGATGATGAATCTGGCCCTCTCCTACGATCATCGCATCATTGACGGTCGCGAAGCGGTCAGTTTTCTCAAGCGGGTCAAGCTGCTGATTGAGGACCCCGCAGAGATGCTTTTAGAAATGTAAGTAAAAAAGGTTCGAGGTTCGAGGTTCGAGGTT
>JBDNGT010000170.1:0-3222 GCA_041689145.1 Geopsychrobacter sp. | reverse complement strand
TCTGCTGACCTAAAAGCACAAAAGGACCCCATCTCGCGACGGAGTCCTTTTGTTGTTCTTACTCGCTATGCAATCAATCAGGCAGAAGCGATCGCCTGCATCCCGCTCATGGCGGCACGCAGTTCCTGACCGACTTCTTCGATCAGGTGGTCACGAATCTCGGCGTTGAGCTCGACCAGGGTCTGGTTGTCGATGCCGTTATCTTTAACGTCCAGCCCCTTGCCGATAACGTCGGTATCAACTGCAGCCATGAAATCCTTGAGTAGCGGCACGCAGGCGTGCGCGAACAGATAGCAACCGTACTCAGCGGTATCGGAGATGATGCGGTTCATTTCATAGAGCTTCTTGCGTGCGATGGTGTTGGCGATCAGCGGTGTCTCGTGCAGCGACTCGTAGTAGGCTGATTCTGGCTCGATGCCCGACATCACCATAGTTTCGAAGGCCAGCTCGACCCCCGCTTTGACCATGGCGACCATCAGAATGCCTTTGTCGAAATATTCCTGTTCGGTGATCTCACCGGCGGCTTCGGTCTTCTCGAAGGCGGTCTGACCGGTCTGCTCACGCCAGGTCAACAGGTTGATGTCATCGTTGGCCCAGTCTGCCATCATGGTCCTGGAGAACTCACCGGAGATGATGTCGTCCATGTGCTTCTCGAACAGTGGGCGCATGATGTCTTTCAGCTCCGCAGCCAGCTCAAAGGCTTCAAGTTTAGCCGGGTTGGTAAGACGATCCATCATGTTGGTGATGCCGCCGTGCTTGAGCGCTTCGGTGATCGTCTCCCAACCATACTGAATCAGCTTGACGGCGTAAGGAGCATCGATCCCGTTTTCGGTCATTTTGTCGAAGCAGAGCAGGGCTCCGGCCTGGAGCATGCCGCAAAGGATGGTCTGCTCGCCCATCAGGTCGGACTTGACCTCGGCGACGAAGGAGGATTCGAGGACACCGGCGCGGTCGCCGCCCTGGGCGGAACAGAGTGCCTTGGCCAGCTCGAAGCCGAAACCGTTGGGATCGTTTTCGCCGTGGACGGCGATCAGGGTCGGGACGCCGAAACCGCGTACATACTCGGCACGCACCTCGGTACCGGGGCACTTGGGTGCAACCATGATGACGGTCAGGTCAGAACGGATCTGGGTGCCTTCTTCAACAATGTTGAAACCGTGAGCGTAGGTGAAGGTGGCGCCCTGCTTCATCAGCGGCACCACGGTGTTGACCACGTCGGTATGCTGCTTGTCGGGAGCCAGGTTCATGACCACGTCGGCGCTTGGCAGCATCTCTTCGTAGCTGCCGAGGGTGAAACCGTTTTCGGTGGCATTGAGATAAGACTGACGCTTTTCAGCGATCGCCGCAGCCCGCAGGGTGTAGGAAACCTCGAGACCGCTGTCGCGCATGTTTAGGCCCTGGTTCAACCCTTGAGCGCCGCAACCGATGATGACAATCTTCTTACCCTTGGCGAACTCACAACCATCAGCGAATTCGGCCGAATCCATGAAACGGCAGGAGCTGAGCTCAGCAAGTTTGTGCGCGAAAGGGAGTGAATTAAAATAATTTTCGGCCATGATGTTTCTCCTGTTTTTTTGTCGATAAAAGACTTTGGTGTTTCGATAGTGAATTTTTGAATCCGCGCATCCTACGCCATCTCCTTCGTTGCGTAAATTGATTTGTTGTGCATACTATATTGCAATATTCGCAACACAATCAAGGTCGTCAAGGCCGCCAGGGCCATCAAGAAGCGTACCCATGGATACCCGTGAACTCGAAATATTTCTGACACTCGCCGACCTGCTCCACTTCGGCCGCGCGAGCCAGGCCTGCAACCTGAGCGCCTCGGCCCTGACCCGCACCATTCAACGGCTGGAAGAGCAGATCGAGCAGCCGCTCTTTCTTCGGGATAACCGCAGCGTGACCTTATCTGCGGTGGGAGAACAGTTCCGCACCTACGCTCGTCAAGCGCTGCAGGAATGGCAGCATTTCCACACGGCGCTCAAGGCCGAGCAGGCGGTAGCCGGGGCCCTCTCGATCTATGCGTCGATCACCGCCGTCTACAGCCTGCTGCCCGACCTGCTCGAAGCCTATCGCAACGCCTACCCGGAGGTGCAGCTTGACCTGCGCACCGGCACCGCCGATCTGGCGGTGAGCCAGGTGCAAACTGGCGAGATCGACCTGGCGGTCGCGGCGCTGCCTGATCGCAAGGGTTCACTGCTCGAGTTTCTCCCGATCACCACCACCCCGTTGGTCTTCATCGCCCCGCAACAGCCCGCAGCGATTCCGTTAACCAAAGATGGTCAACTCGATCTGTCGCGGGTGCCGCTGGTCGTCCCCCAGGCCGGCCTCTCGCGGCGACGCCTCGACAAGTGGCTGAAGAGCCAGCGGATTACGCCGAATATCAGCTCTGAAGTCTCCGGCAATGAGGCGATTATCCCGCTGGTCAGGCTCGGCTGCGGGGTCAGCATTGTTCCACAACTGGTTCTAGACCGCAGCCCGTTTCGCGAAGAGGTGCAAATTTTGGAGAATGCCCCGCGACTTGAACCTTATGTGGTTGGGCTCTGTTCAACCAAACGCAATCTGCAGCGTTCCAGCGTACAGGCTTTCTGGAGGCTGGCCGAAGAGCAAACACTCAAGGGGTCAGTCGGACCATACAAGACACAGTGAAGATTTGGATATTTGAGGCCGATTTTGTCGCGCTTACTTGCTCATAGTCGTAGGAAGAAAAAAGTGGTCCAAAAGTACTGTCCCCTGAACGGGCGGGTGCTCAACAGATCCCGCAGCGTTTGCACCCGACGAAACAGCGCGGGGTCAGACGTGCGTCGAGGCCTTTGCGATATTCCTGCCACAGGTAATTGCGCTGACCGCCTTGTGAGATAACCTCCCAAGGAAAGATCTCATTTTCGCTGCGCTCGCGGGTGACGTAAAAATCGAGGTTCAAGCCATTTCGGCGCAAAATTTGGCCTAGATTACCACCAGCAGCGATTTCGGGGAGTAAGTGGCCGACACGGCGATCGCCACGCGCTAGCAAGGCCTGCAAGATCGACGAACGGATCGATTCACTGATCAACTCGGTATTCGGTAGTTTTGCCACCCCGGCCTGCAGACGGCGAATCTTCTGCTTCAGGCTCTTCTCCCCCGCCATCCCGGCCCATTGAAAAGGGGTAAAGGGCTTCGGGATAAAGGGGTTGACGCTCAGGGTCAGGGTGCCGAGTCGCCCGCGCTCGCGGCCCGCCTCAC
>JBDNGT010000169.1:0-5179 GCA_041689145.1 Geopsychrobacter sp. | reverse complement strand
TATCGCACCAACAATCAGTCGCGCTCCTTTGAAGAGCAGCTCAATTACGCGGATATTCCCTATGTGCTGATCGGCGGGCAGAAATTTTTTGACCGTAAAGAGGTCAAGGATCTGGTCGCCTACTTGAAAGTCCTGGTCAATCCTTCAGATGAAGTCAACCTGCTGCGGATTCTAAATTATCCGCGCCGTGGGATTGGCGGCACCAGTGCCGATCGCCTGATCCGCCTCTCGGCCGAAAGTGAGAAGCCGCTGTGGGAGCTGCTGCAACATGCGGGCGAGATCGAAGACCTGTCGGCCAAGGTTGTCAGCGCCATCGATAGCTTTGCCGAGCTGCTCAAGCGTTATCGGCAGCGTTTCGCCCGACCCTTGCAGATGGTCGAAACCCTGCGTGAACTTGTGGCCGAGTTGAAACTGGTTGAGGAGATTTATCGCCAGGAGAACGATCCGCAAAAAGCGCGGCGCCGGGTCGACAATCAGGCCGAGGTGGTCAATTCGCTGGCCGCGTATCTGGCGCGCGAATCCGAACCTTCGCTGGCAGGTTTTTTGGCGCGAGTTTCATTGCTCGATGACGACAATATCGGCCGCAACGACAAGGAGAAGAAGCTGGCTCAGGATGCTGTGACCCTGATGAGCCTCCATTCGAGCAAGGGGCTGGAGTTTCCAGTCGTCTTTCTGGTCGGTATGGAAGAAGAGACGCTGCCGCACAAGAAGTCGATCTACGAAACCTTCGATATTGATGAAGAGCGGCGTCTTTGCTATGTCGGGATGACCCGCGCGCGGATGCAGCTGGTGCTCATCGGCGCGCGCAAGAGACGGCGTTATGGCAGCATGACTCAACGCGCTCCGAGCCGGTTCTTAAGTGAGATTCCAGAAGCGGTGCTGCTGCGCTTGAGCAGCGAGGTCCCGCGCGAAACGAGTGAGGTCGAAAAGGAGCAACTGGCGGGTAGTTTCTTCGCCGGTATTAGTAACTTGTTTGGCGATTGATATGATTTCGAGGCGTGAGGCGCAAACTATAAATGGAGCGATAATATGAAGATAACATTCCCAGGTGGGGTGGCGGTTAATGCGGAGTTTGATAGTTTTACGGTTAAGACGGATCAGCCGGTACGCGCGGGTGGACAGGGGGCGAACCCGTCTCCTTTCGACCTGTTTCTGGCGTCACTCGGAACCTGTGCCGGTTTTTTTGCGCTGCGCTTTTGCCAGCAGCGTGAGTTGCCAACGGAAGGCCTGAGCTTGTCACTCGATATAGAGCGCGACCCGGAAAAGAAACTGCCATCTAAGGTGCGGATTGTTATCACTCTGCCGGAGGGTTTTCCTGAAAAGTATCGTGATGCCATTATCCACGCGACCGATCAGTGTGCGGTCAAGCGCAGTATTGCCGATCCGCCGGAGTTTGAGGTGGTTACACAGTAGATACGGGTTTCGGCCCTGGAATCAGGGCCAGAGGGATAATTCCCCTTGCTGCTCCGTCTGTCTGTTTTCGATTTTGAGCTCGCCACTAAAGGTCTTTTCGAGGATGTCGGCCAGTTCGTGAAAAATATCAGGTTTGCCAAGGACCTTGAGAATGTCGGCCTCTGCCAGTTCAGCCTCAGTCAGCAGGCTGGGCTGGCCAGTACAGATCAAGATTGGCAGATCTGGGCGTAGTTTCTTAGCCTGCCGTGCCAGCTCCAGCCCGGTTAACTGCGGCATGGTTTGATCGGTGATCACCAGGTCGAAGAGGTTTGGATTTTTTTCGAGCATCTCTATCGCTTCGCGACTGCTGGTGGTGCCGGTCACCTGATACCCTAGATCTTCCAAGAATTCCCGCCCGATATTAACCAGACTCATCTCGTCATCGATGATCAACAGATGCTGGCCGCAGCCATGGGGAAGCGCGAGTTGATGCACCGTTTTGCTTTGGTATTCCCCGGCGAGCAGCGGTAAGAGAACGCTGAAATTTGCACCTTGGCCAATTTCAGATTTGACTTCAATCCAACCCCCCAGGGCGTTGACACTGCTCTGTACAGTCGAGAGGCCGAGTCCGGTTCCGGCGCCTTCGCCCTTGGTCGTGAAGTAGGGATCGAATACCCGTTCCCTGGTGTACTGATCGATACCAGAGCCCGTATCACTCACCTGCAATCGCAGGTAAGGTCCCCTTGCTAAATGGGGGTAGTCCTCGGCAGTGGGGGAGGTTTGATCGAGAGTCACTGTCAGGGTGCCCCCATGCTGACTCATCGCCTGTACCGCATTGGTCACCAGATTCATCAGAATCTGATGGATGCGCGTCGAATCGGCCAGAACCCAGAAATCGGTTGCCGGGATGCGCGCCTTGATCATGACTGTTGCCGGGATCCCGGACCGTAGCAGCTTAAGCGATTCCCGGATGATGGGGACGACCAGTGTCGGCTGTGCTTCCTCTTTTGATTTACGACTGAAGGAGAGGATCTGACCAACCAGATCCTTGGCGCGGTTGGCCGATATCAGGATTTTATCGATCCGGTTGCGTTCCTTGCTCCCTTCTTCGAACTTGATCTGCAGCAGTTGGGCAAATCCGAGAATCGGGGTGAGAACATTATTGAAGTCGTGTGCGATGCCACCCGCCAGGGTCCCGATCGCCTCCATCTTCTGCGACTGACGTAACTGATCGAGCAGATTGACCCGTTCTTTATCGCTGCTGATCCGTTTGCTGATGTCGCTGATAAACATGGTCGCGTGCCATTTGCCTTCCATCTTGAAGGCCGAAAGAGACATCTCGACCGGGACCAAAGAGCCATCGAGGGTCAGAGCTTCCAGTTCGATTTGGCGGCCGGTTTGTTCTTCGGAGTTGTCTGCAAATTCAGGACAGGCTTCAGCAAAAAGCTTGCGATTTTGCTCAGGGATAACCAGTGCCGCAAAATTCTCATTCAGAGCCCGGTGACGACTGAAGCCAAAGATTTTTTCCGCCGCCGGGTTCCAGTAACTGATTGCCCCGTCGGCTTCGGTCAGAACGATGGCACTGTTGGCGTTCTGGGTGATGGTGTGGTAGCGCTCTTCGCTCTCATGTAGTTTGGTGGTGGCCTGTTTCAGCTGGGGGACATCGGTCAAGGTGCCGACGTATCCTTCATAGACACCGCCACTCCAAGACGGAATGGCCTCGCCGATCACCCAGCTGATCTTGTTCTCTGCCAGACACAGGGGAAACTCGGCGTGAAAGGGCATCTCCTCTTCGATGGCCAACTGCCATGCCTCTAGTACCTCGGTCCGGTGATCGCGGTGCAGGTTGCCCAGCCACTCATCCAGTCTTTTTTCATCGCCGAGGATTCCCAGCAGCAGCCGTGCCTTCTGGTTGTGCCAGATCAACTCGCCCGTTGTATTCGTTCGGAAAAGCCCGACCGGTGAGATCGCCGTAACCGTGGATACAAATTTATTGTGATCGGCCAGGTTTTTCTGTAACGCGTGTCGGCTGTTCCAAAGGTGGTTGATTGTTTTGGCCAGAACCCCAATTTCATCGTTTTTATGGGACTGGGCAACCTCCAGCTGGACATCAATGTCGGTGTCCCCCTTGAATCTGTTGAGCTGGTTGGTCAATCTAATGATCTGACGGGTAAACAGAGTGTGGAGCAGGCTGTGAAAAATCAGGGTTAACCCGAAGCACATAATGAAATTGCGGAGTAAAATCAACGCCAGGCTGCTGCCGAGATTGGTTGACATTCGGGCATCGCTGATTTCAAGTTTGATGGTCCAGCTGGGTTCGCTAGCCGCATCTCCTTCAAGTTGGAAAAGGTGCTGATGGGGAGCTCCGAAAAGTTGTCGCTCAAGCCAGGTCGGTGGCGGTGGGTGCGGGGTGCGCTGCAGGCTGATCAGCTCTTGGTTTTGCAGATTAACAACGTGAATGGCCAGAATTGCCGGAAAAGAGAAGAGACCGTTAAGGTGTTCGGTTGCTTCGGGCAGATTGTGGTTCGCCAGCTGCTTTTTAAGCGGGGCAGAGGTCGCGAGTAGAATTTGTTGCAGGGTAGAATCGGCTTGATCATGTCCCTGCTCAAGCTCGGAGAAAAACTGGTAGAGGCTGGTACCCGTTGCCAACAACAGGGCAAAGAGACAGGCGACCAGCAACTGTTTGCGGAATATGCTGACAAAATGAAGCTTCTGCAACGAATCCACCCATATCTGTGTCTGAGGATTGCTAAAACTTAAGTCCTGGGCTGAATGCGGCGAAAAACCAAACTAAGCTAAGCTTTTAGCCTATTTGGTGTTGGTATATAAATCACGGTCATCGTTGACTGCCTTGTCGATCAGCCAGCGGGCGATGCTGCGCCTTGGCGGCAGTTGCGGCAGATTGTCGATTGAAAACCAGTCGCCATCGTCTAGTTCATCGGCTTGAAGCTTCAACTCCCCGCTGGCGTAGTCTGCGGTGAAACCGGTCATCAGCTGACTGGGGAAGGGCCAACTTTGACTCCCCTGATAGCAGATATTGGTCACCTTGATTCCGGTTTCTTCGTCCAGTTCGCGTGCGACGGTCTGCTCAAGGTTTTCACCAAACTCAACAAAACCGGCCACCAGGCCAAATCGTCCGGCTGCCCATTCGGGCTTGCGGACCAAAAGCAGTTCGTCACCGCGACGCACCAAGACAATAATACAGGGATGGATCCGTGGGTAGTGCATCGCTCCGCAGGTGCTGCATTTTTTCCCCCACTCGCCATCAAGCCGTACCATCTTGCCGCTACAATTGTCGCAGCAGAGGCTCGTCCGTTCCCAATGTAAGATGGCGTTGCCCAGCCCGGCGAGGGAGAGCACCGACAGGCTGAGTCCGGGTTCGCTGTCGAGTATGTTGATCGCCTGCAGGCCGTTTGGAACGGTTGCGCTGTGCTTGAGACCCTGCAGTCGGCAGGGGACTCCCTGCCAGTGGCCGATAAAGATCGGCTGTTGGTCCTCGCTAAATTCAGTGGTTTGCGCGTCGCGCGGCAGTTTTTGCTGTTCGGATCTTTCGACCAGAACCTTGGTCCCCTGCATCACAAGTCTGACCCCGGCCCCGCCTGGGTCTTTGGCCGGCGCTTCAAACACAAAATCGACCTCAAGGGCTTGGCGATTAAAGGGTAAATGTTCGCAGTCGGTATAGTGTTCAGGGAGTGTGAAGCTCATTTGAGTACCGCCAGTTTCTGACGATAGGCCTGTAAGGCGATCAGGGTTTTTGCATCAAGGATCTCTCCGGCATCGACCATGG
>JBDNGT010000168.1:0-2009 GCA_041689145.1 Geopsychrobacter sp. | reverse complement strand
CTCGGTTTCAGCGTACTCGGCCAGTACCTGCTCACCTACGGGTTTTTATATGTCTCCGCCGTTGAGGGCTCGATAATTTCTTCGAGCCGGATTTTACTGGCGGCCCTGCTCGGCCCGCTACTGGTCGCTGACCTGGCGCTATCAATCTCCGGCTGGTGTGGTGCACTGCTTATTTTTGCTGCGTGGCGATGAACCCTTCGGTCTGACCCCTCCGCAGAATATTCTTTACACCATGGCCTATATGAACCTGGGTTTCGTTCGGGGGGGGTATCGTCTCAAAACTTTCTATAGTTTGAGATATTTCCAAGAAAGAAAACTAACCATCGGCTATGCCAGGCCGAAGACCCACAACAACGGGATAACCACAAAGACTGCTGGCAGCAGGTTGCCGACAGGCAAGCGCTTAATCCCCATCAGATCGAGGGCAATCGCGACAATCAACAGCCCGCCAACGGCGTTCATTTCGACGATGACCGGCGCGGTCAGGATCGACTTGGTCAGGCCGGTGGCCAGGGTGATCCCCCCCTGATACAGGGCGAGCGGGACAATGGAGAAAAGCACCCCGATCCCCAGGGTCGAGGTCAACGCGATCGACGCGACGCCATCCAAGGCAGCCTTAGCGTAGAGGATCGTCGGCTTAGCGCCCATCCCATCCTGCAGGGCGCCCATAATGGCCATAGCGCCGACGCAATACAAAAGGCTGGCCGTTACAAAACCCTCGGCAATTTTACCCATCCCGGAAAAGCGTTTTTGAAGATCTAGGCCAAAGTTTCCCAGCTGCTTTTCAATGCCCAGAACTTCGCCGATCAAACCACCTAAAATCAGACTGCCGATCACCACCATCACCTGCTGGCTCTGAATGGCCAACTTCAGGCCGATGAGCAACACGGCCAAACCGAGTCCGACCATCAGGGTTTGGCGCATCCGCGCGGAGAGATAACCGCCCGCCCAGCGCCCGATTAAGGACCCGGCGATAATAGCCGCAATATTGATGACCGTGCCCTGTAATATCATGATAAATACCGGCCTGTTCGAGAGGAGAAGTGAGAATCGGTCGTCAGTATACACCAAGGAATGAACCGAAGGGAGAGGATTACGAAATTGGGAAGGAAATGTGACGAATGCCTTGAGTTGTTGGCGCTGCATCTCCTGGTACTAGCGAGTTGAATCCGCTGCACACCTATAAGGATAAGGGAGATTCTGTCATTAACGGGTGCGTCGCCAGACTGTGACCTGAGAGATGCTGTGATTGAAGGTGCGCGCCGTCCCGCGGATCACGAACTCGACATCCTTTGGATCGCTGACGCTGCAAAAATGTTTGCTGAGTTTTTCACTCATTCCCCGCAGGGAAGACAGGTGGGTGCCGCATCGGAAATGCCCGCCGAGCCACTTCTGCCTTGGGGTAAAGTGCTCCAGCCAGTTGTAGGGCGAGGCGATGACAAGCAGGCCATCATTAGTAAGTCTGCGGTGAATATTGGAAAGGAAGGCCCCCGGATCGGGCAGACGGTCAATCAAATTTGAAGCCAAAATCAGATCAAAATTATTGAAACGGTCTTCAAGCTGTTGGGCATTCCCCTGGTAAAAATGGACTCTGTTCGCAGTCGCTGACAGGCCGAAATTGGCCAAGGAGATTTTGTGGTCCGAAATCAAATTTCCTTCTTCATTGATCTGGTAGCAAATGCGCCCACGTTCCTTAAGGCGTTGGGCTGTCGCAATAAACCGTGTCGAGCTGTCGATGCCAGTGACCTGATCAAAATGGAGCGCTAGTTCGAAGCTGGCACGACCGACGGCGCAACCCAGGTCGAGCGCGTGCGACAGTATTTTCCCGTTCAGTGCAGCGGTACAAATCTGCGCCAACTGCAGGGGAAAGTTCGTGACCCCGAATTTGTCCGGACCAAAATGCGCGTCGCAGTATTGCGCTAGCGCAAGATCCGATTCATAGCGGCCATAACATGCGACCAATGCGGGTTTTTCTGCGCGGCGGGGCAGGAATGAATTCGCCATTTAAT
>JBDNGT010000167.1:0-8580 GCA_041689145.1 Geopsychrobacter sp. | reverse complement strand
TTTTCACGATCCTGGTCGTCAATAAAGATATCGGCCCGTGCAACACCTCTGACGATGACATGTTGCAGGAGGCCGGGGATGTCTATGCGAGCTTGGCGTGGCATGGGTGAAGTATAGCAGTGCCTAGGGATTTGTCAAGAATGTCCCTCATTTCCCACAGGCCGGTGTTTAAATGTCCCTGCTGCAAAGCGTCGATGGTCATCACCGCCTTTCGACGACCGGCATGGTTATCGGGATAGTGTGACCAATCGGCATCGCTTTACGCCAACCTAAATAGAGGAGGATCTGCAGTCTTTATGACCACCGCAGAGATCTAAAAAGAAGACAGACCCGCCAGGTAAAGAGAACCAGATCCGGCATCGAAATATAATAGTGAAAGTGCGTTTCTCGTGTTGGGAAAGGCGCTTTTTTATGTCTTTTTTTTGCTTTACGGGTGGTGCAAAGAGGTCTTGTGTTTTATACTAAAGTTATCAAAGAAAAACACTTTCAAGGGAGAACGGTATGCAAGAGGTATCACCAGCCAGAATTGTTGAGTTAGAGAACACGATTCGCCGTCTCCGTTCTCATGTTTTTTCAACGGACGAGACCTATGGTGACCGTTGCACGGCCCTGGTTGTCAAGATCAAGGCCCGTTGTATGCCGGTCTGGAAAGCGAAGGTGAGAGCCAGGCGGTACGGTGACTATCATTGGATGTATGCCGCGGAATGAGGGCATTAAAAATATTGGTCATGCTGGCGATTGGTCTGTCTACCCTGGAGAGTGGCCTCACGATAGAACAACCAGCGCCAGGATGGACCTTTAATCAGCAATTTGCATATTTCACCGCGCAAGTTGAAAAGCGCAAAAACCAAAAGCTCAAGCGGGAGAAGGCTTATGCCAAAAAACATTCAGGAATACCAGAAACGCTTACGGTCAGTCGTTGAATCGATTATGGACAATCCTGAATTTTATCAGAATGGCACCCTTTACGAGCGTGTCTTACGCGAAGAAGTTTTCAAGCAACTAGACGGGCAATTTGCCATTAGGGAAGCCTTTCTAGGGGTCGAAGAAGACAATTCTTTTGAGAACCGCCGCAAAATGCAGGACACATTGAAGTCTGCCAGCCGCGGATCTTGGCTTATTTTTAAAAGTTTCACTCAATATTCTGCATGGATGTCAGACGGGCAGGGCAGGGTCAGTGGTGACTTTGATTATTATGATACCGCCCCGACTTTTGAGTACAGCCAAAAAAGAATGGTTGGCCATGAGGTTTTCACCGTCCGTCAAAGGATCGAGACCGACCGGCATTTTCAGGCCAATCTGCAGGCCGTTGCTGGCTATTCTAAGGGTCAGATCATCCCGAGTGCTGAAATCGACCGAAAGAAGTTCACCAAGTTGAAGATTGAGGAAATTACCGCAAATGGGACGGTGATCGTTATTGGGTCTCGGCGCGGAACGTCTACCCAACTGCGTTATGAAGTTTGCGGAGAATCCTTCGCCCGGATCGTTGAAGAAGCTCAGGAACGGGAGGCCGCAAAACCTCCCAAAGAACAGGGAGACAACCAGACCATGAGCATGTTTTAGGAGGCAATTTTGAAAAGTAAAGAGACCGACCAAATAGATCTTGTTGAGCTGGCCGCTGAAGTGTACCAGGTCATTCGCGGTCAGGAGGGGTTAACCCCGAAGCAGATCTACGCGAAAAGAAAAGACCAATTTCCGGGCGTTTCACGGGCTCAAATTCTTGAAGCATTAGACGAACTCAGTAAATAAGGGAAGAGGGTTGTAGATCATGTTAATGCCAACGACTCACCAGCACCGGCTATTCCCGAAAGAAAAGGCGATCCAGGTCGCTGCGGACATGCAGGCCGGCGAAGACGAAGGCTGGACCTATGCCCCCGTGCATTGTCCGAAGGGTACCGGGCACTCCTATATTGAGATTTACGATGAGGACGGCTTTTTGGTAGGCCGTGTCTGCTAAGGTCAAACGGAGAACATCATGCAAAACATTACTCATTTTGGTTACAACCGGACTGACGCAGGGTCACACCTAAAACCCCTTGGCTGGTCTCCAGTTATTAAGTCAGACTCCGGGCCGCTCGTTGTCCGCCGTGATGCTTTTGGGATGCTCGAAACCAGCGTGCCGCTTCTGGACCACCTCAATCACCTGATCGACCATCAAAAACGGCTATGCCGTATATGGGTCCGGCTCTCAAGCGGGACCGAGCGGTGCGTGTACTGGTATGAGGAGGGCAAAGCAATTGTACTCTTTGCCAATCCTGGAGGATCAAGTTGGCGCGGCTTAAGCCATTAATTCAGCCTTTCTTACTAATGGCCAATTAATAGGCACTTTTCCTTAAAAAACAAGAGGATTAGTACCTTTTTTTATTTTTTTGCTTGATTCATGGGTAGCACGTTAGACGTTTACGTTTTATACTAAGGCTATCAGGAAAGACGTTTAAGGAGAGAGTCATGCTGGCGTTAAGATTTCAACACAAAAATAAGACGATTGGTTACCTGGGGAAGTTTGGCGGTTTGACGAGCCATTCTCACCCGTCGCTCTTGATGGATGTGTCTGATCGGACACAGATTGAATATTCGGTGGTCTGTGTCCAGGACTTGAAGGATATCGGGATGATCCCGAAAGACGTGTTGGTCCTTAAGGAGGAATTTTAAAATGGCTACCATTAAGCAAATAAAGACGCTTATTGCTCAGGCCCACAAAAAGGCCACCAGCCGAGTTGAGAGCCTGGAAACACAAAAAGATAATCCTACTGTGGCGGACCTCTATCATAGCGCCGCTGCCGAAGTTTGGCTATTGGAAGATATCAAGCTGGCCCTAGAAGGCAGGCCGTTTAACCTAGATCAGCGGGGTCAATAATCATGGCAACTATCAGTGAATTTGGGACCGCCCAAGCATTGAAGCAAGAGGGCTTTCGGGGCATTGGGATCGTCATCGGAACGGACGAGGAAGTTTTGGGCCAGTTCTTTGGCGAAAATGTCCGATTGGTTCGCGGGACTCAAGAGCCTGGTGGGCTCTACGAATATTTCGTGATGGTCGATGGCAGCGAAGAAGAGCAGGGTGCCTCCCATCGGTCTGTTGTTACTGATTTAGTGCAAGCCCTCGAATCCGCCCATCGTTTCCTGCGGAAGCATGGCTATGACGTAACCCAGATCAATCAGGCAATCCAAAAGGCAACCTCGTTATGAAAAATAAGCTGATCGAAGAATTAAAGGCTCACCGAGTGTCCGTGAGAAGCCCCTCGCTTCAGCCATGGGGAGGTAAGCGGACGGCTTTGAATTTGATTACATTGTTCTCTTGTGTTATACAGCCCATTGCTGTATAACACAACACATGGTCTATAAAACAAATAACAACGTGGTTTATTCCTGTAAATATCATGTCGTCTGGTGCCCAAAGTATCGCCGAAAAGTACTGGTAGACGAAGTCGCGGAGCGGCTAAAGGTCCTAATCCGGCAAATTGCAGATGAGCACCAATCCAAGATAATTAAGCTTGAAGTCATGCCTGAACACGTACACTTGTTAATCGAGGTAGACCCGCAGTACGGAGTACACCGACTTGTTAAACAGATCAAAGGCCAAACCTCAAGGCACCTAAGAAGTGAATTCTCTGAAATCAAGTCCAGGCTTCCGACTTTGTGGTCAAATAGCTACTTCGTATCAACCGTCGGTGGTGCTCCTTTGGAGATAATTAAACAATACATCGAGAGCCAAAAGAACCAATGACCGATTCTTTTATCCATGAAATCCAGTTAAAAACAACGCCTCAGAATGAGGCAGTTCTTGACGTACGCATGGACGCGGCCCGTCAATTATACAATGCCTGCCTTGGAGAAACGCTCCGGCGTTTGGATCTGATGCGGGAATCAAAAGACTTTCGTATGGCTAGGAATATGCCAAAAGGAAAAGTCAAATCCACAACCTTCAGGGATTCGGCAAAAGCTCAGCATTTCAACGAATATTCATTGCATGCCTTTGCTGCGGAAACCAAGAACGCCTTACCGCTGATACCTTTGCAAAAAGCGAGCGCGGCGAAGATTTGCACCGAGCCGAAAGCACTGATGCTCTATTCAATGAGCTTGATATCTGATGCGCAATCCTGTCTATTCACCGTAAAACCCCGTCTGTTCTGATAAGCGACGATCCTAAAGGGCGGCTATGAGTAAAAGATTCATTACAGGGGCATCTTTCCAGTTCGGGGAGGTGCCCTTTTTTAATCATTTAATTCTGTTTTACGGGTAGTGTTAACGGTGTTTGAGTGTTATTATGACTTATCAAAGAAAAACACAACTCTTTAGCGAGGGCCGCAAATGTACTTTTACGAATTTTTCTCCAACGACAACGATACCGATATTCCGAATGCCACCAAATACGGGTTCAGCAAGAGCTGGAAGAATGGGGTTGTCTTTCGTTACGCTCAGGCTACTGACCTGAAGCCCGTTGACCAATTCGAGGTATAGGCCATGCTCAGCGATAACCTGATGGACATTCTTGGAGAAATGAAGACAAACCCGAAACCGGGCGATCTGGTTGCCGCTGCTGCCGTTACGGAGTTAGTTGGACAATTTCTTCTCGCTGGAAGTGAGGATATTTATGACCTCTCCGCGAGGATAGATCAGGCGATCCACCGTCTTCAGGTATTCAAGACGAATGCCTCTATGTCTACCTGTCGTTTAAGCAAAGCCAGCTAGTCTGGTTATCCCCTATAAGGAGGAATATGCGGATGAAGACTAAAACTAAAACAAATCAACCCCGGTTTCATGTGCAACACAATATCGGTTGCACTAATTATTATAGCTGATTTTTGAAAAGGGAAAAACAATGAACGCTATTGATCTGCAGGATATTTTGGAGAGAAAAGTCTCTGAAATCGAAAAAATCATTGATGTGACCCTGAAGGAACGCAGCATCCCCTCGGTGCAGCTTCGCTTGAAAATTCATAGCTTTAGGCTGGCTACCACCGGGATTGTCCAAGAAGACCTCAAGGAGGCCCATTAGGAGGCAGATTGAAGATGAGGACCGCAAGGCACCTTTCCTTTGGGATGGTGCCTTGCGGTCAAATGACTAGCGATGGGCCATCAGCTAAGGAATTTAGTGCCATAATGTTTTTCTGGCAGACCGACCTGAATTGATCAGTTATTCGAACGTCGCTGCGAGCGGCTTCCCAGAACTGAAGAGCGACCGGAGTGATATTTTCGTGGCTGGTCTTTAGAGAGAGAGTCCCAGGCGTAAGGGTATTCTGAGGTAACACCCCTCCAGGCTTGGGCCTGTAATACATCGGAGTCATGTCATAAACCGGGGCCAGAATAAAGCCTGTTTCGTCTGGCATAAGAGACAAATTTCCCAGGTGTTTGTCAGTGTTGCCAATCAAAGAGCCAAAATCACTCAGGCTCCGCACGGTTTCAACTTCTGCAGGGCTGAATACCTGTTCGTCCTGGAGCTGTTCTGCAGCATCAATCCAGTCCGCACAATACCCGGTGAGGTCAGAGGTCACGGACATCAAGGAATAAACTGGCAAGCGACCCCAGAGACCGACGCGATCAAAGCGGGAGGATTGCAGGAACGTCCATTCCTCTGTTTGGAGGATTTCGGTCTGGGCTGTCAACACCCCTGAAGCACAGAGCGTTTCGTTGGCGATATGCTCACAAACAAGCAAATCACTCCATCGTCTCCCTTCGTCCGTGGTCCGGGTGGCAAACTTGACGAGGATTCGTTCTGGCCCTTCTGGAGAGTTCAGCAAGGCCGTAAACTTTGGCTGTTCTCCCCCTGCGGAAGACCCTGGGGTGTCACCGGAAATCGCTTTTTCGGCCAAATCCGCGAAACTAGCTGAACGCTGGGGCAGGGCGATCATATCTGGGGGAGCTAGACGCGATTGTGCCAAGTAACGTTGCACAGACTCCGTACCGACGATCAGGTTCCCGCCAAAATCTTCCCCCCTTTGTGCCAGAGCGACAAGGGCTTGACGGTCTGACCAGTCGGCTATCTTTTCTGGCAAACTCAATTCATGTGCATATCTATAAGCAAAGGCCCGGCCCATAAACCCTTCGGGGCGGACTGATTGAATCATATAGGGGAGGTAGTCTAAGACTTCGGCGGTCTGCCCTTTGGGTTGCCAGCCATATTGCCGAGCAACAAGGGTGTGGATATCAGCATACGGGCGCACATTCCCTTTTGGGTCCACTTCAAACACGGGAAGCTCAGAACCAAGGCTCGATAATGGTTCTCGTAAGGCATACCTGGTTGAGCGTGCTGCGCCTGCAATCATCAGGGTTTTCCGGTTCCGTTGGACAACCCTAGACAATGCAGTTTGGCTTAATGACAGGCGATCCTGTAGGGCCTTACTGCTTAGAGCCCCTGCGGACAGGTAAGATCTAAACTGCAAATTTTGCTGCTCTTCCTTTTCCATCTCTTTGTCCTTATCTCTTATTTGGGTAGATAATAGCATAGATAAAAAACATGGTCCACAGGAATAAGCCATTATTTTTAATGGCTTATTTTTAAATTTGAAGGAGGATTCGGGTAGATACTTTTATTTATTTTTTCTGTTTTATGGGTGGTGTAGGTGGGATTTCTGTAGTAATATAAAGATATCAAAGAAAACGACTTTGAGGGGGTGGCACAGCTGGTAAGTAGGTCTTACAATCGAAGGATTCAGGGATGTTAACGGAGGATTTGATGGATAAAATTAGATACCAGCAAGCGAGGGCTGCTGCTCTTCGGTCAAAGAAGGTTTTTCGTGTTGCAGGCAAGTATGCGGATAATTCACTGTGGTATCGACTTGAGGTTGCAGCCGTTAAGGTGGCGCTTGACTGGCGACGTGTTGTGTATAAGAACCTACCGCTTTGTCCTTCTGTCTAAACAGGCAAAGGCTAGGGAACGTTCTTTATATGTGAATAAGAAACCTTTGCAGGAGGTAGTTTGATGAAATTTAAAGAATACTTCAGCGAGCCTCAATATTTTTCCGATGGCACCTATGTTGTCAGCGGCGAGTTCAGTCGGGAAGAGGCGGCGAAGTTGTTTGCTGACGAACTAGGCGATGAAGTATTGCCGGAAGACTTGAAAGAGGACCGCGTAAGGTTCGGGTATCCGCCAGAATTCGTCGTGGATTGCGATTCTCTTGATGGTGCTATTTGGTACACGGGGGCTGCAGGAATCGGCTCAAAGCCTGTATGGGTAATTGGAGGGTAAAAATGGAAGTTAGAATGCCGGAGAATGCTGCCGACTCAATTATGGTCGATTATTTGGAGATAAAAATTGGTGGCACGTCATTTCGGTTAACCGAAACCGATAACTGCCTGCGGATACAAAACACGGGAAAGCCTAGTTTGCTGGCTGTCATACCTGTTTGCGGGAACGCAATCCAGGTGGTTCCTCGTTAATGGATCTGATGAAAATTAAAGTTGAAGTGATAAGCGATGTTGTTGGGAATTCCGTCTTTTGGGAAGGTGAGGCCGCTGATATCTCTGAAATTAGGAGCATCCCCGCCAAAATACTGGCAGAAAATAAATAGCGAGCGGGGAATGCGGCTTCAAGGACTGTAATGGAAGACAAATTTAAGTGTATTCAATGTGACAGATGTTTAGAAGATCCGATGCAAATATGCCAACGGAGTCAGCATATTAGTCCTGTGCAGAGGATTAAGCCTGTTCGTATTGATAATATTTTCAAGAAAGGGATTGATATGGCTAAGACTTGTGACATTTGTGGCTACCAGGTTGATAACTGGCACAACTGCAGAACGTTAAAGGAAGACGTTGAAAATTGTCCTGAGTTTATCTCAAAATCGGTCTTCGGCGGCGTTAAACCATTGAGCCAATCCAAAATGGATCTGGTCAAGGATCTGGTCAAGGACGTTGAGCTTTAGGGAGTATATATGGATTGCCCAACGTGCCAGGTGGAACTTGATGATCGAGACACGCATTGTTTCCAGTGCGAGCAGCCGATTGGTGGACCCGCCGAAGAGAACCCGGCTCCCCCGGTGTCTATCCTTCTGGGAGATCCAAAACCTGTCCGGGTCACCTTTAATGGCATAGAGCATAAGATGACAAAGGCGGAAGGCTGGGAATTTCTGGACCTTCTGAATGCCATGATGTCGATGTGCGGTGAATAGCGAGGATATTTCATGCGAACCATTATTGCGGGTAGTCGAGGAATTGTTGATCCTCGTATCGTTGCGTTGGCCGTTGATCGGTGTGGATGGACCCCCTCAGTGGTCCTTAGTGGCAAAGCCAAGGGAGTAGATACCCTTGGTGAAAATTGGGCCAACGCTAACGGTATTCCGGTCGATCCGTATCCGGCAGACTGGAACAACCTTGAGGCTCCAGGCGCGGTAATTAAAACCACTCGCGGCGGCAAGAGATACAACGCAGTGGCCGGCCACAAGCGCAACTCTCAGATGGCGGATAACGCTCAATGTCTGATCTCAATTTGGGATGGTAAAAGCACTGGTACCCGGCACATGATTCAGGATGCTCGATCTAAGGGTTTGCGGGTCTTTATTTTTGATCCGGTCAAGAAGAAAGGCCGGACGGCCTGCCCATGCTGCAGCAAAGGGTTCCTGTTTGTGCGAAAACGGGACACAC
>JBDNGT010000166.1:0-1753 GCA_041689145.1 Geopsychrobacter sp. | reverse complement strand
AAAGGTCATGAAACGCATGGCGTTTAGCAAAGGGGTGCGCGGATTTAAAATCAAGGCTTTTTTCATATCATAGTTCTTGACCCACTCACGATTGAGCAGAATGATTCGAATCAGTTCTTCACTGCTGGCGCGGTTTTTTGCAACCATCAATATCTCGCCCTCACTGATTCGCGGATTTCTCAAGACCGCCGAACTGACCAGTTTATTCGATTCGCGGATCAGCAGGGTCCGCCATTCCTTATCGCCCGTCAGGGCCATTTTGATCTTTTCCGACACCGGCATATCGAGTAATAATTGATATTTCGACAGCGTCGTAATATCGTTTTTTTCTACTTCTTCCTTAGCCGTTTGTGACGTTCTGTCGCTCCTTGCAGGTTCCCCCGCGACGGGCTGCGCGGAGGTTTCAGTCGGCAGGGATTCGGTTTCCTCTTTCCAGCCCAGCCGCAGCTTCAAAACCTTATCGGTGTGCGGGTTGTTGATAATCAGGGTTTGCAATGCCTTGGACTGCCGTATGGCCGTATCATTGCTGGCCAGCAGATTCAGCACATCGCCAGAAGCATGCTCGGCCACAAAATAAAGGGTCTTGAGTCCAACCATTCGGTTGGTCAAAAGCGGCTCCATGACGCCCATGTTTTTAAAGTGTAGCCGCGCCAGGAGATCAAGAATTTCAGGATGGATGCCAGCCTGGCTACAGACAGGCTTGAGGATACTCGGGGGTAGATCTTGCAAGGTCTTCAGGGCTTCGGCCCTTAGTTCCGGATCCTCGCCGTAGAAGAAAATAAAGAGTACCGTCACCAGATTCGGACCAGACATCGGCAGGGAACCTCGAGCGGCCGCGAGTTTAACACTGCGTCCGCCCCATTGCTTCATGATCTTTGCGACGTCGCTGGGCACCTTGAACCTGATATTCGTTTCTTCGTGACGACTCACTCTAAAATAACCTCTGGAAGCCTGCTTCTTCCCTTCTCAACGAAGAGGGGACACATCTATTTCAATGGAACAATCTGGAGTTTATCTACCCCCAGCTTCTCCAACTTCCGCACAACCTTCCGAGCTTCAGTTCGCGTAACAAACTCGCCAAAACGCAGGGCCGTGCGCGGCAAATCGACCTTAACTTGACGTTCTTCGACTCTTACCCCCTGCTGGTAAAGGATATCGGCCGATCGACGCGCCACGTCAACGGAGAGGAAGGACCCGGCATAAACCGCATACTTTCCTTCTTCGGCCGCGAGAAATGCCCCGGAGGCGAGTCTCTTCACCTCGGCTAAACGCTTGTCGGCCAACGGCTTCGCATAAAGTCCGACCAGCAGACGTGTCATTTCGTGCGGTTCCAAGCTTTGGCTCGATGTCGCCTTGTAGCCCATTTTCTCTATTTGAGTGATCGCTTGAGCCAGTTTACGTTTATAGAGATAGCTACCTGCCTTCAGGGCAAAGCTCGGAGTTGGGACAGGGGCAAGCGTTGGTTCAACTATCGGTGCAACTACCGGTTCGGCAACTGCTGCAGCGACCGGAAGCGGCCGTTCCTCAACCGCAGCGACTTTTGCCACCGGCACAACCTCTTCCTTAACCACCTCAGATGGCTCAACCGGCATTAGGCGCTCAGGCACCTTCATTTTGCTCGACTTTTGCGTAGCGATCTCCCTAACGGGTGTCGCGGGAGCAAACAAATCTGGCCCGATCAGATAAAAGATCGCGCAGGCCCCACCAACCAACAGCAATAAAAGTAGAAGTAAGCGCAGCAGCCCGCCCTTTT
>JBDNGT010000165.1:0-3454 GCA_041689145.1 Geopsychrobacter sp. | reverse complement strand
GTCGCAAGGAATCTCCCAGCTGAATGGCGAAAGATGTTGTGCTGGGTCAGGTTCGCCGGTTCACTGTTTGGCGGGTGCTGTCGGAAAAATTAGAAGTTTGCTTTGGGCTTTCTTGCCTGGGGACGAGTTTTCTTTCGACTCAACCAGGAAGACGTTGCCGGCATCGGCCCAGAGGCCCTGGAGTGGATATTCACGTTGCGGGGCAAGGCGCCCCTGGTCATAGGCCCCATTGCGGTATTTGACCACGGCAACCCAGCTGCTCTTTAGCCCTGTGCCGGCCCGGATTCTGAATGATGATGTGTCGGAGGCAACCAGCAGCAATTCGACAACCCCATCCCCATCGATATCCTGCATTGTCGGCTGAATATCGAGGTGGACAGTTTCAAACAGGGTGTCCTCCAGTCCCGGATTAACATCATAGGATAGGCTTGCCAAGCTCCCACCCATCTGACCCGTGGAACTATAGACCTTTTTGCCGTCGGAAAAAATGGTCAGATTGCCATTGTTGACCGTGACCAATTCAGGGCGATGGTCCCCATCGAGATCGCCCAAGGTGCTGCCGGGCAGGATAAATCGCGCGGGGAGGGTGAAGGGCGGTTTTTCTGTTTGCAACTGTTGCCGGTTGAGATGCAGTGCGTATGTCCGTCCATAGGTTTGGTGCGGATCAAACTCCTGGCCGAGCAGGATTTCCGCTTGGCCATCATCGTTAAGATCATAGGTCGCCATGAAATATGGGACCCTGGTGACCAGGGGAGAGAGACGCTGGTTGTCAAAATCGAAGATTGTGCCACTCAGGCTGGTCTCTTTGATGTTGCCGTAGGATTTCAGGGTTTCAAGGGCTGCGGTCACTGCAAGATAGCTCGGGCCGGTCGGTTCGGGGCGCCACCAGGCGACTGCCAGGGGGCTGGCGGTGCCAGCATCGACCTGTGTTTCGCCAAGCAGTTGCAGCTTATTGGTGATTTCGTACACCCTGACCCATGAGCCATCGACTGTGGCGAGGAGGATACGGCCCTCCTCTTTCAGGAATGAGGCCATGAGTATTTTCCCAGACAGTTCACCCAGGGCTTTGGTCTGGTCGAAAGCGCTCTTCGCCGAACCCCATTGGACACCGCCGGGCGAAGGGTTTACATTCTGGCCGGGACTCTGAACCATGGGCTGTGGCGTGGTTTGCGGCTGGCGGAAAACGGGGGGGGCGCTGAGGGTGAGGGTGCGAATTGGCTGGCCCGCGCCGTCGATCAGTTGAAGAACCCCCCCGTTGAGAATGAAACTCAGGTTGACTCCGACGTCATTGCCGAGTGCTGGCTGGAGCTGGAATTTGCCCTGCCATTCAAGCTCGGGTAACAGTTCGCGCAGACGCTTATAAACTTTTTGCCCCTCTGGCGATGTGGTGTAGAGCGCGGCCGTTAATCCGCTAAAGCGACGAATCCTTGCACCGTCTTTGACGGTCTTTTCTCCTGAGATCCACTTTGCATAAGAATAGCCGGATTTGATGCGGGTAACCCTGAGGACCGTCTTGACCGCGTCAAGGGTTCCGATCACTTTCTGCGTGATCGGATGGACGATTTTTTCGCCTTTCACGCTGACGGATAACAGGTCTCCAGTGCGCAACCCTTTACTGGCATCCAGGTCGATCAGAAAGTCCCCGTCTGAGGGTTTAATCACGTAACCGGATAGCGGCGCCATCTCCGCTGCGAGGGATTTCAGGTCGTCGGCCAGCGCTCTCAGGGGGGATACTCCCATTAAAACACCCAGCCATATGACCATTACGAGTAATTTATATTTATTCACGTCCTGTTTCTCCTTTATGTCTTCTGCGGCCAGTAGGGTGCTTTTACGGTGGTGCCAAGTTGACGGAACCCGCAGGAATGATTCTGCGGACGATGAAAAAAAGGCTGAGCGTAAAGCTCAGCCTTTTTTATGCTTAATGCGCAAAGAGTCAGCTATTAGAACTTGTAGCGAATCCGCGAGGTGACGCGGTAAGGGTTCTCGGCTTCAGCCCCACCGACGACAAAGTTATTCATGCCATCGTCAGCGACGAGGTAGCCGGCGTTGAGGGCCACTTCGACGTTGGGATAAAGCTCGTGGCTGACGTAAGCGTCGATTTCGGTGCCCAGGGCACTTTCGCCGTTAGCCAGGTCTTCGGCGGTCATCAGGTAGAGCAGTGCACCACCCACGGTGGTCTTCTTGCTGACTTTGAGATCGGCGGCGATCTTGTTGAGGATCAGGCCCTTGTTGAGGATGTAGGGCGCCTCGGTGAAGTAGTCGTCGTCGGTGTAGCCGCCTTCGAAGAAGATAACCGAGTCAGCACGGTCGACGTCGGTAGCCAGGTAGTTATTGATTTCGTCATCGGTATCGTCGTCGTCACCGGAAGCGATCCAGCCAGTGTAGGTGAAGGTGGCTTTTCCGACTTTGATGCCGGCGTCGGCATGCAGGAAGTAGGAGCTTACGTCCTGGTTCGCAGCGTTAGTGAAGGTGTTTGCGGCGGTGAAGCTGCGGATTTCGTCAACGCTGCCGCCCTGGTAGATCAGGTCCCAGTTGACGAACAGGTTGCCAGCGGTGAACTTGCCGTCGGTACCGATGGTGTAGATGTCGTAGTCGGTTTCCTCGATCTGCTTGATCTCATAGAAACCGCCAGAATTGGCCGATTTGGCCCCTTGGGTGCCACCGTCATCAGCGTTATAGGTAAAGTTGTCGGCATTTTCTTTGCGCTGGTAGAGTAGGAATGCGCCAGCCTTGACGTTGTCGGCCGGTTTCATGTCAGCGCGAAATACGAGAGCGTCAGCATCTTTAAACAGGTTGTCGTCAGAAGAAGTGTTTAATACTTCATTACCGCGGGCCCAGGCCAGCTTGTAGTCGAGGGCGCCAGCTTTGCCCCTGTACTGTACGGAAGGAACGGTCTCCCACCAGACGAATTTGTTGATGGTCAGCGCCTGCAGGCCCATTGAGAGGCTGTTGTCGGAGTTGGGTAGTTTGAACTGGGTGTAGGCCTTGCGCACTTCAAACTTGACGCCGTCGCCGGAGTAGTCGCCGGCAGGCGAGGTACCATACTGGATGCCGCCGATCTCGAGAGCGAGAACACCTTTCACCGCGCCGTCATTGGTGGCAGCGGTGGTGTTGGCGCGGTACTTAAAGTCGGCGAAGAACTCATCGACGTCATTGTCGCTGACGTTGGTGCCATTAACATTCTCAACTCCCGAGAACATCCCGGCCTGGTTGGTGTAGAGGCCGAAGCGGTTGTTGAGGTCGCCATGGAAGGTGAACTCAGCGGCCATTGCCGGAGCGGCAACCGCGGCGATCGTCAAGAGAACGATCATGACTTTCAGAAACTTACTCATTGGTGTTTCCTCCTTACAAGGGGTTAGGAATGTGCCGAAACTATTCGGCGCTTAATAAAATGATATTTGGTGCATAAAATTACATGGTCTTACGACTTAAGAATTACTGCTGCGGGACC
>JBDNGT010000164.1:0-15193 GCA_041689145.1 Geopsychrobacter sp. | reverse complement strand
GCGCACGTAACTGCCACTGCGATACCAGATTTTAATCCGCTGTGTAAAAGGGACCTTTAACATGCTGCGCCTGACCTGTCTAAAGAGAGGGCGCAGGCGGAGGGGTTCCCCGACCTCCTGTTGCCTATAAACCGAAATTGCGTCAATAAAAAAATCTTCCCAGCCGATACTACGAAAGCACATGATAATTGCGTTGAGCAACTGGCGCTGCCAAAGCCCTTCCGTCTCAAAACGACGTGCAGAGGTCGATATCTCGCTCGGCAAAAGGATCCAGCGGCCGATTCTGCGCAGGCGTTCGGCAAAGTCGGTATCCTCCATAACCGGTAAATTCTCCCTAAAATACCCGACATGCTGCATGGTTTCACGGCTCAGCAGAAAGCCCTGATCACCGTGAATACACTCCTCACGGGGCAGGCGCGCTTTCCATTCATAATAATAGTAGCCCGCTTGAGGTGCCTGCCCGGCACTTCGCCGAAAACGGAGCGGGAAACGACCTGCCACCAGATTCGTGCCAAAATCCTTCATCAAATCGAGACCTCGGCGCAACGCAAACTCATCCTGAAAGCGACTGTCGACATGCAGTAACAGCAGCCACTTGGAGCGTGCCTTTACAATGCCGGCGTTGAGTTGACGCCCGCGCCCTTTATCACCGACATGAAGCGCAATGGGATAACCGCAAAAACGGTTATAATCGGCCATAACTGCTGCGGGGTTGTCGATCGACCCGCCATCGCTGAGGATGACTTCAAAATCGACACTCTTCTGCCGCAGAAGATCTGTCAACAGGCAACGAAGTTGCTCCTTTTCGTTAAAAATTGGAACAATGATCGAAAGTTCAGGTATCATTGAAATCGCAATTCAAAATCTCAGGCAAAAAATCTACAAAAAGGGCAAAAAGCGCTTCACATCCGCGAATACCCTGCTATAAGATGGTTCGTTTTTCAAACCGCCCTGGCCGCACTTACGCAGTCAGGACGATACCTTTTTCACCATATCGTATCAAGGGGAATGCCATGAGCGAAATTATTGATGTTTATGCCCGCGAGATTCTCGATTCGCGCGGCAACCCGACCGTTGAAGTAGAAGTCGCACTCGAAAGCGGAGTTATGGGTCGAGCTGCGGTCCCGAGTGGAGCATCAACCGGCGAACGCGAAGCCATCGAGCTACGCGATGGCGATATGGCCCGTTACCTCGGTAAAGGGGTCCTCAAAGCGGTCGAGCACGTCAACGACATCATCGCGGCCGAAATGATCGGTCTCGATGCCAGTGACCAGGTCAGCATCGACCGCAAACTGATCGCCCTGGACGGAACCGAGTTCAAGAGCAACCTGGGTGCCAACGCCCTTCTCGGAGTTTCAATTGCCTGTGCCAAAGCCGCGGCAGAAGAAGCCGGCCTCCCCCTTTATCAGTATCTCGGTGGCACCAACGCTAAAGAATTGCCGGTGCCGATGATGAACATCATCAACGGCGGAGAACACGCCGACAACAACGTCGACATTCAGGAATTCATGATCATGCCGGTTGGCGCCGGAAGTTTCAAGGAAGCGTTACGTATGGGCGCCGAGATCTTTCACGCCTTGAAAAAGGTCCTCAAGAGCAAGGGCTACAATACCTCCGTTGGTGACGAGGGCGGTTTTGCCCCAAACCTAAAGAGCAACGAAGATGCCCTGCAGGTGATTATGGAGGCGATTGCCGCCGCAGGCTACAAGGCGGGCAAGGAAGTTCTGCTGGCATTGGATGTTGCGGCATCGGAAATCTACAAAGATGGTAAATATAACTTTGCCAATGAAGAGCATGCCCTCAAAACTGCGGCCGAAACCATCGACTTTTACGCTGATCTGGTCGATCGCTATCCGATCATCTCTATAGAGGATGGTCTGGCTGAAAACGATTGGGACGGTTGGAAACTGATGACCGAAAGATTGGGCAATAAGATCCAGGTCGTTGGCGATGACCTGTTCGTCACCAACACCAAAATCCTCAAAGAGGGGATCACCAAGGGGATTGCCAATTCGATCCTGATCAAGGTCAACCAGATCGGCACCCTGACTGAAACCCTCGAGGCCATCGAGATGGCAAAACGGGCAGGATACACTGCGGTTATTTCACACCGCAGCGGCGAAACCGAAGATACTACCATCGCCGATCTGGCAGTGGCGACCAATGCGGGACAGATCAAAACCGGGTCGCTCTGTCGCACCGACCGCATCTGTAAATACAACCAACTGCTGCGCATCGAGGATGAACTTGATGATGTCGCGGTTTACGCAGGCCGAGAAGTCTTTTACAACCTGCGTTAATTCGAGATTCCGTTAGAAACTAAAACGCCCAGGATTTTTTCCTGGGCGTTTTAGTTTCATAACATTTCCGATTTCACCGCGTATAAAGCCGGTAACTGCTCCCCTTCTTTTCACGTCTTAACTGGCCCGATTGGTCAAGTTTACGCAGCAACTTCTGCAGCTCGCGACGATCTGCCTCAGGAAACTTTTCATAGATTTCAGCCTGGGCCAAACCTGGAGAGGCTTCGACGGCAAGCATGATCTGCTCCTTGAGCCCTGCCCCGAACGGAACATGATCCTCCGCGGCCTCCGGAACGGGTGCAACAGGTCCCTTATCAGGTTTCGTCGCCGGTCGATCTTCCTCGCCGGCAAGACTAGGCCGGCTCGCGCGAATCTCGTGCTCAATCTTAAGCAGACGCTTATAGACGTAGTAACCAGCGGCAATCAGGGCAAGCAACAGCAGGATAAAGAAAAAATTCATCAATTAAAGTTCCTCCTCAGGGGCATTCTTCTTTTCTTGACGAAACCAAAAATCAAACCAGGTCCGATGATCTTTCTCCGCAAGAGTTTTCAGGTCATTCGGCCCCAGCCAGACCCCCTCGCAACCGCCACAGCGGTCCAATGGCACCTCACGAAAGGTCATCGGTTTAAGAACATCTCCGCATTTGGGACAATGATTGTGACAATGCGCCCGGACCAGAGTCTCTTCGGCCTCTTGTTTCATCTGGTTGATAAGTTTTTGTTCCTGCCGGTGGAAATATTCATTCTCAATGGCTTTTTTGCGATCATCCCAGGCATCTTTCATAAGGCGCCTCCTCGGTTGAGAAATAAAAGGAGCTTTCTAACATTATACCGGAAGCTTAGCGAGCGACAACTCCTCGAGTGAAATGAGACGATAACGACCGGCACCGAAAGCCGCCCCCTTGCCTATTCCGAACAGTTCACCAGCCCTGAGAAGCGGCCAGATATCTACGAGTTCGCTACCCCTGAGGGTAATCGAACCGCACAATCCGCCCGCCTCTTCACGCGCTTGCAGTGGACGCCAGTCTTGCCAATGCAGTCGATTATCCGATTCCGCTAATCGTGCCGCATGCTCGAGTAGAAATCGGACATCAAAGACATCTTCGAGGTCGGCCCAGACCGCGAGCATTCCGGTTACGCGACGCAGTATAAACGGAAATATCTCAGCAAAATTTGGACGAAACAAGGGCCGAGAATTCTTCAGTAACCGCGCCGGCGTCATGAGTTCAAAACGAACCGCTGGCGCGGTAAAAACCTCAACCTGTCGCGCCAAATCTGAGATGGTCGCGGCGATTGCAAACGGACCGCCGCTCCATAGTTTTTTCTTTGCAGACTCCTGAGAGTCATCGTCAATGGACTCCAGACGAAAACGGCCCGCGTTAACGCAGAGACCGACAGAGCCCAGCACCTCGAGTAAGCGGGTGAAGGGTTCGACCAACGACATCCCCCGAGCGAAAAAGCAGACAGATAAAGTTAACAGGTCACCCGCAAAAAACTTACGCGACTGTAACTGGTCGATGTGGAGAATAAATCCAGGTGCAGGTTGTTGAACGCGACGCAGCAGAACCGGATCTGTCGGCAGGGTTGGCTGCAACAGATTTCCGAAATCGACAGAATTCGAGACAAGAGCTAAACCACTTTTCAACACGCGGTTGAGTTCACGCCGCAAGCGTAGCAATGCAAAGGCCGGCAATAAAAAATCTTCTTCAAAACGTAATTGGAAGCGGAGTAAGGTGTAATCAGCCAAGCGCATTTTTTTTTCAAGCGACCCGTCGAGCATTTCGATAGACTCTTTCTTGCACGCGTTCTTTGATTCTGCTATACGTCTAGCGCCTTGCTACCCGGTGACTGTCGACGGTGCCTGCCCATACGGAGAAATTGATGTTCAATTTTGAACTGCTGCATAAAGACCAAAAAACATCCGCGCGGCGTGGCCGTCTCCACACCCCTCATGGCGTGATCGAAACCCCAATCTTCATGCCGGTCGGAACCCACGGAGCACTCAAGGCAATGACCCCGACCCAGGTCGAAGAGACAGGGGCACAAATCATCCTATCCAATACCTACCACCTGCACCTCAGGCCCGGAGAATCGCTGGTCAAAAAAGCCGGTGGCCTGCACAGTTTCATGAACTGGAAGAAACCGATCCTGACCGACAGTGGCGGGTTTCAGGTCTTCTCGCTGCCCAAAAAAAGAATCGGTGAAGAGGGTGTCTACTTCCGCCATGAAATCACTGGCGAAGAAATTTTTCTCGGGCCCAAAGAGGCTATGCAGATCCAGAACGATCTGGGTGCCGATATTATCATGGCCTTCGATGAATGTATCCCCTATCCGGCGACGCACGAATATTCAGCCAAGTCGATCAAAAAAACCTTGCGCTGGGCCGAGAACTGTCTCAAAGCGCACGCCCGTCAAGATCAAGCGCTCTTCGGTATTGTCCAGGGGAGTGTGTATCCAGATCTGCGTAAGGAATGTGCTGAGCAGCTCACCCTCATGGATTTCCCTGGCTATGCGGTTGGCGGCGTCAGCGTCGGTGAAGGGCTTGAGTTGCTAAAAAAAGTGGTTGACTATACGGCCCCCTTCTTGCCGGAGAATAAGCCGCGCTACCTGATGGGCGTTGGCCTGCCCGAAGACATTCTCGAAAGTATTGAACGTGGAATGGATATGTTCGACTGCGTCATTCCAACCCGCTATGCCCGTAGCGCCACAGTCTTTACCAGTCGCGGCAAACTGCGCTTGACCAATCGCGAGTATCGTCGTGATTTCTTTCCGGTCGATCCTGCTTGTGACTGTTATTGCTGCCAAAATTTCAGTCGCGCTTATCTGCACCATCTGTTCAACGCCAACGAGATTCTCTCGGCAACCTTGTCAGCCATCCATAACGTTCGCTTCTACCTCAACATGATCGCGGGTGCGCGTAAAGCGATCGAAGATGATGAGTTTTCCGCCTTCAAAGAAGATTTCCTCAGTAATTATGGCGCGACAGGGGCTAAAAAGAAGTACAAGAGTCGCTAACTATTTTCAGGCAAGTAATTCAATTAAGGAGCTCTGTTCAGCTTTACAATCGGGACATTCAAAGACCCGGGTATCGTGCCACCAGGGCTCCTGCCCCCAATAGACCGGATTACCGAGCGAATCGATGTGCCGAACATCCTTGAAATTCTTTGGTTCACTGCAGGACGCGCAGAACAACCAAACCTTGCCGGCGGCACATGCTTGTAAAAATTCCCCAGGATTCGACATCGTTCTCCCTTTCACTTTTAAATTAACATCACAATTCTAATGCAGCCTGAACAGCTGCGCAACGGATAAAAAAAGGGCCGACATAAGTCGGCCCTTTTTTTCAACAACCGGGGCTTAAAACCTCAGATTTTGGTGACGTTGCTTGCCTGAGGGCCTTTTTGACCTTCGGACACATCAAAGTTGACCCGCTCGCCTTCGTTGAGCGACTTGAAGCCTTCGCCTGAAATTGCCGAGAAATGTGCGAACACATCAGGACCGTTGTCCTGCTCGATAAAACCAAACCCTTTAGCATCGTTGAACCATTTAACAGTACCTTCAGCCATCTTTTCTACTCCTCGTTCTTCATTGTGAAAAAAACTGCCTCATCGAAGGCATACAAGCAGGTCATCCCCCCTGATGGGCAGACCCACATACTACTCTAACAAATCTGTCGTAATTAAACTAACAAATCTGTCGTAATTAAACGTGGAGAGCCCCCGGTTGTCAAGCAACATGAGTGATTTTTATATAAAAAGACAGAAATGAAATTTTCGAAAAAAAGAATAGTCAATCGAATGCGACAACGAAAGCACCAGGGAATCCATCATTCCTCAGCTTTTCTTTCGCGGATTCGGCAATACTTAAGGAATGAAATTCGCCAACCCGCACCCGATAGAGAGAACGGCCATCACTGTCACTGAAGTGAACTTCGGTGCGCCCAAGGCGCAACTTAAGTTGTCGGGCAAGACGCTTGGCGTTGTCAGCCTGTGAAAAGGCCCCTACCTGCACGGCAAAACTTCCGGCGTCGTAGTTAAGCGGGGCGGAATAGGTCGTCTTAGAGCCTTCACGATGTGGATAACCGAGCGCAACAATCTCTACCGGTGCCGTTCCCTGCGCTACGATATCAAGTTGCTTTGCTGCGGAATAAGAGAGGTCAATAATTCGGCCAGCCACAAAGGGGCCGCGATCATTGATACGCACAACGGTTGATTTACCGTTGCGCTGATTAACGACTCTGACTTCAACACCGAGGGGTAAGGTTTTATGCGCTGCAGTCAAGGCGTACATATCGTAGGTTTCACCGTTGCTGGTTAGATGGCCGTGAAACTTTTTACCATACCAACTGGCAACGCCACGCTGGGAAAAACCCTGATGATCACGCAAGGGCTGGTAGCGCTGACCGTCAACCTCGTAGGGCTTCTGCCAGCCCTTGAACTCACGCGTCTCCGGTGTCTCAATGACCCTGGTGCGGTGTTCGGCGCAGGAAGACAGGAGGAGTATCAGCAAAAGCAAAGCGTAGAAACGCATGTGATCTTCACTCTTCGATTTGCGTCATATTACGGAAACGCTGATAACGCTGCTCAATCAACTCGTCTGCCGAGAGCAGAGAAAGTTCACTCAGGTGCCGCTTGAGATATTCCTTGAGGGTATTCGCCGTGGTTTCATAATCGCGGTGTGCGCCACCTAAGGGCTCAGGGGCTACATCGTCGATCACGCAACCAAGTGCATCAACATCTCGCGCCGTCAATTTGAGAGCTTCAGCAGCCTGAGGACCCTTAGACCCGTCACTCCACAGGATTGCAGCACAACCCTCCGGGGAGATGACTGCGTAGACTGAATATTCCATCATCAGCACCCGGTTGCCAACTGCGATCGCCAAGGCGCCACCCGACCCACCTTCGCCCGCAATCGTGACAATGACCGGAACCTTAAGCGACGCCATCTCGCGCAGGTTACGTGCAATCGCCTCAGCCTGGCCACGTTCCTCAGCCCCTATTCCAGGAAAGGCTCCAGGGGTATCGACAAAGGTGAAGATTGGCAGACCAAACTGCTCGGCCATCTGCATCACCCTGAGCGCCTTGCGGTAGCCTTCGGGGTTCGGCATACCGAAATTCCGATAGACCTTTTCTTTGGTGTTGCGACCCTTTTGGTGACCGATAACACAGCAGGGTTGGCCGTCGAAACGCGCGAAACCACAGACCAGAGCCGGATCATCACGGAAGTTTCGATCGCCGTGAACCTCAAACCAATCGGTAAAGATCAGATTGATATAGTCCAGAGTATAGGGTCGGTCGGCATGCCGCGCGAGTTGAGTGCGTTCCCAGCGACTGAGATTGGAGAATATCTCTTTTTTAAGCTTTTCAGATTTCTTTTCCAGCTTTTTGATATCACTAGTGAAATCGACGTTATCGGTAGAAAAATCGCGCAGCTCACCAATCTTTACTTCAAGCTCGGCCAGCGGTTTTTCAAATTCAAGATAGTTGCTCATTGATCGCTCCTTTGCAAAACGAATGGATCAGCATATAGAAGTTTGCTGCCATGTTCAAGCAACAAGCGCAGGGAGGTTCCCAGCCTACTCAAAGGTCATGATATTATAGCCGAACAGTTTTTCTGCTTCAGCCATCGCCTCGTCCGATGCCGCCATCTTGAACTGTTCGGGCAGGCGGATGATCGTTTCACTCCGATCAGGGATCACCATGTGCAGCGCAACCTCGCACCCCCCTCGGTAACGCTGGACAATCGATTTAAGCTGGCGCAATTGGTTTTCATCCAACCCCGGCGTCGTCAGACGGATATTGACGCGTCGCGTCTGCTTCTGCGTTACATCGCGCAACAACTCCACCGAGTTAACCAGCAGCTTACACGCCTCTTCGCCAACGTCCAATTCTCCGGAAAGCAACAGCGGTTCTTCCCCCTTCAGCAGGTCCATTGACGCCGCGTAAACCTCAGGGAAAACGACACATTCAACTGAACCGCAGAGGTCCTCAAGGCTGATAAACGCCATGCGATCACCTTTTTTGGTCATCAACTCCTTGGTCCCTGCTACAATTCCGCAGATGCGGACATTCTCCTTATCGGTGCGCTCAAGAAGCCCTGAGCTGTCGCAGGTCGTAAAGCGTTTGATCACATCGGCAAAACGGTCAAGCGGATGGCCAGAGACGTAGAAACCGAGCGCTTCTTTTTCGTAGACCAGAAGATCCCGCTCGTCCCATTCCTCAATCTCGGGCAAAACGCCGTAACCGGTTCCGGCGACGGAGGATACCACCTCATGGCTGCCGAAGAGAGATTCCTGACCCGACTCACGCTCGCGCTGAAGTCGCTGACCGATGTCCATCGCGTCTTCAAACGCGGCCATAAATTGAGCCCTCTTGCCCCCCAGAGTATCGAATGCGCCACATTTTATCAGCGCCTCGACCACCTTTTTGTTCACCTTGCGCAGATCAACCCGTTCACAAAAATCCTGCAACGAACTGAACGGCTGGCCCTTGCGTACCTCTATGATTGATTCAAGCGCAGCCGCACCAACACCCTTGACCGCACCAAGGCCGAAACGGATAGCCCCTTTAAGCACGGTAAAGGAGCGATCAGAAGCGTCGATATCCGGCGGGAAGACCTGGATCCCCATCGCCCGGACCTCACTGATGTTCTTGATCACCTTATCGGTGTTCTCCATATCCTCGGTCAGGAGGGCGGCCATAAATTCTACGGGATAGTGCGCCTTCAAATAAGCGGTATGATAGGCCACTAGGGCATAGGCCGCCGAATGCGACTTATTAAAGCCATAGGCGGCGAACATCTCCATCAGATCGAAAACCCCTTCGGCCTTTTTCTGATCGAGATTGTTCTCCTTAGCGCCGGCGAGAAAGATGCCCTTCTGCTTGGCCATCTCCTCTGCCTTCTTCTTGCCCATCGCGCGACGCAACAGGTCGGCACCGCCCAGGCTGTAATTACCCAGTACCTGCGCAATCAACATGACCTGTTCCTGATAGACGATAACCCCGTAGGTATCCTTCAAGAGCGGTTCGAGCTGCGGGAAGGGATAATCGAACTTTTCCAGGCCGTGCTTGCGCTTGATAAAGGAATCGACCATCCCTGAGCCGAGCGGTCCCGGACGATAGAGGGCGACCATCGCGATCAGGTCTTCGAAACAACTCGGCTTGAGTTTGACCAGATACTCTTTCATGCCCGAGGATTCAAGCTGAAAGACCCCGGTGGTTTCACCGCGGGATAACAACTCGTACGACTTCTTGTCATCATCCCCAATCAGCTTGAGGTCGAAGTCAGTGACTCCCCCTGCGCGGATCAACTTGACGGCGCCCTCGATAACCGTCAGGGTCTTCAGACCGAGAAAATCGAACTTGACCAGCCCGATTTTCTCGACGTAGCTCATCGGATACTGGGTGACCTGACAGCCGGACTTTGGGTCGGTATAGAGCGGCAGATATTCTGGTAAGGGTTTCGGCGTAACAACCACCCCGGCAGCATGGGTCGAGGCGTGACGGGTCAAACCTTCAAGGGCGAGAGAGATACGGATCAACTCGCGGACCTTAGGATCTTTTTCTCTTAACTTTTTAAGTTTCGGCTCCTGCTCAATCGCGTCTTTTAGGGTGATGCCCAGAACATTCGGCACCATCTTGGCGATCCGATCGACCTCGCCATAAGGGATATTCATCGCCCGCCCGACATCGCGCAACACCCCCTTGGCCAGCATGGTGCCAAAGGTGATTATCTGGGCAACGTTTTCCGCGCCGTATTTCTCGCGCACGTAGTCAATGACCCGCTCACGCCCGTAGATACAGAAATCGACGTCGATATCCGGCATCGAGATTCGTTCCGGATTCAGAAAACGTTCGAACAGCAGGTTGTAGGGGAGCGGATCGATATCGGTAATCCCGGTCGACCAAGCGACCAGGCTACCCGCCGCAGATCCCCGCCCCGGACCGACCGGCACACCGTTATTCTTGCCCCAATTGATGAAATCGGCAACGATCAAAAAATAACCGGGGAAACCCATCTGAGCGATACAGTCGAGTTCAACCTGCAACCGCTCATGGTAAGCCTTCAGCTTCTCCTCGCTCACTTCTCGAACCTTACGCACCTCATTCAGGCGCACCTCGAGCCCCTTCCAGCTCATCTCGGCAAGGACCTCATCGAGGGTTTGATCCGCCGGTTTCTCATACTGCGGGAAATGGTAGGTGTTGAAATCGAGTTCGAGATTGCAGCGTTCGGCAATTTTCAAAGTATTAGCCAGCGCTTCCGAATGCTCGGAGAAAAGAGTCGCCATCTCCTGTGGACTCTTGACATAGAACTCATCGTTGGAAAAACGCATCCGCTTCGGATCATCCATCGTCTTGCCGGTCTGGATGCAGAGCAGAACCTCATGGGCAAAGGCATCTTCCTTGCGCAGATAGTGGCAATCGTTGGTCGCAACAAGCGGCAAGTCGAGTTCACGCGAAAGCTGGATCAAGCCATCGTTCGCTTTTTTTTGCTCTGGGATAAAGTTTTCCTGCAGTTCGAGATAAAAACGGCCATCAGCGAAAATTTGTGACATTTCTCGGGCGCGCAGCAGGGCCTCTTCGGGCTGACCAAGATTAAACAGGGTCGGCAGCTCACCGCCGAGGCAGGCAGACAGGCAGATCAAGCCCTCGTTATGCTGTGCGAGCAGATCCCAGTCGATACGGGGCCGATAATAAAATCCTTCACGGTAAGCAGCAGAAATCAGATGACAGATATTCTTGTAACCGGCCAAATTCTGGCAGAGCAGCACCAGGTGGTAAGACGCCTCAGAAGAGCCGCGCGCATTCCCCTTGGTGAAACGTGAGCCTGGCGCGATATAGACTTCACAGCCGATAATCGGCTTTATCCCGGCGGCGTGTGCTTTACTATAAAATTCGACTGCGCCGAACATATTCCCATGGTCCGTGACTGCAACTGCCGGCATATCGAAACTCTTGGCCCGCGTGATCAGTTCATCGAGCTTGATGGCACCATCAAGCAGGCTATATTGACTGTGGAGATGGAGATGAACAAAGCTGGATGACTGCATAAGCGGATAATACCAAATCGAAGAGGGGGACAACTCACAACGTACTGTAATTTAATGATTAATATAATATTTCAGACCGGTACGAACGCACTGGTCGACAAGCTGGACTTTAGCACCGCTATTGAAAAAGGGTCAACTGAAACGACCTTAAATCTGCCTTAAAAAAGCATCGCCTAAAAGTCGAATTGACCGCTATAATGGGAAGTACTTTCACCACAAAAAAGGAGGGATAGCCCCATGCGTATCGAACAGGATCTGAAACTCGGCTTCAGAGATGTCCTCATCAGACCGAAGCGTTCCACCTTAAAAAGTCGGGCCGAGGTTAAGCTCGAACGTCATTACAAATTTCTTCACAGTAAGCTGCAGTGGAGCGGAGTGCCGGTGATCGCCGCGAATATGGACACGGTCGGAACCTTCGCTATGGCCGAGGCCTTGGCCCGGCATGGCCTGCTCTGTGCCATCCACAAACATTACAGCGTCATTGAGTGGAAAGCCTGGCTCAGCCAAGCCGAGGATGACATCTACCAGCGAATTATGGTCAGTACCGGCACCTCAGACAACGAAATGGAAAAACTGCAAGAGATCGTCACTGCGGCACCGCAACTCAAGTTTATCTGTATCGATGTCGCAAATGGCTACGCTGAAGCCTTTGTCGACTTTGTCTCACGCGTACGCGAATCCTACCCACTGATGACAATTATTGCCGGAAATGTCGTTACCGGCGAAATGGTTGAAGAGTTGCTGCTTGTCGGTGCCGACGTGGTCAAAGTCGGGATCGGACCTGGCTCGGTCTGCACGACAAGGGTTAAAACCGGGGTCGGCTACCCACAGCTTTCGGCGGTTATTGAATGTGCCGATGCGGCCCATGGGCTGGGGGGCAGGATCATTTCGGATGGTGGCTGTGTCTGTCCGGGCGATGTCGCTAAGGCCTTCGGCGCTGGAGCCGACTTTGTCATGCTCGGCGGTATGCTGGCCGGTCATGATGAGAGCGGTGGGAGGCTTGCCGATCGCGATGGCCGGCAATACAAGCTTTTCTACGGCATGAGTTCGACAACCGCGATGAGTAAGCATGTCGGTGGTGTTGCCGAGTATCGCGCTTCGGAGGGGAAGACGGTCGAAGTCCCCTATCGTGGGCCGGTCGAAGAGACGGTGCGTGACATTCTAGGCGGGGTGCGCTCAACCTGCACCTACGTTGGTGCAGCCGAACTCCGCGAACTCAGCAAACGCACCACCTTTATCCGGGTGCAAGAACAGGAGAACCGAACCTTTAACTAAGTTCAATCGCTTGATACTTTCGCGGGTCATCCGTTTTACTTGAATGCAAGTTAAAACCTAGTCGCCGGCAAAAACCTCAACGCCAGCTTGCTTGAGCATGGTGACGAGCTTGATCAATGGCAGGCCAATCAGGGAGTTATAGTCATCCCCATCCATCTTTTCCATCAATGCGATGCCGAGCCCTTCGATTTTAAAGGCCCCGGCGCACTCGAAGGGTTTTTCACGTTTGACATAGTCAGCAATCTGCTCATCGCTGAGCTTTCGTAGGGTCACGGAAAATGCCGAAAAATCGGCTTGATAACTACCGCAAGCGCTGTCAAAGAGGGCAATCCCGGTGAAGAAGGTGTGGGCCCGCCCAGCCATCTGCTTGAGTTGAATAATGGCGGCCTCCTCGGTACCCGGCTTGCCAACCGCACGTCCGCGCTGGTCAACAAAAACCTGGTCCGAGCCGACAATCAGGGCATTAGGGTAGCGCTGGGCAAGGCTTTGGGCCTTGCCCAGCGAAAGATGACGGACCATGAGTTCAGTGGAGACCGCTGGATCGATGGACTCTTTGAAGAGCGGCGCGGCAGCAATAAAGGGCAATTGCAGTTGCCGCATCAATTGGAGGCGGTAGGCACTGGTGGAGGCCAGAATCAGTTGACGCATTAAAGTTTCCCCGAGGGTAAAAAGGTGCTCTTTTTTACCTCAGCTCCGCCTAAAATGCAATCTCGACCGCAACCCCTGCAGATCTTAGTGGCAGGCGGCCCGCCGCTGCCAGACCGCACCTGCTTCACAAATTTGATAATGGCGACGCCCATTCCGTGGGGGCGCTGACCAGAAGGAAGGGGCCTTCGACTTTGCCACGGCGACATTTTTTTGCTGCCAACAGCCGGCGGCAGGATCGAAAGATTTTTCGCTGCGAAAACTGACGTCCTCCAGGCAACTACTGAGCCCCTGCTCAATCAAACCCTGATCATAGCGCTGGCAGAGAGATTCACTCCCACCTTCCCAGATCGGCAGGACGCAAACCCGCAACCGCTCGCCGACACTGGCCTCAAACCAGGCTTCGGCACTCCCATCCCCAACGATTCCGGCGATTTTCAGACCGCCAGCATCCTCCTGAATGGTCGAGATTTCAAAATAGAAAGAATTTTCACACTCAGAAAGATTGAAATGAGAAATCATCGGGTTCTCCTCTGTTCATCGTTAGCAGACTATCGCTTAGCGAGAGTCTACTTAAGAGGAGTGACGGAATATGTCACAAACTTATTCGAGGGATTGCGATTCCTCAAGCGTTTTGCGCAGTGCCTGTAAAAAATCTTGGCGCAGGCTCACTGGTCCCAGCACCTGAACATGCGGAATCAAGGAAGTGATCCACGAAAGTATTTCAGTATCGCCGGCGGCGGTAAATTGAAGGCGGACAGACCCATCGTCCCGCTCCTTAAAAATTTGTTGCGGATGCCAGATCCGCTCGCGAATCAGATGAGCAATCGGTGCAGCGAAGAGGAGATCGAGATGCCGCTCAGGCCCTTCGTCGATCAGGCCGAAGGCCCCCCCGGTTAAATGGGCCGAAGCGTAATCTTCAGGCACCTCAAAACGCTCTTCGGTGGCGGTCAGGGTTTCAATGCGATCGACCAGAAACAGACGCAACGCCTTGCGATTATGCGCATAGCCCCCGAGGTAGAGTGAACTGTTGTAGAAAAGCAGCGTATAGGGATCAACCAGGTAATCACTCGCTTCACGCCGCGCCGGAGCATAACGGATGCGGCAGCGCTGCTGCTTGAGCAAAGCTTGACGCAAACTGGTCAGAACCGCACGTTGGCGCGTGTAATCGCGAAAGCCCTGAATCTTCGAACTTCCCGTCTCGGCGATCCGCTCCAGATGGGCAACCGAACGGGGTGGCAACCCGGAGCGCAGCCGGGAAAAGATCGCATCGAGATCATCCTGAAAGGGGGTCCCCTGCAAAAAGGCGAGCTGCCCACGACATAGATAGAGGGTCATCAACTCTTCAAGGGTAAAGGTGATCGGTGGCAACTGCTTGAAGCCGGCGACAAACCGATACAGCACCTCACCTGAATCCTGGCGTTCTTTGATCAGGGGGTAACCGGCATCCTCAATCGCGGTCAAATCGCGATACACAGTCCGTCTTGTAATCTGGCATTCTTCGACCAGTTCTGCGACGGTGGCACCGTAGCGATGCTCAAGGATACGTATCACATCGTGCAGGCGCGCCGCCTGGCTGTATTTCTTGGCCGGCTTGCCGGGTTTTCTAGCTCCGCTTATCATTTGTAAACATTCCTGCGATGACCAGCTTCAACAACCAGAATTCGCATCACATTATCCTGTATTTCGCAAATGACCCGGTAATCGCCGATACCGTAACGCCACAGTGCCCCGAGCGGACCAGACAATGCTTTTCCACGCGAACGCGGGACAGATTTATTATTCACCTTCGGCCCAAAAAGAAGTCAGCCTCACAGCCGAACCACCTCGTACCCCTTCTCGATCACTGCACGAAACTCATCAGAAATCGTATGCCAGTCAAGCACATCAACCATAATTGGCAGGTCCGACTCTGCAAAAGCAT
>JBDNGT010000163.1:0-2932 GCA_041689145.1 Geopsychrobacter sp. | reverse complement strand
CCCCCGCCTTGGACAGGGTGTACATCTGGCGACAGAACAGGATCAGATCATCGCGACCGACCTTCGGGCCGCGACCGAAGATGAAACCTTTCTTCAAGCCCTTCTTCAGCGGGGTCGCCACCTCTTTAATCGAGATCGGCATGATTCCACCGGCTTGCAGCTGTCCCGCCACCGCATCGGCAGAGAGCGCCTCAACCTGGCCTTGCAGCAGTTGCCCTTCGGCATTTCGGGCCTGATATGCGAAATAGGCCATTTAGGTTTCCCTGCCGACGGCAATTTCGTCGGGCGGAATCTCATCGGGCTGTCCCGCGATGCGGATGACCTCTTCCAGGCTGGTGACCCCTTGCCTGGCCAGTTCAAGGGCGCTGGTTGCCAGACTGACAAAACCTTTTTGTTTTGCGGTTTGGTTGGCAAACTCGGCACTCGCGCCGCGGCGTAAGGCATCGGCCAGGAGCGTATCTATTTCCAGCAGTTCAAAGATGCCGATGCGCCCCCGGTAGCCGGTGTTATTACACTGCGGACAACCGCGCCCCAGCCGAAAGGCTGCGCTCTGGGTGCCAGGGGCGAAATAATCAAGCCAGTTTTGCTGCATCTGATCATCATCTGCCTCGCCGATACAACTTTCGCAGATCCGCCGAACCAGTCGTTGGGCCAGCACGGTGCGCAGAGAACTGGCAACCAGAAACCCCTCGGCCCCCATATCGAGCAGGCGTAATGCGGTGCTTACCGCGTCATTGGTATGCAGGGTTGACAGCACCAGGTGACCGGTCATGGCGGCGCGCAAGGCGATTTCGGCGGTCTCCGCATCGCGCATCTCGCCGACCATGATGATATCCGGGTCCTGGCGCAGGCTGGAACGCAGCACCCGCGCGAAATCGAGCCCGATGCGCATGTGTATCTGGACCTGATTGATGCGCGGCAGGCGGTATTCGACCGGGTCTTCGACGGTGATAATCTTCTTTTCGGCCTGGTTCAGTTCATTCAGCGCGGCATAAAGGGTCGTGGTCTTGCCACTGCCGGTCGGGCCAGTGACCAGGACCAGACCGTGCGGGCGATGCAGATGACGGCGGAAACGTTTAAGTAGGTCACCCTCCATCCCGACCTGCTCGAGGCTGAGGATGCCCCCCGATTGATCGAGCAGGCGCATCACAACCGCTTCGCCATACTGAACCGGCATAGTCGATAGCCGCACATCGACGCTGCGCCCCTTAACCCGGATATTAAAGCGGCCATCCAGCGGCAGGCGTTTTTCAGAGATATCGAGACCGCACACCAACTTCAGCCGTGAAACCAGCGCCGGGGCGATCCGTTTTTCTTTCATGACCTGCTCATGGAGAACGCCGTCGATCCGCTGCCGGATCCGCAGCACCTTTTCATCGGGCTCAATATGAATATCGGAAGCCCCCATCTGCACGGCATCTTCAAACAGCGAACGCAGCAAGCGCACGACCGGGGCATCTTCAACGCCGGTTTCAATTAAAAGCTGCTCAAGGTTACTGACCCCGGCGGCGAGTTCATCATCCAGCTCGCCGGCGATGCTCGCGATCTCATGCGTGCGACGGTAAACGGTATCGAGGGTGCGCAAGAGATCCTCTTCAAGTATCACCGCCATGGCGACCGGCCGTTTGAGGATCTTGCCCAGTTCATCATACCCGTAGATATCGGTCGGATCGGCCATCCCGACCAACAATTGGCTCCCCTCGTCCTTGAGCACCATGGCGCGAAATCTTCTAGCGGCCGTTTCCGGCAACAACTTGACCGTCTCTTCATTGTAGTTGTAGTGCTTCAGATCGATATTGGGAATCTTCAGCTGTTCGGCTAAAAATTCGAGAAACTGCATGGAGGTGACAAAACCGAGCGTGATCAAGGTACTCCCGAGCTTGCCCCCCTGTGCCTTCTGGGTCGCAAGCGCCTTGTTCAACTGCTCATCGGTAATGATACCGTTTTTGACCAGCAGGTCACCGATTCTTATTTTCTGTCGCGGTTGCGCAATCAATTTCCGGCTCCGATATGCAGCGCAAGGGCTTCGATCCGTTTTTTGGCATAATTTTGCACACTCGCGGTTAAATCGCCCGCCAGGGCGTGGCGGTAAGCCGCAAGCGCCTTCTCCCCCTCGGCCAACTGATCATGAGCGACGGCCAGCCCGAACCAATACAGTCCGTTGGCGGGAAATTGCTGCAACAGCTCAAGATAGCCTTGACGTGAGCGTGGATAATCCCCGGTCTGTTGCCAGAGGCCGGCCTGCAGCGCTCGATACTCCGGATCATCGAGGACGCTGACCGCCTGGCCGTCCAGCACGGCTGCGGCCCGTGCCGCGCCGACAACCGGCAGCAAAGCACGTGCATACCACTTGCGCAGTGCCAGCGGATTGTGGAGGCTTAAACCTTCGGCGAACAGACTATCCGCCAAATCAGGGTTAGCAGATAAGCGGGCATAGATCAGCTGCTTGCGCGCCGCTAAGTGCTCAGGCTGCAGCCGTAACGTCTGCTGCCAATACTTCAGGGCAGCAGGCAGCTGCTGCTCCCCGGCGGCCTTAACCCCGCGCTGATAGAAGGCTTCCGCCCGCTCCTGCAGAGAAGGGGTCCGCGCCTGTTTTGTCAGGCTGGCCGGGGCCGTCGGTTGCGGGATGATTTTCACTTTTTCGGCACTGACAACCGGTAAAATTGGTGCGGGCAGTACCTTTGGTTTAACTTCGCCGGTCTGCGGATGGATATCAAAAGCTATGCGTTCCCCATAAAGAGCGTCCGCTGCAAATGACAAGGTATCAACCTTGACATCCTGGCTGAAATAGACCTGAAGCTGCCAGAGATGATCGACCTGCACCAGGTTCAAGCGGCTCACCAAGTCATTTTGCAACTCTGGCTGAGGAAGTTGCCGGGCTGAGGTAACCAGTTCGGGCAGCAGAACGGTCATCTGACGTTCGGTGAAAAGT
>JBDNGT010000162.1:0-2230 GCA_041689145.1 Geopsychrobacter sp. | reverse complement strand
CTTCTTTGAGTAACCTCGCCTTCTCAGCCTTAATCTTCTCTAGCAAAAACGAAGCAGGCTCATCATTCACATCTTGCTGCACCAACTTCCCCTGCACCGCAAGCTGAAGAATCAACTCCCGCAGTTTCTTCACCCCATTGGGCGCATCGGCCAGATGCCCGAAATTGGCCATGAACGTCTCGACGGTCATCAGTCGTTACTCCGGTTGATCAGGTTGACGGTGACCTTGACAATGGTCTCTTTCTCTTCGGGCTTGCTTTCAGCAATCAACAAGGTCAGCGCTACCAGGGCATTATCGGCCAAGCGTTTGCTGCCATCGGTGCGGTAGAGGCAGCGGTTTGCAAAGAGGAAGTAGATAAAAACGGCAGCAGCGATCCGCTTGTTGCCATCGGTGAAGGCGTGGTTCTTTACGGTGAAGTAGAGAAGATTGGCAGCTTTCTCTTCAATGCTGGGGTAGAGATCCTTACCGTCGAAGGTCTGATAAATCGCCCCGAGGGCACTTTTAAAGCCCTGATCCTTCTCCTGCCCTAACAGACCGTCAAGTTCCCCCTTCATCGACTGGACGATGGTGATCGCCTCATCGTATTCGAACACGAAAACAGCCGGGTCACTGGTTCCTTCGACCAGCAAGGTCCCATGATCATAGCGGTCGAGGGTGGTCAGGGCGTAGGCGTAGTCGGTAATGACCTGCAGCACGTCCTGACCGGTGTCGCTGCCCAATTGCTGTTGCTCCAGGGTGCGCGCGAGAAGCGCGACGGCCTGTTGCATTTCCACAAACTTTTGGGTCTGTTCTTCCAGGCGCTGCTGATTCAGGGTGTAACCTTGAACCAGATGATCACGTAGGACTCCGGTCGCCCATTGGCGGAACTGGGTGCCGCGTTGTGATTTGACCCGATAGCCGACGGAGATGATGACGTCGAGATTGTAAAACTTAACGTTTCGACGAACTGTTCTGCTTCCCTCGCTTTGAACTACCGAGGATTCCTCGGTAGTTGAATCCGCCTCAAGCTCTCCCTCCTTGAAAATATTACGAACATGCAAGCCGACAGTATCGGTATCCTTGGCAAACAGTTCCCCCATCTGTTTTTGCGACAACCAAACCGAATCATGGTCAAATTGAACCTTCAGAGTGGATTTTCCGTCCGCAGAAGTAAAAATTGCAATTTGCCGATCTATGGCGTCGTTCATAAATTCTCCATGAGGGAACTGTTGCAGAACCTGCAACAGCTCAAATCCATATCAGACATTCAACGCATCCATCAATTCCCGTCTGAGCGCCTCACGCGTTTCAGCCACGCTTGTCAGCAGCGTCTTGTACTCGGCCAACAGCTCCTCGGGATCGCCGAGTTCATCGGCCACAATGTTGGGGTTCTTGATATCGAGGTTGTAGCCGCCCGCCTTGATCTGCTCGACCGAGACCTTCCACGCCTGCTCGCTCTCAAGCCGCCCGGTTCTTTCCACCCCTCCCCACCAGGCCTTCTCGGGCGCGAACTCTTCGATGCGCATCGGCTTGGTCTTTGTTGTAGCTCTTAGCCCCTTCGGGATAAGGGTGCTCGTAGTACCAGACCTCTTTGGTCGGTTCCCCCTTGGTGAAGAACAGCAGGTTGGTCTTGATACCGGTGTAGGGGTTGAAGACGCCGTTGGGCAACCTTACCAGGGTGTGCAGGTTGCACTCCTCTAACAGCTTCTCCTTGATGCGGGTCTTGACTCCCTCGCCGAACAGGGTGCCGTCGGGCAAAACAATGGCGGCGCGGCCACCGGGCTTGAGCAGGTGCATGATCAGTACAAGGAACAGATCAGCGGTCTCGCGGGTACGGAAAATCTCCGGAAAGTTGGACTCGATGCCATCCTCCTCGGTGCCACCGAAGGGTGGGTTGGTGACCACCACATCGACCCGATCCTTGGGCGTGTAATCGCGCAGGGGGCGAGCCAGAGTGTTGTCGTGACGGATGTTGGACGGCACCTCGATGCCATGCAGCAGCATGTTGGTGGTGCAGAGCAGGTGCGGCAGCGCCTTCTTCTCGACGCCAAAGACCGACTGCTGCAATAGTTTTTCGTCTTCGGCGGTCTTCACATATTTACCGCGTACATGCTCGATGGTACAGGAGAAAAATCCCCCAGTGCCGGGCGCAGGATCGAGAATCTTCTCGCCAAGCTTGGGATCAACCATATCGACCATGAACTGGGTGACGGCTCGCGGTGTGTAAAACTCTCCAGCATTGCCCGCGCT
>JBDNGT010000161.1:0-4482 GCA_041689145.1 Geopsychrobacter sp. | reverse complement strand
GGTGAAGCCGTCGCAAAAGCATTGGGTATCACCCGCTCAGGAGTTTGCAGGGGAGCCTCCCGAGGTGCTGCATTGGTGGCAGATAACCCCGCTACATGGGGGAAGCTTGAAGGGATGGTCAACAAATCAACTACGTCCCCCGTCACCTCCAGGACATTACAAAATAAACCAACAGGTCAGATTGCGGGTGCGATCTGGCCTGTTGGTTTTGATTGGATTTTTATTTTCTTCTCCGGTATTTGAGTTGCCGCATTAAACCAGTTAAAACTGGTTCTTCAAACGTTCTGCATCTCTTCCAGGGTCAGGATCGATTCGATATCCCGCCGCGCTGATTTATTGATGATCACCGCCGTTGCTACCAGTTCCAGTTTCAATGGGGTCACGGCTGGTCGCTAACCATTACCGTGTCGTGGACTTGCACCGCCTACCCTTTGCCGGCTTTTACCGGCGCTTTCAGCCTGACCCCTTTTTCGCATGTTGCCGCGACCGCGGCTGTCTGGCTTGCCTCATAGATTGCCTCACATTGCGAGGCCACATCCATGAAGGCCTTCAATACCTGGGGGTCGAAATGCTCCGGCAGGGTCCGGCCGTCACCACGGGTAAGGATCTCGTACGTCGTCCGGTGATTGAAGGCGGGTTTATAACAGCGGGCATTTCGTAAGGCGTCATACTGATCAGCCATGGCCACGATCCGGGCCTCGATCGGTATTTTCTCGCCCTTCAGGCCATAGGGATAGCCACTGCCGTCCCAGCGCTCATGATGCGCAATGGCGATTTTAGCGGCAACACCCATTCGGTGATGGCCGCCGATAATTTTAGTATGACTTAGAAACCCCCGTCCTCTGGACGGGGTCAGAGTTCTTTGGCTTTGCCAAAAGGGCTCACGGCAAACCATATTCAGATGTTGTTCCCGCAATGCTCTGAATAGAAAGGAATGCCATGAGCCGATTTCGAAAATTAACACATGCCATTTGGCACTGCCAGTATCACGTTGTTTGGGTGCCGAAATACCGCTTCCGAGTATTGGAAGGAAAGTTGGCCCAAGAGGTCCGGGCCTGTCTCCGGATTTTCAGTGAACAAAGTCACTGTGAAATTGTTGAGCTGAACATCCAAAAAGATCACGTTCATCTGATCATCATGGTGCCACCCAAGGTATCAATCTCTGAGTTGATGGGGCGCCTAAAGGGCCGAACAGCGATACGGATCTTGAAGCAATTCAGCGAATTGAGGAAGAAGCGCTACTGGGGCAATCACCTTTGGGCGCCCGGTTATTGCGTGGATACCGTTGGTTTGGACGCTGAGATGATCAGACGCTATGTGCGGTATCAAAGAGAAGCGCGAGAAGAAAATCGAACAACAGCAACTAAAATTCTAACGGACTTGTAAGTGGGAACAATGCTCCCACTACCCTCTCTGAGGGTAGCGGGCAACGCCCCCTCCGGGGGCGACTTACAATGCCCCGTCCTTTGGACGGGGTTGTTTACTGCAGAAGCCAACCTCTGTCAAGCAGATCAGGGCTGCTGCAATTTGCCGGTGATATTGCTGGTGATATTGTTCTTGATCCAACTGGCATCCCACCATTCCAGCGGCTGGGACGGCACGCCCGAAATAAACACCTCGAAGTGCAGGTGATCGCCGCCGGCCATGCCGCTGGCGCCGGAGCGGCCAATCGGTTGGTTGCGGCTGATCTGATCGCCAACGGCGACGTCCAGTTGGCTCATGTGGGCGTAAAGGCTCTGCAGGCCGAGGCCGTGATCGATGACCACACATTGGCCGTAGATGCCCAGATAATCCGCAAACACGACTTTCCCGGCATTGGCGGCTATTACTTCAGCTTGAGCCACCGAGGCGAGATCGAAGCCGAGGTGGGTCGCATGATCGACCTTTTTGCCCTTGTAGAAATAGTCGCGCGCGTCGGCAAAACTGGCCAGCGTCGAGGCGCCGGGCTGTCGGCTGAATGCCCCTTCCCACATCGGGCGGAAAGCTGTTTGGTGTGAGAGCTCCACCATCTTCTGGCGGTTGGCCGCGCGCACGTCGCCATTGATTTTGAGAAAAATTTCGAGCGGGTCGCTCAGCCCTGGGGCCAGGGCTTCGAATTCCGGAGCTTTTTGTTGCAGGAAACTGTCGGACAGATTGATCTGGCGCTGTCTGAATTTGCGTTCGATGGTGTGAAAATAGATGCCGGCTTGACGCTCATTTCCTGCCAGATCGCGCGCCATGATCCGTGGAACAAAATCGGCTTCTTTTAAATCCCAGGGCCAGCAGCCGAGCACAATATAGTCTCCCGAATCCTGTACGAAGCCGGGGTAGAAATGTTCGCCGATCAATAATCCGGACTTTTCAGCCTCTTCGTTCAGCCGATAACGGACCAGGCCCGCGCCGCCATGGCGGAAGTTATGCGTACGGCTCAGCACCGAAATGATCGGCGGCCGGCTGTCGTAGCTCAGGTTGAAACTGAGCGTGCTGCGGTTCCCTTTACCCAGATGATAGATCGCCTGATCGCCACTGGTGACCTCTATGGTCAGTGGACCCTCTCGAAGTTTTTTATCCGCGAGCGGCAGCTCGAGCTGTACCTGCAGGGTCTGCGGCGGGAAATCCTGGTTCAGCAGGATCTGCCGTTGGTCCCCCTGAACCGCTTCGACCAGCAGAGTCTTTAGCCCGGTTCCCTCATCGTGCAGGTCCAACGCGAGCGCGATTTTGTTGGAAACTGGGCCGGTTCCGGGGGTTAAGCTTGCGACCGGAGCGGCGGTGTCACGGAAATAGGTGAATGCGGCGGCGATGAGTCCAATAATGATCAGGAACAAAAGCAGTTTCTTCAGTGATTTCAATGCAACCTCGTTTTGTGAAGAATTTTGCGAACTTTTTAAAGCGCAAATAGTTCAGGCCGGAGATAGGTATGTCTCCGGCCTGAATAGAATCCGGATTCTCGCGGTTCAGCCGACTTTTGTCAAGAGGTCATGGCCGGGTATAAACTGTTCGGCTCAGGCGTGGATCGCCTCCTTGGTCACGGCCAAGGCGGCCTCGCGCAACGCTTCTGCCAGGGTCGGATGTGCGTGGCAGGTGACCGCCATGTCATGCACGCTGCCGTCGAAATTGATCACTGTCGTCGCTTCGGCGATCAACTCTGAAGCATGGGGGCCGATGATGTGGATGCCATGGATGCGACCGGTCTGCGGATCCGCGAGGACCTTGATGAAGCCGTCGCTGTCATCCATGGCGAGCGCGCGACCACTGGCGGCAAAGTAGAACTTGCCGGCAGCAAATGGGATGTTGTCGGCCTTAAGTCCAGCTTCACTCCGGCCGACGCTGGCAACCTCAGGGTGGGTATAGGTGACGGCCGGGATGGCATTGTAGTTGAGCCGGGCCTGCTGGCCGACCATCCGTTCGACGCAGACCACCCCTTCGTCGCTGGCTTTGTGGGCCAGCATCTGACCGGGGATCAGGTCGCCGACGGCGTAGATGCCGGGAACCATCGTCTGGTAGTTCTCATCGACCTCGAGAAAACCCCGCACATGGGGTTTCAGTCCGACGTTCTCGAATCCCAGCCCCTGGGTCTGCGCTCTCCGCCCGGTTGCGACCAAGATGATTTCGGCCTCAACGGTTTCTGTGCCCTTAGTGCTACTGAGGCTGATACTGAAGCCCCCCTTCTGTTTGTCGGCCGCTTCAACCTTGGTTTCCAGCCGGATCTCGATCCCCTGTTTGGTCAGGTTGCGCTGCAGGAGTTTGGCAATCTGCGGGTCGGTTCCCGGGATTAACTGCGGCAGCATCTCGACGACCGTCACCTTAGTGCCGAGGCGGCTCCAGACTGATCCCATCTCAAGCCCGATCACCCCCCCACCAACGACCAGCATCGACGCTGGAATCTTTGGCAGCTCCAGGGCTTCGCGCGCGGAGATAATCGTCTTGCCGTCGAATTTGAGATGCGGCAGTTCGATTGCCTCACTGCCAGTGGCCAGCAGCAGGCGGTTGGCCTTTAAGACCCGGGTCTCATCACCCGTAACTTCAACCTGCTGGACCCCGTCTGTCGCGGCAAGAAGCTTGGCGGTGCCGGTAAAGGAGTCGATCCTGTTCTTCTTGAACAGGCCGGCAATGCCGCCGGTCAGTTTGGCCACAATCTCATCCTTGCGAGCCATGAATTGTTGCAGGTCGAAACTGATATTCTCGCAACGGATCCCGTGGACAGCGAGGCCGTTACGCATTTTGTATAATTGCTCGCTCGATTCGAGCAGCGCCTTACTCGGGATGCAGCCTTCGTTGAGACAGACGCCGCCGAGAGTTGGACGCTTCTCGATAACCGCAATCTTTAATCCGAGTTGTGCGCCACGAATGGCAGCCACATAACCGCCAGGGCCGGCGCCGATAACCAGCAGGTCGTAAATTTGCTCACTCAATGGACACTCCTTGGGAAAACGTTTGACGTTCGACGTTCGATGTTCGGCGTTCCATATTAGCTCCAAACCTCGAACCTCGAACCTCGAACCT
>JBDNGT010000160.1:0-2522 GCA_041689145.1 Geopsychrobacter sp. | reverse complement strand
CTACGGCGGCTCTAACGTCTGCCCCTTAGTCGAGGTCAGTGCGCTCTCAATGGTCACTGATCCAGTGATTCCTTTAACCCTGGCCGGGCCGCTGCCGATGGAAGACTGCTGGATTGCGCGGGCTAATTTAGAGCTCAGCCGTGCGCGTCTCGCAATCGACCTCCCCGAATTAAATTCGATTGAGATGCCGCTTGAGGCGGCCTTTCATGGGCTTTATTTCGTGAGATCCGATAACCCATCAGCCACCGTCGATGAGCTTGTATGCTGGCTGGGTCAGCTCGGCTACCTGGGGAACTTGAAAATGGTGATTCTGCTGCGCGATTCTGACGATGGTGTCAGTGAATCGGGCTGGCGTGAGCTTTTCAAGAAAACACCAGCTGGTCAGATATGGCTCGATCCCACTGCCGATCTGACCGCACTGCTCAATGGTCATCCGGCAAAATTGCAGCATGATCCAGCCCTACTTGAAAGCCTGTTGCCCCGTTTGCGTGCTAATGCTCCAGAATTGATGCTTTCGCCAAAAAGCAAAATATCCAATGATTAAGCAAAAAGCGCCAAATGCAAGGCGCGAAATTTTCGAGCAATGAGGCATAGTTACGTACGTTGAAGCAGCGAAAGAAATTGCAACAACGCAGCAGTTGATGAGTTTTTGCGACGCCATCAGAATTTTTTCCTGAAAAAGGTTAAACATGCCCATAGAATCCAGATCAGGGAGCCAGCCCGCTGCTGAGATCCTGCAGCGAGTTTTTGGCTATAAGCAGTTTCGTGAGTATCAGCAACAGATCATTGAACAGGTGGTGAATGGCGGCGACGCCTTTGTTCTGATGCCGACCGGCGGTGGCAAGTCGATCTGCTATCAGATTCCGGCCATGCTGCGCAACGGCGTCGGTATTGTTGTTTCGCCGCTGATCTCCCTGATGAAGGATCAGGTTGATACCCTGCTGGTGAACGGGGTGAAGGCCGCCTGTTACAACTCATCCCTCTCGGCACCTGAGGCGCGCCAGGTCCTTGCGCGCTTACACGCTGGCGAGTTGGATCTGCTTTACGTTGCGCCGGAACGATTGCTGAGTGATGATTTCCTCGAACGCCTGAAGCAGATTGAGATTGCCCTGTTCGCGATTGATGAAGCGCATTGTGTCTCGCAGTGGGGGCACGATTTTCGCCCTGAGTATATTCAGCTTGGCAGCCTGCACCAGATGTTTCCCGGTGTGCCGATGCTGGCATTGACCGCGACGGCCGAAAAACAGACCCGACTGGATATCCTGCAGCGTTTAGGTTTGCATAAATCGCTACAGGTTGTCGCCGGATTCGATCGGCCTAATATCCGTTACACGCTGATCGATAAACTGAAGCCCTATGACCAGCTTAAGCAGTTTCTGGCAGGCCGGACCGAAGAGGCTGGGATTGTTTACGCCTTAAGTCGCAAGCGGGTCGAGGAGATCGCCGCAAAGCTGCAGGCGGATGGGCACAGGGCCGCTGCCTACCATGCGGGCCTCGATGCCGCGACGCGCCGTGAGGTGCAAGAAAAGTTTCTGCGCGATGACATCCAGATCGTGGTGGCAACGGTGGCCTTCGGCATGGGGATCGACAAGCCTAACGTGCGTTTTGTTGTCCATTATGATCTGCCCAAGAACATCGAGAGCTACTATCAGGAGACTGGTCGTGCCGGGCGGGATGGCCTGCCGGCCGAAGCTCTGCTGTTGTTCGGTTACGGTGACATCGTGGTCTCGCGGGGGCTGATCGAAAAGGGGAGCAACCCGGAACAAACCCGCATCGAGTTGCAAAAACTGAGTGCCATGATCGCCTTTGCTGAAGCGGGCAGCTGTCGGCGGCGGGCGCTGCTCGGCTATTTTGGCGAACACCTGGAACAAGCTTGCGGCAACTGTGACATCTGCCTTGATCCACCCGAAAGCTTTGATGGCACCGAGGATGCGCGCAAGGCACTCTCCTGCGTTTACCGGGTCGGCCAGCGCTTCGGTATCGGACATGTCGTTGATGTCCTACGTGGCGCCAAGACCGAACGGATCTACAGTCTACGGCATGAGCAGCTCTCGACCTGGGGGCTCGGTCGTGAAGAGAGCCAGGAGCACTGGAGCCATCTCTTGCGCCAATTGATCCACCTTGGCTATCTCGAGCAGGATATGGCCAACTATTCGGTCCTCAAATTGACCGCTGCGGCCAGGCCCCTGTTGCGCGGCGAGGTCGAATTGAGCCTGAGCCGGCCACGTGTCAAGCCGCAACGCAAAAAGAAGTCGGCGCGCAAGATCGTCGGCTTGGAGTATGATGAGCAGCTCTTTCAGTTGCTGCGCAAAAGGCGCAAGCAGATTGCCGACCGCGATGGAGTGCCACCCTATGTGGTGTTCGGAGATGCGAGTCTGGCGGAAATGGCAGCGACCCTGCCGACCAGTGAAGGCGAGCTGCTCAACGTAAACGGGGTCGGACAGAGTAAACTCGAACGCTATGGTGCTGATTTTATTGCTGAAATAGTTGGGTATCTGAGTGAAAGATAGAGGCGTGAGGCG
>JBDNGT010000159.1:0-7515 GCA_041689145.1 Geopsychrobacter sp. | reverse complement strand
TTACAGCTGTTGCTGGCGGAAAGTTAAATGATAATGTTGAACGCAGGCAATGGCTGTAGGCCGCATGCTTCCCCCTTTTGCTGAATGGCAATCAAAAGGAATCACCAATGTCCGCTCTACCGCAATTAACCGATGCCCGCTTGAGTCTGCAGGATCGCGTTGCCGAACTGACCTTTACACGTGACGACGTGCGTAACGCCTTGACCGGCACCGCGCTGGTTGAGGATATCCTGACGACCCTCGCCTGGGCCAACCTCACGCCCGAGGTTTCGGTGCTGATCCTGACCGGTGACGGCCATGCTTTCTCGGCCGGTGGCAACGTCAGGCAGATGCGCGACCGCGAAGGGCTGTTCAGCGGCTCGGTGCTCGAGATTCAGGATCAGTACCGACGCGGCATCCAACAGCTGCCGCTGGCAATGCAGAGGGCCGAGATCCCGCTGATCGCCGCGATCAACGGCCCGGCCATCGGCGCCGGCATGGATCTGGCCTGCATGTGCGACCTGCGGATCGGTTCGAGCAAAACCCTGCTCGGCGAAACCTTCCTCAACCTGGGGATCATCCCCGGCGACGGAGGCGCCTGGTTTTTGCCGCGCCTGGTCGGCTACCAGCGGGCCGCAGAGTTAATCTTCACTGGACGGCTGGTCAAGGCCGATGAAGCGCTGGAACTCGGACTATTGCTTGAGATTACCGAACCCGGTCAACTGCTGATCCGCACCCGCGAACTTGCGACCCAGATCGCCGCTCAACCGCCCCAGGCGTTGCGCCTGTGCAAGCGCCTGCTGCAGGTCGGTCAACGCCAGGAGCTGCCCGATTTTCTCGACCAAAGCGCCGCATTTCAGGGGATGGCGCATCACAGCGCCGACCATCTCGAAGCGGTCAACGCCTTTCTGGAAAAACGCCCCGCAGAATACAAAGGTTCCTGAACCTTGCCACTTTGCGAGATTTGCGGCCGGAGGCAAGCATGCCATCCAACATCAAACTAAAACTTCAGGTCGTCGACCGGATCGGAGCTATGTCCCAGATCGCCGCGGTGCTGGCGGAAAACGAACTGAATATTATCGCCATGGAGGTGGAGAAGCGCGCGACTGAGACCTTTGTCTTTCTCGATTTGGAGACGCGACCACAATCTCCGAGCCAAGAGGAGATTCTCACTGCCCTGGAGGGACTCTCCAACATTCAGAACGCCACTGCAATCCGCACCCTGCCGCAAGAACGTCGCGAAAAACGCTTTCAAGTCGTGCTCGACAGCGTCAGCGATGGCATCCTTTCGATCAACGAAGAGGGGGAATTGACGACCATCAACCGCGTGGCGCGTAAGATTCTCAACTGCGGCGAGGTTGCTCTGATCGGTCGCAACCTGCGCGACCTCGAGCTACCCGACACCAGCCTGCTCAGCTGCCTGGAGGGCAAAACCTTCTGCAATGTCAAACGCAGCCTGACCCGAGGCAAGCAGCGCCACCAGTTTCTGTCGACCGGGCGGGTGATCCGCGATGCGCGGGAACGGATCGTCGGTGCGGTTGAGGTGCTGCAGGACATGCGCGTGATCCGAGAACTGACCAGCGCGGTTGCCCAGGAACCACAGGTGACCTTCAGCGACATGGTTGGCCAGAGTCAGGCCCTGCGTCAGGCGATCGCCTTTGCCGAAAAGATCGCCCCCACCGATGGCATTGTCACCATCCTCGGCGAGAGCGGCACGGGCAAGGAGCTGTTCGCCAGCGCCATCCATGTGGCCAGCGGCTGCCGTGGCCCCTTCATTCCGGTCAATTGTGCCGCGCTGCCGGACAGCCTGCTCGAGAGCGAACTCTTCGGCTATGTCGGCGGTGCCTTCTCCGGAGCAAAAAAGGAGGGACGCGCCGGTCTATTCGAGGCGGCGCGGAATGGCAGCCTCTTTCTCGACGAGATCGCCGAAATGCCTGCGCCCTTGCAAGCCAAGATGCTGCGTGTCATCCAGGACGGCAAACTGCGCCGCATCGGCAGCAATGAGGAGATCACCGTCAACACGCGCGTGATCACCGCCACCAATCGCGAACTTGAGCAGCTCGTCAAGCGGGGCCGTTTCCGCGAGGACCTCTACTACCGGATCAACCTTTTCCAGGTCTATATCCCGCCACTGCGCGCACGGCTTGAAGATATCCCGCTGCTTGCAGAACACTTTCTCTTCCAGATCGACGCCCGCCTCGGTCAGCACAGTCGACAGCTGACCGAAGGAGCACACGCAAAACTCAAGCGCCATCACTGGCCGGGGAATGTCCGCGAGCTCCGGAATGTCATCGAACGGGCAGCCATCCTCACCGGCAGTGAACAGATCAGCAGCGACAGCATCCATTTCAGTTTTGAACTGAACCATGCTCTCCGCAGGATACCAGGCGAGCCCGGGTCTGAGTCTCTTTCCAGTCAGGTCGAGCAGCTTGAACGCCGGCTGATTACCGAGGCCCTGCAGATCGTGCCCAGTAAGCGCCAGGCGGCTCTTCTGCTGGGGATGTCACACACGGCGCTCCTGAAGAAACTAAAAAAATACCTGCTGACCGCGGAAACCAAAGGCACCAGCGGAAACTAAGGTTTCCACTATGATATTCTCCATATTATTGGCTAGTTAGTTGTCTTTTCTGTTCGCGATGGAAACCATGGTTTCCGCTCCCCTGTTCATCCCCTGCCAGCAAACCCGCTCAATCAACCGCGAGTACAAAATATTATCCGGCTTAGTCCTTGAGTTCGCAGCAATAAAACCTCCCAAATACAGTGGTTGTGCACCAAATCTCCGCAGACAGTATTTGGCAAGACTGTTTTCATTGTTGATTTCCTGAAACATGGCAAGCCCGTTGCTATACTTATTTCATAGACAGTTGGAGGTTGCAGGCTAAAAAAGAATAGAATTTATAATCAGCAGAAGTGGAGCAGTTATGGGCCCAAAGATGTCACAACCTCCCACAAACACCGCTTTGGTTCAGGCGGGCTGGCCAAACGATATCTCGTTCCCGTTGGAGATTCGTCTGCACGGCCGTGGTGGCCAGGGCGGGGTGACCTGCGCCAAGCTGATTGCTGCGATCTATGCTCAGCTGGGGCTGAACGTGCAGACCTTCGGCGATTATGGGGCCGAACGCTCCGGTGCTCCGGTCCGCGCATTTACCCGGGTCGATCGAGTTCTGATCAAAAACCGCAACAAGGTTTACCAGCCGGATCATCTGTTGATACTGGACGCTGCCCTGCTCGGCCCCCAGGTGCTGGACGGTGTTGCTCCCGGTGCGGTGATTCTGATCAACAGCCCCGAACAGGCAGAGAAATATGTCGAGCAGTTTGCCGACTACCGTCTCGGCCTGATCGACACGACCGGGATCGCCCGTGAACATGGCATCGGCACCAGCACCGTGGTGATCATCAACACCACCCTCATCGGCGCCTACATCAAGCTGCTCGGATTGCCGCTTGAGGTTCTGGAGGTGGTCTACAGCAGGATGGGTCTGACCGAGGACCTTCCGGCGGCCAAAGAGGCTTATCTGAAAGTGCGGATTCACAAGCCTGCCACCAGCGCAACCGGGGTAAGCGTCGGCGGGACACTTAAAACCAGCTTCTCGCCGGTGAAACCGCAGACCGAGCATACAGAAGACATTCCGACAAGATTAAAAACCGGCAATTGGAGCACCCAACTTCCCGGCTATGAAGATTATCTCGCCCCCTGCAATCACGCCTGCCCAGCCGGCAACGACGTGGTCGGCTTTATCCAGGCACTGAAAACCTCCGGCCCCGATGCCGCGGCCGAGGTTCTGCTCCGCACTCAGGCACTCCCTTCGGTCTGTGGCAGAGTCTGCCCGGCCACCTGCATGCACGAATGCAATCGCAACCAGATGGACGGGGCGGTCAATATCCGCAGCCTCGAACGCTGGATTTCGGACCATTCCGAATTTCGGTTGCAGGCCGAAAAGGCGCACAAAGCATTCTCTCTGGCGGTGATCGGCGGCGGCCCGGCCGGACTGAGCGCGGCCTATCAACTGGCGCTGCGCGGCCACAAGGTGTGCATCTACGAAAAAAAGGAGAAACTCGGCGGCGTCCTGCGCTACGGCATCCCGACCTACCGTTTGCCGGAAGAGGTGCTGGAACGCGACCTGCAGCGCATCCTGTCACTTGGAATCAGAACCCAGTGCGCACATCCGGTCGATAAGGCCGAAATGGAGCGTCTGCACCAGGAGTACGACGCGGTGATCGTTAGCAAAGGCTTCAGTGACGCCCATAGCCTCGCCGCAGCCGGGGAGACTCTCGACGGCATCGAACAGGGCCTCGACTTTCTGGCCCGCAGTCGCACAGGGGAATCAAAGACTCAACTCTCAGGCGATCTGGTTGTCATCGGCGGCGGTAATACCGCCATCGACTGCGCGCGCAGCGCCCTGCGCAGCGGAGCCGCCTCGGTCAAGCTGGTCTACCGCCGCAGTCGTGAGGAGATGCCCGCCATCGCCGAGGAGGTCGAAGACGCCTTGCGCGAAGGGGTGCAACTGCTCCCCCTGCGCCAGCCGGTCGCATTTCGCGGGGTCGGATATGTGGCCGGAATTGTGTTGGCCGGGGTCGAACTGGGAGAACCCGATGACGATGGCCGGCGGCGCCCGCAAGTGACCCAGCGGACCAGCGAACTGAACTGCTCCAAGGTCCTGCTGGCCCTGGGTCAAGAGAACGAAATGGGCCTGCTGCCGAAGAACTGGAAGATGCGTGAGGCCAGAGCCTGGTCCGCCGATGAACCGCTCAATATCTGGTTTGCCGGTGATTGTTCCACCGCAGGCGGCACCGTGACCCACGCCATCGGCAACGGCAGGCTGGTGGCGTTGACGGCCATCAACAGCCTGACCGGCCCGGATCAATCTGCATCTGACCCTGCGTCTCTGCGGCCAGGTTCGCTGGTGGCACCTGCTCAGGTCCGTTTCTCCCACTTTCCGATCCTCGCGCCGCACCAGGATCGCCATCAGGTCCTGGAGAGTTACCGGGGGAGCTTCAACGAGGTCAATCTCGGCCTCTCGAATCAGGAGGAGGCGGAGCGCTGTTTCTCATGCGGTCGCTGCACAAGCTGCGATACCTGTCTGGTTTATTGTCCCGACGGGGTGATCTCACGCACCGACGACGGCTACCGGATTGATGAAGAATATTGCAAAGGCTGCGGGATCTGCGTGGCGGAATGTCCACGACGGGCCATGGATCTGAACAATAAACTAAGCAACCTATCGGACTATTCATGAACTGGCTGCAAATTCGTCTATTTGGTCCATATTCCAGCTCCTTTTCGACCAATAGCTCCGGCTATTACTCTCAAACGAGCCAAAATCTGTCCTCAACCACCCAAATTTTCGCTTCAGCCCAGATAGCCCAACAGGCTGCGAGCATGGAGGGTTAATCGATGCCGGTAGAACTGATCAGCGCCAATCATGCCGCAGCCTTGGCCGCGACTCTGGCCGGCCGGGCCAACCGGACGGCTAGAGGTTTCTGCAGCGGGGTCTACCCGATTACTCCGTCAACCGAATGCATGGAATATCTGTGTGGCCAGGAGATCGAGAAGGGGACAGTGGTCCGGGCCGACAGCGAGCATAACGCCATGGGAATCTGCATCGGCGCCTCGGCGGCCGGTGCGCGCTCCTTCACCACCACCTGTTCCAACGGTCTGGCCTATATGCTCGAAAACTGTGTGGCGGCGGCCGGCTATCGTCTGCCGATTGTCATGTCGATCGCCAACCGGACCCTCGGCCCACCCTGGAATATCTGGGCGGATCACGGCGATTCACTGCTGCTACGCGATCTCGGCTGGCTGCAGCTCTACGCGGCGGATAACCAGGAGGTCTTCGATACGGTGCTCTGTGCCTTCAAGTTGGCTGAGGATCCGCACGTTCTGATGCCCGCCCTGTGCTGCATGGACGGCTTTATCCTCTCCCACACCATGGCCCAGGTCGAGATCCCCTCACAGGAACAGGTCGATCGTTTTCTTCCCCCGGCCGAGATTCCGCAGCGCCTCGACAAGAGTGCCCATGCCCTGGGCCAGATGGAGACCCCCCATCAGTCGGTGATGCACCGCAGCCAGCACCATCAGGCGCTGCTCGGTGCCGAACAGGTCTATGCCGAGGTCCAGGATTCCTTCGCCGAGATCTTCGGCCGGCGGCCGGCCGATCCGCTGGTTGCCTACCGCACCGAGGACGCAGATACCTTGATTATCTCCATGGGAACCCTGGGGGTGACCGCAGAGCGGGTGGTCGATCAACTACGTGAGCAGGGCGAGGCGGTCGGCTCAGTGCGCGTGCGGATGTTCCGCCCGCTGCCAGCTGAGGAGCTGCGTAAAATCTTCGCCGGCAAGAGACGGATCGCGGTTTTAGACCGGGATATCAGCCTGGGATTCGGCGGAGTGCTCTGGGGTGAGGTGCGCGGCTGCGCCGAGCCGACCGCCATCGTCCAGAGTTATATGGTCGGCGTTGGCGGGGGCGACGTGCGCCCCGAACATATGCTCAACCTGCTCGCCGATCTCGCACAGCGTCAGGCGTCCGGCGCACCGCTGATCCTGGAGGTCGCATGATGAACGAACCCGCCCTAAATGCCATGGCCCTGACCGACCAGGACCGGCGTGAACCTCTGCTGCGGCCGGGTAACAGCAACTGCGGTGGCTGCGGCATGTCAAACCTGATGCAGATGCTCAGGCGGGCCACCGCTCAGCGTGAGCTGAAGCTGGTGATCCCGGCTTGCTGTGCCGCGGTGACCAGCGGCAGCTTTCCAGAGAGCGTCTTTTCCATCCCGACCCTGTTGTCGACCTTTGCCTCAGCCGCTTCCGTCGCCACCGGTGTTGCCGCGGTGGCGCACTTAAACGGTGAAGCGACGCGGGTGGTCTGCCTGGCCGGTGATGGCGGGACCTATGACATCGGCATGGGAGCCCTGTCGGCCGCCGCCGAGCGCAACGAGGACATCCTCTATATCTGCTACGACAACGAAATCTACGGCAACACCGGTGGTCAACGCTCATCAGCGACCCCCGCCGGGGCCGCAACCACCAGCACCCTGCGCGGCAAGCAGGAGACGAAAAAGGATATCCTCGGGATCATGGCGGCCCACCGCATTCCCTATGCGGCGGCGATCTCCCTGGCCCATATCGACGATACCCTGCGCAAACTCCAGTTTGCGCTCGACACCAGGGGGTTTCGCTTTCTGCATGTCCTCTCCCCCTGTCCGACCGGCTGGAAATCGGAACCGGCGATGGGCATTGAGCTGGTGCGGCTCGCGGTGCGCTCCGGGCTGTTCCCGGTGTTTGAAATCTTCGACGGCGAGCGCTATGTGATCAATGTGGAACCCGAATTTTCCCGCGAGGCGCTGATGATGTACCTCTCGCTGCAGGGCCGCTTCCGCAAGTCCGGGGTCAGCGAAGAGAGCCTGTGGCCGAGTATCGAGCGCTACTGGAATTACCTGCGCTTGATGAGTGGGCGGATTGTCCCGGCCCGGCGAGACTAAACGGGGGCATTCCGATAGTGAGGCTGTCGGGTTAAAGGCTCTTTTAACGGAGAGACG
>JBDNGT010000158.1:0-2256 GCA_041689145.1 Geopsychrobacter sp. | reverse complement strand
GTTTGGGTTTTGAACTTCGACAACGTCTCCGGGGTAAAACAAGACAACCTGAGAAGAAGAAAAAGTTTTTGCAAATTCTGTGAGGGCTTTCAGATAAGGATCAGCAAACGGTGAAAAGATGAGAATCTTTTCAATATCCCAGTTAAAGGGCAGCGTGTTTACAAATTGATCAAATATCGGTGTGTCCCCATCGCTGTAGAATACGTTCTCCGATCTTGCCTCCACAAGCCAGGGGTGAGTGCCGGCAATGCTATCCAGTTCCGCCCGGCTCTCCTGATTCCATCCACTAAAACTCCTTAGGAACCGGAAAATTGAGGCAATTTCATTTTGAAATCCAATCGGGCCTGCCGAAGACCATTCAAGTTTTGCCACCAAATCCTGATTTGAGAGAATGCCAGAAGATGTCGCATTTCCGCTTAGGATGATGCACTTCAATTTATCTTTGCTGCTAAAAAATAGAATTTTCGGATGGAACGCGCCTTCTAGTTTTTCGTTTGAGAGCAAGAGATAATTCTGCATTTGTGCAAGACGGTTTACTTTCTTCGGGTCACCAAGGCTGGCATCAACTGTTTCGTCGAGTTTGCTTTTGTCACAAATGAAATGGAAGTAAGGTTTATTAAGGCAGCTAGTTAGATCGTTTTTGAACAGAAACTCAATGGTTATGGGGTCCATGGAATAACTGGTCCAAAACAGATGGTCATACTTTTCTTCGTTCTCTAGATAACTTGATATTGTTCCGGCGACTTCCATGGTTTAATGCTCAATAAGTCCGGCAGTGCCCCAGAGAGATAAGCACGCATCTATCATGCTGATAATACCTTGATTTTCAAGATATTTCCGAGTATTAATTTGAAAGATGTAATTCCCGGTTACCTCATCTTTTATAAGAATGAACTTAGCTTTTTGGCCGTAACCCATCCTTACGATACTGAACTCATATTGCTCATCAATTAGGCGAATGACTGTGTTTTGCACAAACGCAAGGAAGTCACTTTTGTGATCAATTCGATTTCTGAAAAATGCTCTGGGCACAAAATGATGGTATTCATCCGTGAGGGCTAAGTAAGTATCTGAAGTTACAATCTTCTCAGGTAGTTCGGTCATTGAAGCGAGATAGCCGATAAATATGCCGTCTATAAATGTATCAAAATTTCGGTAATCAATAAGACTCTTGTATAGGGTGTCGAATGTTTCAAAACTGTTCAGGTTCTTAGCAACCCACGATTCGCGGACATTTTCCAGCGAGGTGTTTTCAATGTCATTTTTAGCTAACCATCGGCTAACTTTGGCTTCTATGGCTTCTTTAAATTTTGCCGTGACCAGAATGTCGTGTTCAGCCAGTTCACCGAGTATCGAGTAAAGGCGATGTATGCCACAATCGAAAGCTAGCGATGAGATTAATATTCGCCACCAATACTCTTGGTCGTGGTTCACTTCTTTGTTCTGAAGATGTTTATATGTAAAAACTGACGCGAAATCTTGACTTTCCTTGACTGTTTTCCCCTCAGTCCCATGAAGAAGTAATTTTTCCATGATATTGAACGAGGTTTTATAAAAATCATTTTCTGGGCCAGAGACCTTTTTATGGTCAAATATTATATTTCTAGCCAGGTTCTGTTCATCTTCCGTTAGTGTCTGGCAGTCCAAAACATCTTGAATCTTTAATAGGTCTTCGTGAAAAAGAATTCCGTTCTGGATGATGGCAATGAAAGTATCCCAACCTTCATACAATGAAAACAAAGCAAAACAATCTTTGCCATATTCTCCTGGGCGAGAGGCTTCGATTGAGAGCACTGTTCGAAAATAGTGAAGAGGAGCTCTCCAGAACTGCGCTAAATATCCCCACTGCCTTTGATCTGGGTAGAAAGCTTCATACGCATCTTCAATTCGAAATCGACTTGTGGTGCCTTTGTGAAAGGGTTCAAAGAAATTGTTATATGCGTCTGTAGCGCCGGTAAACCCAGCGTCAGGCACTTCTTTGTGTTGAGCGAAGTGGTTGACCACATACAAAAAGTTGGCATTCTTGAACCAACGCTGCCATTGAGCGAAAGCACTTTCACTTAAAGCTTCTTCTATTGTGAGATTTTGGGATTTTCTAAATGCAAAGCATAGAGCTGAGTAGAAAAGCAGTGTCTTGGCGTTCTTGAAATTGTTTGCGGCCGCGCCTCTTACAAGATGTACTCTGTTAGGTTGCCTATAGAATCTACCCCCAAAATAATCCAGGGTGCCTTCGTTGGGATAGGCGGATAACCAATT
>JBDNGT010000157.1:0-7806 GCA_041689145.1 Geopsychrobacter sp. | reverse complement strand
GGTTGTCGCCGAGATACCGGCAGCGCTTGTTGAAGAGCCTGTCGTTGCCCCAGAACCAGAAAAAACCGTCGAACTCTTCAAGGCCGCCGGTGGTGGCGACGGCTTTCTCAGAACCGATGAAAAAGCACTCGGTCGCCTGGTCGACTCGGTCGATGTGCGAACCTTACTGACCCAAAATGATTTGGTCTTTCTGAATATGGAAAACTTGGATCAGATCGAGATAGGTGACACCTACAGCCTTTATGGTCGGGGCCCGCATGTCGTTCACCCCCTGACAAAAAAGACGTTCGGCACCATGATGTATGAATTGGGATTTGTTCAGGTCACCGCGATCAATGGTCGCACCGTCGTCGGTAAGATCGGTGAGGTTTATCGTGAAATCGAACGGGGCGCAGAACTGTTCGAATATGTCGCCCCGACAAATGAGATTGAACTCAAAAAAGCCAGTGGAGAGCTGTCCGGCTATATTATAGCGGGACAGCAGAACAAACTGACCCAGGGTCAGAATGATATCGTCTATGTCGACTTGGGACTGAATGATGGGCTGCAGGTGGGGAATATCCTCTACATTTTACGGCCCAGACAGGTCACCGAACTTGCCGGCGTGGGAAAAAAGCAGCTCCAACTCCCCGATGATTTATTGGGGGCGGCGGTTGTTGTCAAAGCCCGCAATCAGACGGCTACGGCCCTTGTCTTCAAGAGTACGAAAGAAATGCACCTCGGCGATCAGGTTATGGCTGCCACCGAATAATAAATCGAGTTATTCACAACAAAAAAGGATGAGGCTCAACCGCCGTCCCTTTCCTTTTAGCACACATGATTATTCTAAAGGAGGGGGCGATGGACCAGGAGAAGAAGAGTCTGTTTCGGCTGCACATGTCGCCGGGTATTGGACGCACGACCCTATTTAAACTTCAAAAAATCTTCGGCAGTTTTACCACTGCGCTAACCGCCCCACCCGAAGAACTGGCCCGTATAGCGCAGCTGACTCCTCTTCAGACCAATGCAATTCTGCCCTGCGACGACCCGGCCCTGAAACGGGGCTTTGCTGCCCTTGAGCAATGCGCTGTCAGTTTAATCTCGTTCTGGGATGACAAATATCCGGAATCACTACGGCATATCCACGATCCACCCGCGCTTCTCTACATACGTGGTCAATTACCGCCAGGTGATTGCTTCGCGATTGTCGGTTCACGCCGCGCAACGACCAACGGGTTGCTTTTGACCAGGGAGATTTCCAATGAACTGGCCACACGCGGCGTTTGCGTGGTGAGTGGTCTTGCCCGCGGCATAGACACTGCCGCACACCAGGGGGCCCTTAACGCCGAAGGCCACACCATCGCAGTCCTTGGATGTGGCATTGATCGCGTTTATCCGCCAGAAAACACGCCCCTCTTTCATCAAATTCTTGAAAGAAATGCCATCATCTCTGAATTCCCGCCGGGGGTCCAGCCCCTGCCGGGCCATTTCCCCAGTCGCAACCGGATCATCAGTGGACTCGCGCGTGGCGTCTTGATTGTTGAAGCCGCCGATGGGAGTGGCTCCCTGATTACTGGCGATTTCGCCCTGGAACAGGGGCGTGAACTCTTTGCCGTTCCGGGATCGGTCAAGAGTTCAACCAGTTACGGCACCAACCGCCTGATCAAAGACGGTGCTCAAGTCGTCACAGAAGCAGAAGATATTTTCCTGGCACTCTGGCCCGAGCTACCGACCGCTAGCGTTAAAAAGGCTGACGAGTTATTTAGCGCCCAACTCGATGGCGGCACGCTTAGACTTTACCAGGCACTAAATTTCGAACCACAACATGGTGACGAACTCGGTCGCGCCTGCGGCTTGACTCCCATGGAGGTTTCCGCTATTTTACTCGACCTAGAGCTCCGAGGAGGAGTTCAACCACTGCCTGGCGGGCGCTATATCCGTAGCCGATAACTCAAATTTGAGCCCTCGGAACTGCCGGAGACACCCCGTTTTTGCACATCTCTGATGTCGACCGGGAGGTCTAGTTGCACGAACGCGTTCTGGCAATTGTCAATCTCATTGCTAAATATGTACTATGTGCTGAGGGTGCACCGATTTGTGAGCAAGAATTGGTTGCCGAATTGATATCCGAGGGCTTTGATGCGCAGGAGATCAATGATGCCTTCTTCTGGATGGAATCAACGGCTCTCGATCAGACACAGCAGCAACAAAACGAAGTCAACCTCAGCACATCTTCCTCGACGATGCGGATTTTCAGTGCCGAAGAGTGCCGACTCATCGATGTTGAGGCCCGTGGCTTTTTGGTCCGGCTACGCGGCATGGGTCTGATCAATGACGACATTGAAGAGGAATTGATCGATCGTATTGTTGCAGCGGCCGAAGAACCGGTCAGCCTGCAAGAGATAAAAATTCTTACGGCACTCTCTTTACTGGCGAAGAACAGCAACCAGTGGCAACGTGAAATTGACTGCCTGATCAATGAAGACTGGGCACGCATCTACCATTAGCAGAGCGCTCCGGGCTGCGTATTGCGCAGCCCTTTTAGGTTCCGGGTCACGACTTAAGTTCCCGGCGAGAGGAATGTTTCATGGCTCAATCACTGGTAATCGTCGAGTCGCCGGCCAAGGCGAAGACCATAGAAAAGTTTCTCGGCAAGGGCTACAAGGTTCTGGCCTCTTATGGCCATGTCCGCGCCCTGCCAAGTAAGCAGGGGTCGGTCGACGTCGATCAGGATTTTCGCCCCAAGTACCATATCCTCCCCGAGAGTCAGAAACATATCGATCTCCTAAAAAAAGAGGTCGCAAAAAGCGATGCACTGATCCTCGCAACTGACCTCGACCGTGAAGGGGAAGCGATCGCCTGGCACCTGCTAGAGGCTCTGGGGATCGATGAACACGGCGACCAACCGAAAGTCAGCCGTGTCACCTTCAACGAAATTACCAAACCGGCGATTGATGCCGCCATGGCGGCACCGCGAGCAATCGCACGGGACATGGTCGATGCCCAGCAGGCCCGCTCAATCCTCGATTATCTGGTCGGCTTCAACCTGTCACCTTTTTTATGGAAAAAAATCCACTACGGCCTTTCGGCCGGGCGTGTGCAATCCGTTGCCTTGCGCATGGTCTGCGAACGTGAAGCCGATATCGATGCTTTTGATCCGCGTGAATACTGGAGCATCGAAGCCGATCTAGCCAACAGTAGCGACGAGCCGTTCCGCGCGCACCTGCACAGCAAAGAGGACCAAAGGCTCGACAAGTTCGCCCTACCGGCGGAGCAAGATGCCCAGACGGTACTGAACGATCTGCAGGGGGCCGCCTGGAACATCACCAAGCTGGAAAAAAAACAGCGCAAACGTAACCCGGCGCCCCCCTTTACCACCAGTACCCTGCAGCAGGAAGCCAGCCGCAAACTCGGCTTCTCGGCGCGTAAAACCATGAGTACCGCGCAGAAGCTCTACGAGGGGATTGCGGTCGACGACGGCACCCACGGCCTGATCACCTATATGCGAACCGACTCGGTTGCACTCTCGACCGTCGCGACCGACGAAGCCCGCGAGGTCATCAGCCAGCTCTACGGTAAAGAGTACGCCTTAGACGCGCCGCGCATATTCAAGAACAAGAGCAAGAATGCCCAGGAAGCCCATGAGGCGGTGCGCCCGACGACCGTGGCCCGCACCCCTGAATCAATTCAGTCCTACCTGTCATCCGACCAGCTGCGGCTCTATCAACTGATCTGGAAACGCACCGTCGCCTCACAGATGGCCCAGGCGATTTTCGATGCCACCACGGTCGATATTGCTGCCGGCGACAACTACAGTTTCCGCGCCAGTGGCCAGATTATCCGTTTCGCCGGGTTCATGACCCTCTACATAGAAGGCACCGACAACGGCGAAGACGAGGAGAAAGAAGGCTTGCTCCCCGCCCTGCAGGAGGGAGAAGCCTTAGGCCTGCAGGAGCTGATCCCTGAGCAGCATTTCACCCAGCCGCCCCCGCGTTTCACCGAAGCGAGCCTGGTTAAATCCCTCGAAGAGTACGGCATCGGTCGACCCTCCACTTACGCCAGCATCATGAATACCCTGGTGACGCGTAAGTACGCACGCCTTGAAAAGCGCACCTTCTTCCCCGAAGATGTCGGCAAGGTCGTGTCCAAGCTGCTGACCGACCATTTCAGCCGCTACGTTGATTACGAGTTCACCGCCGGACTGGAAGAAGAGTTGGACGCGATTTCACGCGGCGAGAAGCAATGGGTTCCGCTGGTCAAAGCCTTCTGGAAGCCCTTCATCGAACTGCTGCAGATCAAGGATAAAGAGGTCAGCAAGGCCGACGTCACCACCGAAAAAACCGACCGGATCTGCCCCGAGCCCGAATGCGGCAAGCCATTGGTCATCAAGCTCGGTCGGGCCGGACGTTTTTTGGCCTGCAGCGGCTTCCCCGACTGCCGCCACACCGAACCGCTTTTGGGCGAGGGTGAAACCGCCGAAGAACCGATCATGTCCGAAGAGAAGTGTGATAAATGCGGTGCTCAGATGCAGATCAAGCAGGGGCGTTACGGCAAGTTCCTCGGCTGCAGCGCCTACCCCGAGTGCAAGAATATTCAACCCCTCGAGAAACCGAAGGCGCTCGGCATCCAGTGCCCAGAGTGTAAAGAGGGGGAGATGATGGAGAAGAAGAGCCGTTACGGCAAAATCTTCTACTCCTGCAACCGCTATCCCAAATGCAAGTACGCACTGTGGAACCCACCTAAGGCCGAAGCCTGTCCCAAGTGCAGCTGGCCGCTGACCGAGATCAAGACCACCAAACGCTGGGGGACTGTGCAACGCTGCCCGCAGGAGGCTTGCGACTGGGAGAACGAGCTGATCGCACCGGAGAAGAAGCCCGCACCCGCAAAGCCCGCAACCATGAAGGCGGCGGTAAAAAAAGCGCCCGCCAGGAAGGCCGTCACGAAAAAACCGGTGGGGAAAAAGGCGCCCCCAAAAGACGTATGATCACGGTTTCGGATAACGATATAGTGACCGGTCGCGCCTCACACAGGGGTGCGGCCGGTTTTTTAATTTAAATCAACTTAGGATTAATTATATGCAAATTTCGATCATCGGCGCCGGTCTGGCCGGTTGTGAAGCGGCCTGGCAGCTGGCCCGCTTCGGTCTGAAGGTTCAACTCTATGAGATGAAACCACTGCGTTTCTCGCCAGCCCACCAGCTGGAGCAGCTGGCTGAACTGGTCTGCTCGAACAGCCTGCGCGGCGCCGGCATGAATAACGCCGTCGGTTGCCTCAAGGAGGAGTTGCGCAGATGCGGCGCACTCTTCATCGAAGCGGCTGATGCGACCGCAGTGCCAGCGGGTGGCGCGCTGGCGGTCGACCGAGAAGAATTTTCGAACTACATCAGCACCAAGATCGAGGCCGAACCGCGGATCACGCTGATTCGGCAGGAAGTCACTGAGCTGCCGACCTCGGGGCCGACGATCCTGACTACCGGCCCGTTGACCTCCGACGCGCTGTCACAGAATTTAGCCCAACTGATCGGCGCTGAACATCTCTATTTCTACGACGCCATCGCCCCGATTATCGAGGCCGATTCGATCGACTTTGATATCGCCTGGCGCGCCTCACGCTACGACAAAGGGGGGGATGACTACATCAACTGCCCCTTGAATCGCGAGCAGTACGAGGGGTTTGTCGCTGAATTGCTGGCCGCCGACAAGGTGACGGGGCGCGCGTTTGAAAAGCTGATCCACTTTGAAGGCTGCATGCCGATCGAGGAGATGGCGGCGCGTGGCATCCAGACCCTCGCGTTCGGCCCGATGAAGCCGGTCGGCCTGCCCGATCCGCTCACCGGTCGTATTCCGCATGCGGTGATTCAGCTCCGGCAGGATAATCGCCATGCCAGCCTCTACAATCTGGTCGGGTTTCAGACCCGCCTGACCTATCCGGAGCAGCAGCGGATTTTCCGGACGATTCCCGGTCTGGCAAATGCGCGTTTTGCGCGCCTCGGCAGCATGCACCGCAATACCTTTATCAATGCGCCGAACTCACTCAATCCCCGCCTGCAGTTGAACAACGCGCCGCATATCACCCTCGCCGGCCAGATCAGCGGCGTCGAAGGCTATGTCGAGTCAGCGGCCTCAGGCCTCTTGGCCGGTCTGTTTGTGGCCGGAGAACTCAGCGGACAAGCGATCCCGGCACCGGCCGCGGTGACGGCGCTGGGGGCACTGCTCAACCACCTGCAGACCGCAGATGCCAACAATTTCCAGCCGATGAATGTCAACTACGGCCTTTTCCCACCGCTGGTTTTAGAACGCAAGATGAAGCGCGCCGATCGTCGACTGGCGATGGCCGAACGTGCGCTGGCGGCCCTGCCTAACTGGTGGCAACAGATCGAAGTTGCCCGCGTCCTTGCCATCGCAGCGGAGGAGAACTAATGCAGAACACCATCATCCTCGCCTCGGCCTCACCACGCCGCAGTGAACTGCTGCGCCAGGTCGGTTTCGATTTTAAAGTGATCCCCAGTCAGGCGGACGAACGGGAGATCGCCGGCGAAAGCCCAGAAGAGCACGTCATTCGTCTCAGCCTGGATAAGGCCCGCGAGGTCTCTACGCGTGATGACATCGACGGGCGCTGGATCATCGGCAGTGATACCATCGTCCTGCGCGATGCCGAGATTCTCGGCAAACCGATCAACACAGAGGATGCCGCCCGCATGCTGCGCTCACTCTCCGGGCGCACCCATCAGGTCCTCTCCGGCTATGCGATTTTGGATCGCGGAACCGGCGAAAACCGAGCGGCAGCCGTTACGACCCGCGTCACCTTCCGTTCGTTGACAGATGCCGAAATCACGGGCTACATTGCCACAGGTGAACCGATTGACAAGGCTGGTTCCTACGCCATTCAGGGCCTTGGCGCTTTCATGGTCAGTCGTATCGAAGGGAGCTACAGCAATGTCGTCGGTCTGCCGCTGTGCGAGGTGGTTCAGGCCCTCGAAACACTTGGCGCACCGATTCCAATCCTGCAACGCACCCCCTAATTAAAGGCCATCCGCAATGAATGAAATTGCCACGAACCTGTCCCAAATTCACCAGCAGATCGAGCTTGCCTGCCAGGGTTGCGGACGCGACCCGCAGAGCGTCCGTCTGGTCGCGGTCAGCAAGAAGAAGCCGGCAGAGGTGATCCGTGAGGCCTTTGCAGCCGGGCAGCGCCTCTTCGGCGAAAGCTATGTTCAGGAATTCTCGCACAAAACAGAAGAACTTAAGCTCCCGCTTGAATGGCATTTCATCGGTGGGCTGCAGAGCAATAAGGTCAAATACCTGCGTGGTAAAACGACCCTGATCCACTCGGTCGATCGTTATTCTCTGGCTGCGGAGATCAGTGCGCAATGGGGAAAACTCGGCAAGACGGCAGACATCCTGTTGCAATTCAATCTGGGCGGGGAAGCGACCAAGAGCGGCGCCGACGAAACCGAGGCGCTTAAACTGGCCCAACGGATCGCTACCCTGCCCAACCTGCAGATCCGCGGTCTGATGACCCTCCCGCCCTACTATGCTGATCCTGAAGAGGTGCGCCCCTATTTCAGACGGCTACGTCTGCTCGGTGAAGAACTGACCGCGGCAGCGCTGCCGAACCTGAGTATCGAAGAACTGTCGATGGGGATGAGTCACGATTTCTTGGTCGCGATCGAAGAAGGGGCCACCCTGGTCAGAGTCGGCACCGCGATCTTCGGCGAACGGGATTGAACCCTATGCCCCGGAGCGCTCTGCTCTTCGACCTTGACGGCACCCTGGTCGATTCGCTCCCCGATTTGGCCAGCGCAATCAATCGGCTGCGTGCCGACTT
>JBDNGT010000156.1:0-3264 GCA_041689145.1 Geopsychrobacter sp. | reverse complement strand
TCATTTATTGCGACCAAGCTGGGACTATCGACCATGGATCGCCGCATTCTTCTGCTGGCCGGCATGGCAGGTGGTATCGGCGCCACCTTCCGCAGCCCACTCGGCGGCGCCCTGTTTGCGGTAGAGGTTCTCTACCGCGACCCGGAATTCGAGCATGAAGGACTGATCCCCTGTATCATCGCCTCAATCATTGCATACAGCCTGTTTGGGGCCGTCACCGGATGGGAACCTCTGCTGGCAACCCCCCATTTTCGCTTTGACCACCCCGGCGAATTGGTCTTGTTTGGCATCTTGGGCCTCGTCTGCGCCCTGCTCGGCAAGTTTTACGTCAAGGTTTTCTACGGCATGCGTGACGTCTTTCACCGCCTGCCGATGCCCAACTGGCTGAAGCCTGCGGTCGGTGGGCTGTGCCTCGGAATTCTGGCGATGTTTGTTCCACAGGTCCTAGGCTCCGGCTACGGATGGGTCCAGGCAGCCCTCTACGGCAACATGGCACTTTGGGTAATGCTGGTGATCGCCTTCGCTAAAATTCTGGCAACAAGCTTGACGATTTCTTCCGGCGGTTCCGGCGGGGTTTTCGCCCCCTCCCTGGTGATCGGCGCCATGCTCGGAGGGGCCTTCGGTGCTTCAGCAGAGATCTTCTTCCCGCTCTTGACGCAAGATCCACGCGCCTACGTACTGATCGGCATGGCTGGATTCTTCGCTGGCGTGGCCAACGCCCCGATCGCGACCCTGATCATGGTCAGTGAGTTGACCGGCAACTACGGCTTGCTGGCTCCGCTGATGCTTGTCTGCGTGGTGGCGATGCTGACCATGCGCAAGAACAGCATCTATGAAAAACAGGTCGCGGGTCGGTTTGATTCCCCCGCACATCTCGGCGATTTCGTTATCGATGTCCTCGAGGGGGTCACCGTGGCCGACCTTGCCGACAAGGGCCGCCCGCCAGTCTGTATCCCTTCAGACATGACCCTGCCCAATATCTTGAACCTGATTGCTACCGCCAAGGGGGCCTATTATCCGGTGGTCAACGCCGCGGGGCTGATGACCGGCATCTTCTCGGTGACAGATATCCGCCGAATCCTCAATGAAGACATCCCGCCCGGGCTGATAATCGCCGAGGATATTGCGACCCGTGAGGTCATGACCGCTACCCCGGTAGAACATCTCCCCCAGGTCATGAAACGTCTGACCTTGCGCAATCTCGATGAGATCCCGGTTGTCGATCCCGACGAACCGCAAAAAGTTCTCTACATGCTCTCCCGTCGCAGTCTGTTGGCCTACTACGCCGAACAGGTCGAGAAGACCCGTGAGGGGATGGCCGCACAATTGAGGCCCCATCCGTAGGTCTTCACCACTCATTTCAGTGGTCAAAGCGACGACTGTCCCAGGTCAATCAGACCATGGATAGGCTCAGGCGTGACCAGGAGGCTGTCGTCTCACGAATATTAGCGTGGCATCTGTCTTTGTCGTGACCAGCGCGACTGATCGCGCCAGCGGGACAACGGCCGTTTGAGGCAACACCCAGCTGATAATACTAAGGGCTTCAGCACGAACGGGTTCGTCCGGAAAGGCCAGAGCAAATGCCTGTTGAGGTGTTCAATAAAAAGGGGAACATACACCCCCTCAACCGTGTCAAAGTAACCTTAGCGATCGGGTTTGGCCTCTGGTTAGTCCTGTATTGACGTCAGATCTCCTCCTGAAAAGTATCTTTTATTTATATATGCGTGTATTATGAGCAGATTGTAGCATCATACCCCTCTCAATAAACTACCACAGCTTCAACCCGTACGGAGATGACGTCACGGTTTGAAGGTATCCACAGATTCCGTCGGGTTCCAAGCAGTTCAATTGTCTGGCTTGCCCAGTAGATTCCAGCACTCTCCCTGGTTTCTATTAAATAATTTTGGCTGGCCCAAACAAGGGAGTTCCGCATGCAGAACGCAACACTATCACCGGGTGACAAAATTGAAGGTCGCTGCACGAAATGTCGTAAAAACAACGAGCATACCATTATCACTCTACTAGAAGAGAACCCCGCTCAAGTGGAATGTACCATTTGCAACCGCCAGCACAAGTACCGGCCGCCAACCGCCGCAAAAAAGCCCGCAACTCGTCAATCCAATCAGCACAAAGAAGCCGAACGGAAGGAGTGGGAAACCCTACGCCCAGGTATGAACAGCGCTAAGGCGATGGACTACTCAATGACCGATGCGTACAAGACCAAAGCGCTGATAAACCACCCCACATTCGGGCTGGGCCTTGTCCAGCGCATAATTGGATCGCAGAAAATTGAAGTTCTTTTTGAGGATGGTAAAAAAACAATGCGCTGCAAATGACCTTACAGCCCAGCATATATGCTTTGGTGAGAGCTCAGCTGGCGCGCGAGCTATCAGTGATGTAACGAAAAGAGAGTGACCATGAAAATTTGTAATCTATGTGAAGAACAATCAAAAAAGACCCGTAACGGCAAGCCCCATGAACAGTTAGTGAAAGTTGATGAAGTCCGTATCTTTCCAGGGAAAAAACCACGGGGGTTTGAGGAGCAGGACTACCAATGTGTGGCCTGTCAGTCAAAATTCACTCAGAGCACCGCTAAAAATGACCTGTCGTGGACCCTATGGCAAGGCTAGCTCTTGGGCGTACCGAACAAACTTGGAGGAATGAGCCCAACACCCCACGCCCCAAACTTCGTCAGTACTGAAGATATTCTAAAATTGGCCCACAAGCCGCTATTAAGCGCTACCCATTTAGAAGTCAATCTTCAACCGGTGTTTCCGGACCATCCTCAACAGCATCTTCAAGTTTGCGTTTCTTCTTCTCATCTTTTTTGGCTTTTTTAGCGATCTCCTTCTGGCGCTTTTCAAAATCGTAATTCGGTTTTCTGGCCATAGGGCTCTCCTTTTGGCAACAGTCTAAAACTAAGCACATGCTGCCATTTAAATTTATTGTCAGAAAAAAAAACCCCACGGAAATCCGTGGGGCTCTCTTGCAAACATATGCGAAATCTTACTTAGATTTTGCGAACATTTGACGACTGAGGACCTTTTTGGCCCTGGGTGACCTCAAAACTTACACGGTCGCCCTCAGCAAGAGACTTAAATCCCTCGCCTTGAACTTCGGAAAAATGAACAAACACATCGGGTCCATTGTCCTGCTCGATGAAACCAAAACCCTTAGAGTCGTTAAACCACTTCACTGTACCTTCTGCCATTTTTTTTCTCCATGTTCCCCGTTGGGAACTTTCTTGTTGTGTAACTATCGATC
>JBDNGT010000155.1:0-17171 GCA_041689145.1 Geopsychrobacter sp. | reverse complement strand
TCACTCCTCACTCCTCACTCCTCACAGGAATCAAGAGCACAACTCATCAGTAACGCATCCTCACCATCGCTATAATAACCACGACGGATACAGTCATCATGAAACCCAAAGTCACGATAAAGTGCGATCACGCCAAGGTTTCCGCGGCGGACCTCCAGGAAAGCCAACTCAGTTTTTGTGGCTTTTGCCTGGACAAACACATGCTCCAGCAGCCTGCGTGCGACTCCTTGGCGGCGAAAGGCAGGCGCCGTCGCAACGTTGAGAACATGCAGCTCGCCCGCCACCAGCCAATAACAGAGATATCCCGCGAGCTGGTTCTCAAGCCAGAGGAGATCGATCCGCGCGTAGGTCGCCTGCAGCTCCTGCAAAAACTGCAGCTCCGACCAAGGCCGGGGATATGACACCTGCTCAATCTCCAATACTGCAGCTAGGTCGGTCAACGCACAAGCTCGAATTGAAAATTCTGTCTGCGTAAAATCTATGACAACCCCCGAAATCAACCGATAGACCCATGGCTACAACAAAAAAACGTGTTAAAATGTTCCTTCAGATATTTAAGTACAATCGGGATATCTAACTGATGTCTAATATAGGGTTTCAACTGCTGGCTGTAAAGACGATTATCCCCGGAAGACATCAACACAGAGTTGTCGGGCATCGTCGCATAGCAGTTGACAAACCTGGGGTCCGATGCTCTAATGACTGGCCTTTTCCACCTGCACAAGGAGTACTGCGTGAGCGACAACAAAAAGATCAGTTACAAGGACGCCGGGGTCGACATAGAAGCGGGCAACCGCTTTGTCGAAATGATCAAACCTCTGGTAAAAGCCACTTCACGCCCCGAGGTTATCTCAGATATTGGTGGATTCGGCGGACTTTTTTCACTCAACAATACCAAGTACAAACAACCCACGCTCGTCGCGTCAACAGATGGGGTTGGCACCAAGCTGAAGATAGCCTTCGCCCTGGATAAGCACGATACCGTAGGGATCGACCTGGTCGCGATGTGTGTTAACGATATCATTGTTCAGGGGGCCGAACCGCTCTTCTTTCTCGATTATCTGGCCACCGGAAAACTCTCGCCGGAAAAAGCGGTCGAGATCATGAAGGGGATATCCGCAGGTTGTCAGCAAGCGGGCTGTGCCCTTCTGGGTGGCGAAACAGCCGAAATGCCCGGCATGTACCTTGATGGCGAATATGATCTGGCCGGTTTTACTGTTGGCGTGGTCAACCGTGAGATGATCGTCGACGGCTCAGCCATCAACATCGACGATAAGATTATCGGTATCGCCTCAAGCGGCTTACACAGCAATGGTTATTCGTTGGCGCGCAAGATCCTGCTTGAAAAAATGGCCTTGCCGCTGAATGCCACGCCGTCGGGGCTATCGGTAACCCTCGGAGAAGCGTTGATCACACCGACCCGTATTTACGTAAAGAGCATTCTCAATCTCTTGCGTGACTTCAACCTCAAAGGGATCGCCCATATTACCGGTGGTGGCCTGCTCGAAAATATTCCACGCGTTCTGCCGCGTAATTGTAAGGTCATCATCGACTGTGCCAGCTGGGAGAAGCCAGATATTTTTGCATTGTTGCGCGACGGCGGGAATCTCGATGACTTCGAAATGTATCGAACCTTCAACAATGGAATTGGCATGATCCTGGTGGTTGCCGATAACGAGGTTGAAGACATCCTGAGCAGACTTTCCGGCCTCAATGAAAAGGCTTACCTGATCGGTGAAATCGACCGGCGCAAGGACGAGGAAGACCAGGTCCTCCTCAACTAAGACATATGGAACGATATCCTGTAAAAAAACTGCGCCTGGGCGTCTTGGCCTCCGGTGGCGGGAGCAATCTGCAGTCGATTATCGACCGCTGCGCCGACCAAAGTCTTACAGCTGAAATTGCGATTTTGATCTGCAACAATCCCGACTCAGGCGCTCTTACCCGCGCCGAAAATGCCGGGATAAAAACCTGCTGTATCAACCATCGTGATTTTGACCAACGGGCTGTTTTTGACCGCCAGGTTGTGCAACAATTGCAGGCGGCCGAAGTCGAACTGGTCGTCCTGGCTGGTTTCATGCGGATTATCGGTCCAATCTTCCTCGAGGCTTTTCCACAACGAATTATCAATATCCATCCTGCTCTCTTGCCCGCCTTTCCAGGACTGCATGTCCAGCAACAGGCGATCGACTACGGAGCACGCTTTTCCGGTTGCACCGTCCATTTTGTTGATGACGGTGTCGATACCGGCCCGATCATCCTGCAGGCGGTCGTGCCGGTTCTCGATGAGGACAGCGCTGAGGATCTCACGGCAAGGATTCTGGTTGAAGAGCACAAAATTTATCCGCGCGCGATTCAATTATTCGCCGAGGGTCGGCTACAGATCGAAGGACGTCGGGTGAGAATTCTTCCCGCCGATTCGGAGTCTGACGAGAAATGAGCTTTCGATCTCCAGTGCTGGTCAGTGCCTGCTTACTGGGCGTCGGTTGCCGCTACGACGGCACAGACGACCTGTGCCTAGCCGTGGTTGATTATCTACAAACGCAACAGCTACAGCCGATCCCGGTCTGCCCCGAGCAACTCGGCGGCCTGCCGACCCCGCGTCCGAAAGCCTGGTTCACCAAAGGGGATGGTCAGGACTACTTACAGCAAGGGGCACAGCTGATCGATGAGCATGGTCTGGATGTAGGATCTATTTTTTTACGCGGTGCGGAGGAAACCTTACGCATAGCTCGCATCTGCGGCTGCGAAAAAGCAATTTTGAAGCAACGGAGCCCCTCGTGCGGCAGTCACCAGATCCACCGGAACGGTGAACTAGTTCATGGAGTGGGCATCACCTGTGCGGTACTACTACAAGCAGGTCTACAAGTGACCTGTGAAGAGAATCTAGTCTAAATAACCTGTTTACATTCGCGTCCTGAATGTGCTACTAATGCGCGTTCTTAAATTTGTGGAGGAGTACGATCGATGGCTAAGATATGTGAAATCTGTGGGAAAAAACCCATTACCGGTAATAACGTCAGCCACGCACACAACAAGACCCGTGCCGTGTGGAATCCAAACCTGCAAAAAGTTCGGGCCCTGCAAAACGGCAACGTTCGTGCGATCAAGGTCTGCACCCGTTGTATCCGTTCCGGCAAGATCCAAAAAGCAATCTGAGTTAGCGGTTGCGTCAATTAAACAAAAAGGGATGTCCCGTCGATGGGTCATCCCTTTTTGTCGTCATTGGCCGCTATCGTCGTTCTTCACTGTGCTAAAACTCCCTAAAGGGCCACGATCGCATCGATTTCAACGCTCACCCCTTTAGGCAGTCCGGCAACCTCCACCGTGACTCGCGCCGGCGGAGTCGCGCCAAAATAAGTCGCATAAACTTCATTCACCACGGAAAAATCGGCCAGATCGGTCAGATAGATCGTCGTCTTAACCACCTGCGCCATGCCTGCGCCAGCCGCTTCAACCACAGCTTTGAGATTTACCATAACCTGCTGGGTTTGTTCTTGAATCCCGCCCGCCGCCAGAGAGCCATCGAGCAACAAAGGGATCTGCCCTGAGCAAAAAAGCAGATTGCCCGCCTTGATTGCCTGTGAATAGGGGCCGATGGCGGCCGGGGCCAAAGCGGTTGATATGCTACTGATCTCCATAGAAACTCCTTAACAAGATAAAGAAAACTATATCCGAATCCGCTCAACGCGATAGACACCACGGATCTTTTTTATTTCGCGCATCACCCGGTTCAGATGATCCAGATTGACCACCTCAATCTCAAAAAGATTCATACCACCTTTATCTACCGTCGCATGCACGCTGGCACTCACGATATTAGCATCGGCGGCCGTGATCGCACCTGAAATCGCAACCAACATCCCCTTTTGATCATTACAAAAAACGCGCATCTTAATCGGTCGCTTGGAGGCCTTGTCCATATCCCATTCGACCTCGATCAGGCGTTCCGGATCGCTTGCCTGAGCCTGGGCGCAATCGATCGAATGGACTGATAATCCGTGACCTCGAGTAATAAAACCGATAACTTTTTCACCCGGTATCGGATTGCAACAGTTGGCAAAGCGCACCAGAACATCATCAATGCCATCAATCCGTACGGCGCTGGTTGATCGCTTACGTCCCGTTATCTTACCCAGAACCTTGCTTAACGGACCAGGCTTGGACGGTGTCGCAGCACTAAGCTCAGATTTGGGCAAAACCTGAGAAATCAATTGACCAGCGGTCAGTTTACCGTACCCGACCGCAGCCAGCACATCGTCAAAACTCTTGAATCCAAGATCAGCTACACCTTGTTTGAAGCCGTCCAGTTGCTGGGCACGTTTAATACTGTATTGGTGCTTGCGCAACTCCTTCTCAAACAGTTCACGCCCAAATTCCAGACTCTTTTCACGCTGTTCCTCTTTAATGAATTGCCGGATTTTGTTGCGTGCCTTGGATGTTTTGGCAAAGTTAAGCCAGTCTTTACTAGGGTGATGAGAGGCTTGGGTCTGAATTTCGACAATATCGCCATTGTTTAGCTCCGTCCGCAATGGACAGTGCTTACCGTTGATACGTGCGCCGATACATTGGTTCCCGACATCGCTGTGAATCGCGTAGGCAAAATCGATCGGAGTGGCGCCCTTGGGCAGCTCCTTGACCTCACCACCCGGGGTAAAGATATAGAGTTCTTCCGGAAAGATATCGACCAGACCGGGACGCGATCCCTCCTGTGAAAGGCTGACATCCTGCTGCCACTCAAGCAGATGGCGCAGCCAACTGAACCGCTGGTCATCACGTCCGGTCGCAGAGACCGCCCCCCCCTCTTTATATTTCCAGTGAGCAGCCACTCCATCCTCAGCAATGCGGTGCATTTCATGGGTCCGAATCTGCACCTCCATCCGCTCGTTAAAAGGACCGATCACGGTGGTATGCAAAGACTGATAAAAATTCGATTTCGGCATCGCAATATAATCTTTAAAACGGCCGGAGATCGGCTTCCAGGTGGCGTGAACAAGCCCCAGAACCGCATAACACTCGGCAATCGAATCAACCAGAATTCGAAAGGCAGTCAGATCATAGATCTCCTCGAGGCCGACACCAGTCCGCTCCATTTTCTTGTAGACTGAGTATAAATGCTTGGAGCGACCAGACACCTTGCCCTGAACCCCATTTATTTGCAGCAGTTCACGGAGCTCATCCTTGACACGCGAGACATAAAGATCCCGCTCTTCTTTTTGACTGGAGATCAGCCCATCCAGCTCTTCATATTTTTCTTTTTCAAGGGCGCGCAGCGCCAAATCTTCAAGCTCCCCCTTGAGCCAACTGATTCCGAGGCGATTTGCCAAGGGCGCATAAATCTCAAGAGTTTCGCGCGCTATCTGGCGCTGCATTTCGGGGTCGATATGCTGCAACGTGCGCATCGCACAGAGTCGGTCAGCCAGGCTTACCAACACAACCCGCAAATCGCGCGCCATCGAGATAAACATCTTGCGGAAGTTTTCAACCTGCTTCTGGCTGCTGTTCCGATAGGGGATTTGACTGACGCGGTGACCGGTAGAGACCAACTGAAAGAGCGTGTCGCCAAACTCCCTCTTCAGTTCATCGGCGGCAGTATCGGATGCGCAAGGGATATCATGCAGAAGACCTAGAACCAGCGTGGTTTCATCAACCTTGAGCTGAACCAGGATCCCTGCAACCTCAAGCAGGTGTTGCAGCTGTGGGACCCCAGGCAGATACCACTGGTCTTTGTGGTGAGCGGTACAAAAGGCATAAACTCGCTGCATCATCACTGCATCGATATCAGGATTGTACTCACGGACCAGCTGGAGAATGCTTTCCAGATTCAGCATAGGCATAGGACATGACCAATAGAAAAAGGGCGCAAAAAACCGGAGCCTCGTTAAAAGAGTCTCCGGCTAATGGTAGGGAGATCTATCGACGCGGCTTGGGGATTTCGTACTTAATCATACCGGCAGCAATCTCGCGCAGGGCGAGGACAACTTTCTTGTTGCCAGATTTATTTTCGATCAGCGGCTCAGCACCCTTATACAATTGCTTGGCGCGTTTAGAAGCGACCATCGCAAGCTGAAAACGATTCGGAATAACGTCCAGGCAATCTTCAACGGTTACACGTGCCATAGTTCTTGGTCTCCTTAATTTGTCACAAATTGCTGTTTGAGAAAATCGGCCCACAGTCGGGAACGGCAGCACTCAGCCTGAATAATTGAAGAAAAACGCTGCCCAGCCTGTTCAAGATTGTCATTCAAGACAAGGTAATCATACCAGTGTGCCTGAGAAATTTCATCCCGCGCATTCGACAGACGGCGAGAGATAATATCATCACTGTCGGTTTCACGCCCGCGTAAGCGTCGTTCAAGTTCGCCAAAATCAGGCGGCAGCACAAAAATAAAGACCGCCTCAGCAATCGCATCTCGAATCTGCCGCGCACCCTGGCAATCGATCTCGAGCAGCAGATCAGCACCATTAACCGCCGCATCTTTCAAGGTCGCAAGTGCCGTTCCATAGCAGTTGCCATGCACCTCAGCCCATTCGACAAACTCACCCGCTGTAACCATGACGTCAAAACGGGCTTGATCGATAAAGTGGTAATCGACACCATCCTGTTCACCCAACCGGATCGGCCGCGTAGTGAACGAAATAGAGTGCCGCAAGTCCGGGAATATGTCAAACATTTCACGACACAGGGTTGTTTTACCAGCGCCAGAAGGGGCTGAAACGACAAACAGGATGCCCGAACGCTGACTATTCAATATTTTGCACCTGCTCACGGATTTTTTCGAGCTCGGCCTTGATCGCCACCACGTTGCGGGTCAATTCGGCATCGTTCGACTTGGAGCCCATGGTATTGGTTTCGCGATTCAGCTCCTGGATCAGAAAATCCATCTGCCGCCCGACCGGTTCCTTGCTGCTGAAGAGCAGGTCGAGTTGCTGCAGATGACTCTGAAAACGCGACAACTCCTCACTGATATCGCAACGATCAGCAAAAAGAGCCAGCTCCTGGGCAATGCGCTGTTCATCAACCGCATCTTCGGCCAGACGCTGCAGTCGCTCCTTCAGTTTCTGTTGCCACTCGAGGGGGACCAAGGGTGCACGACTAGCGATGCTGCCGAGAGCCTTGGTCACAAATTCGAGGCGGCTGACAATATCCAGACGGGTCGCCTCCCCCTCGGCATCGCGCATCTTCAAGGTTCCGGTCAGCGCCTCACTGACCGCCTGCTGCAGTGAAATGCGCAGGTCGTCTGCGTCGATTTTGGTCTCCTTAACAACCAACACATCCTTTTGGACGATCAGCAATTCAAGCGGGATCTCGCCAGCAAGATTGAACTGTGTCTTCATCTGACTAAACAGATCGACATAGGCCTGGGCCACAGTCTGGTTCAAGGCCGGAACGGCAACCAGGTCAGCAGAGGGTTCCTGATTGATAAAAACATCAATCTTACCGCGCTTGAGCAGGGCTGCGACCTGCTTTTTGACCTCAGCCTCAAACGGCATCAACAGACGTGGCGCCTTGATATTGATATCGGCATAGCGATGATTCACCGCACGAATCTCTACTGAAAAAACCAATCCGTTGGCGTTGCCCTGCCCACGGCCATAACCGGTCATACTGCGTATCATATATTCCTCACGAAAGATGGTTCGGTGTTCGGTGTTTACTATTTTCAACATGAAACGTCGAACATGGAACGTCGAACATGATACCTTTTCTTTTTTATTGCCTATCCCTGCGCTGCCCGCAAAGGGACAACTTTGGATTTGCTGATCAGTGGATGCATAACTGGGGTATATTCAGGGACAATGCGCTGTAGGCAAGTCCTCACTTTCTCCTTGTCCAATATCCTGGCCGCGGCAATCAACTCTTCCATCTGCATCAACAGCACCTCACGGTCCTGCGGAACAGAGCCTACGATACAAATCTTCCCATGTTGAGTCGGCCTCACCCCTTCACCATCGAGCAACAGCTCTTCATAGAGCTTCTCACCTGGGCGCAGGCCGCTAAAAACAATCGCAATATCCTCATAAGGGCGCAGTCCCGAAAGACGGATCAACTCCTCTGCCAGAGCGACAATCTTCACCGGTTCCCCCATATCGAACAGATAGATCTCTCCGCCCTGCCCCATGCTCCCCGCCTGCAGCACTAACTGTGAAGCCTCAGGGATGGTCATAAAGAAACGCGTTACCTCAGGATGAGTAACAGTGACCGGCCCGCCTTGCCTTATCTGTTCGCGAAAGGTGGGAATCACACTGCCGTTACTACCCAGAACATTGCCGAAGCGGGTTGTGACAAAGCGGGTCTTACTCACGCGGGCGAGCGACTGGACATAAAGCTCTGCCGTCCGCTTGCTGGCGCCCATAATATTGGTCGGGCGCACCGCCTTGTCGGTCGAAACCATAACAAAGGTTCCGACACCAACAGCATCAGCGGCGTCGGCGATGATACGAGTCCCCTGGACATTATTATTAACCGCCTCCGCCGCGTTGGCCTCCATCATCGGCACATGCTTGTAAGCCGCAGCATGAAAAACCACCTGGGGCATCTGTTCATCGAAGATACCGAAAACCCTGGAACGGTTGCGCACATCACCAATAACCGGCACCAGATAAATATGCGGAAAATCACGCACCAACTCCTGCTCGATTTTGAATAGCGGGGTTTCGGCATTCTCAAACAGGATCAACTTCTCCGGATTGAAACGCACAATCTGTCGACAAATCTCGCTACCAATACTGCCCCCTGCGCCGGTGACCAACACCCGTTTACCGCATAGATAGTCGCTGATTTGCGCTGTATCCAGAACGATGGGCGCACGCCCCAGCAGATCTTCCAAGTCGACATCACGCAACTGCTGAACCGACACCCGCCCGTTGATTAGATCCCCGACTCCGGGCAGTATCTTGAATTTAACATTAGAGAGGTGACAGCGATCGACAATGGCCCGCACCTGCACCCCAGTTGCCGACGGAATAGCAATGATGATTTCATCGACCCTATGCTCAACCGCCACCCTTTCAAGATCGACTTGTCGACCAAGGACCTTGAGCCCCTGAAACATCCCCTTACGCTTCAAAGGATCATCGTCAACGAACCCGACGACCTGCATATGCAAGCGCGAATTCGAACGCACCTCGCGTACAAGCATCTGCCCAGCTTCCCCCGCACCCACGACCAACACCCGCGACACATCGGCGCGAGGCCCTCTCACCATCGGGAGAAAGCTTTCCCGAAATGCACGGGTCGCAAAGCGGACCCCCCCCATAAGAACGAAGCAGAACACACCGTCGAGTACGAGTATCGAACGGGGGATCTGCTCCAGACGATGGACAAAGACCGCATAACCAACAAAGATCAGCGAGGCAAGCAGATTCCCCTTGAGGATCAGCACCAGATCGGGCATTGACACATAGCGCCACCAGCCTTTAAACAGGCCGAGCCGCCAGAAGACAACCAGCTTGATCGCCAGCAAGGCCGGCAACATGGCGTAAATCTTCGGCCAGTAGATCGGGGGAATCGTCAGATCAAAGCGGGCTAGAAACGCCAGGAGAAAGGCCCCTATTATTAAGAGTGCCTTGTTAAAAATAATAAATACCATACGATTATTGTAGATAAAAGCCTTCATAGTTTATCCCCCCGGACAGTATCATTTTAAAGTGGTTCAAGAATTTGTGAGTCAAGCAGAGACCCTGTAGGTTTCCAGGAGATTATCGAACTATTCGAACTGAAGCGAAAATCTGGATGGTTGAGAGAAGATTTTAGCTTATTTGCAGGCGAATTGCCATAGCTATGGCGCAAAAAAGGAGCTGAAATATGGGTCAACCAGACGAATTTGCAGCCAGCTCATGGATAGATCGACAGCCTCCTGGTCCACCGGCAGCTTACAGCCCAAGACTTTGGCAACCTTGCAGATCGTATGAAAATTGTCTGGCGAGGCGCAACCCGCCGACCTAGAACAGAATTAGTCAAGAGTGAAGGGCTGACCCCTTAGCCTTTTATTCGTGGCGAATGAAGACGAAGCGGCAGATATTGCTGATAAAACTTAAAATCACCGTCAGTCGTAAGTATTGGCAGATCATAACGTTGAGCGATAGCACAGAGCAGAAAATCCGTATTGGATCCTTGGATCCCCTTTTCCCTGCAAATATTGTGACAGGCAGCCGCGAATTCATAATCAGCAGCGTCCAGGGCTAGATCCGGAAATACCTGCAGATGTTCACGGAGGACCTCAAACTGTTCCTTAGATCGCACGCCTGACAACAGTTCCTGACGGACCGGACCAATCATCTGCACGCGCAACTCCTCAACTAACTCACGCAGTTCACCAACAAAGGCATCGTCTACGATCTGGCGGCGGCGCAAGGCCATCGACCAGACGCTGGTATCGACCAGAATCTTCATGATCGCTTCCGCTGCTCCTTATAATCGTAGTCAGGGTCAATGTCGACACTGCCAAAGAGATCAAGAACTTCCCTCTGCCGGTGGCGCTGAACGTATTCCTGCAGTGCTTCGGTTACTGCCGCTTTTTTGGTTTTCAATTTGCTCAGTCGACGCGCTTCCTCAATCAAGTTATCATCTATCGCCAGATTAGTTGCCATAGAGTGCCTCCTTCTACACAAAACCCTACACATCTACAGGTGTAGAGTCAAGCGGTTCTCCTTGCACTATTTTCCATCCAGCATCAAAGACCTGGCTTAACCTTGACCTGACCCACCTCCTCCCGTGGGACGCAGCCGCAACCCGCCGACCTTGGTCGACGTTCGACGTTCGATGTTCTACCCTCCCCTGACGTAAAATAAGGGACGTGTCCCTATTTTATTCCCTTTTCAATGAGTCACACCTTCTTTTTTCACAACTTTCAGTACGGTGAGCCAGAGTATTTTGATATCAAACCAGAACGATTGGCGCTGCAAATATTCAATATCCAGTGCAACCTTTTGCGGAATCGGCAATTCATCACGTCCATTTATCTGAGCCCAGCCGGTAAGCCCCGGGAACAGACGATGCACGCCCTGTTTGGTCCTTAAGGCAATCAGATCATCCTGATTAAACAGCGCCGGTCGAGGCCCGACCAGGCTCATGTCTCCCCTTAGAATACTCAACAGCTGGGGCAATTCATCGAGACTGCTTTTGCGCAAAAAACCCCCGATCGGCGTTAAAACACTCTTGGGATCCTGCAACAGATGGGTCGCCACCGACGGAGTATCGATGAGCATACTACGAAACTTGGGCATTTTGAAGATGACGTTGTTGCGCCCGACCCGGTCCGACCAATACAGGGCAGGACCTTTGGAGGTAAGTTTCACCAACGCCGCCACAATCAGCAGGGGAATGCCAAAAACAACCAATGCCAGCAATGACATGAAAATATCAAAAACACGTTTCATTATAGATTCGCTTTATCACTGAAAAAGAAGGGCTAACTTGCGCACCATCAAAGCCCAAAATCATCCTTCAAACGTCCAACCTGATGCACGCGCTCGTGCAGGATTGTAACAATACCGATATCACCGCCACCCAGATGTCGCCAATAAATAAAGTGCTTTTCGTATCTACAGAAAAAAACAACCACTCCACGAAGGACAAGCACGGGGGTCAGCCCTTGAAAATAGAAATTTCCGCAACAAGACAGCCGATACGTTCCCTTAGCTCAATATCTCCAACCATCTCCCGTGCAACGTTCTGCGCCACCTTAGCAACTGCCGAATAACTTAGGCCGCCGAACAGCTCACCTATCTTGGCATTGGTTGCCGCTGTGTATTTTTTTAAGAGATAAATTCCAGTATTTCTGGCTTCACTTCGCTTATTCCGAACAATTTCTGCCAGAGCAACTCCAGTTATATATGAGTCCACTTTCAAGGGCTGACCCCTTAGCCTTTTACTTACCTGCTTCCCCTCTGTGCTTTTTATGCCCTCCGTGGTAAAAAACTCTTAGTCCTTACGCCCGTACTCATCCTCAAAACGGACGATATCATCCTCACCCAGATAGCTCCCGGACTGCACCTCGATCAACTCCAGGGGAATCTTTCCCGGATTTTCAAGACGATGGGTCACGCCAAGAGGAATGTAGGTCGATTGATTCTCGCTAAGGGTGATCACTTCATCGCCTCGAGTGACCAGTGCCGTCCCCTGCACCACGATCCAGTGCTCAGCGCGGTGATAATGCATCTGCAGCGACAGGCTCGCGCCGGGGTTCACAGTAATCCGCTTGACCTGAAAACGCTCACCGGCGTCGACGCACTCGTAGGCCCCCCAGGGCCGGTTGACTCGCTTGTGCAGCAGCGCTTCGCTGCGATGCTGTTGTTTCAACTGGGAGACGATCTGCTTGACATCCTGGACCCGATCCTTATGAGCGACCAGCACCGCATCGGCGGTCTCCACCACCACCAGGTTCTCTATCCCCACCCCGGCGATCAGGCGGCTGCTGGCGTGCAGATAGCAGTTCCTGACATCCTCAAGCAACACATCCCCGCGGATGACGTTGCCTGCGGAGCTCTGCTCACCAACCTCCCAGAGCGCCGACCAGCTTCCGATATCGTTCCAACCGGCATCGAGTGGGATGACCACCGCATCAGCGGTCTGTTCCATCACCGCGTAATCGATCGAATCACTCGGGCAGGCCGCAAACAGCTCGGCGTCCAGACGCAGAAAATCGAGGTCGCGCTGCATGGCCACATGTGCCGCCTGACAGGCCGCAAGCATCCTTGGGTTGAAGCGTTCCAACTCAACTAGAAAACGGGAAGCCTTAAACAGGAACATCCCGCTATTCCAGTAATAATCACCGGAAGCGAGATAAGCTTGAGCCGTGGCCAGATCGGGTTTTTCAACGAACTCTTCAACCGCGTAAGGGGTGAGGAGTGAAGTGTCAGGAGTAAAAGCCTTCCCCGTCTCACCCCTCACGACTAACGCCTCACCACCCTTGATATATCCGTAACCCGTCTGCGGTTTATCCGGTACGATGCCGAAGGTGACCAGCTTGCCAGCTTCAGCCAGCGGGAGCGCCGCGGCCACGGCCTGCTGAAAAACCTCAGGCCGTTGAATCAAGTGATCAGCCGGCAACACCAGCAGCACCGGGTCTGTGCCGTCGACCCGGGCCTGCAGCGCCGCAATCGCAAGCGCCGGCGCAGTGTTCCGCCCGCAAGGTTCGAGGATGATGCTGCCACCAGCGCCCCCCTGAAGACGCATCTGCTCAGCAACCAAAAAGCGATGCGCCTCATTGCAGACGACCATCGGTGCCGCAATATCGGCCAGCCCCGTCAGCCGCGCCGCCGTCTCCTGCAGCATGGTCAATTCGCTGTTCAAGGGGAGCAGTTGCTTGGGATACTCTTCACGCGACAAGGGCCAAAGCCGGGTACCGGCACCGCCTGATAGGATCACTGGTTGAATCATTTTATTCCCTCCAACCCTCCAAAATTAAAAATTATTTTACCACCCGTTCGATCCACTCACTCAAGATCACAGAGTTCGCGGAGATAAGCTTCTAGCTCCGAAACCGATCCTGATTCGCCACAAACCAGGCATAGGTCTGCACCAACCCCACGCGCAGGGAGATACCAGCCTCCCAACCGAGACTCTTCAGACGTTCAACCGACATCAGTTTGCGCGGCGCACCATCGGGCTTGTCAGCATCGAAGGCCACCTCGCCCTTAAAACCGACTACCGCGGCCATGGTTTCCGCCAGCTCGCGGATCGTGCAATCTATCCCAGTGCCGACGTTGATATGCGAGAGCATCGGCGCGGTATTGTCAGCATAGGTTGCGGTATCCAGATTCATCACATAGACGCTCGCCGCTGCCATGTCATCGACATGCAGAAATTCTCGCATCGGCTTGCCCGAACCCCAGACCAGCACCTGCGCGGCGCCTTCGTGGGTCGCTTCGTGAAAACGGCGCATCAAGGCCGGAATCACATGGCTGTTTTGCGGGTGAAAGTTATCGTTGCTGCCGTAGAGGTTGGTCGGCATCACGCTCCGATAGTCGGTGCCGTACTGACGGTTGTATGACTCGCACAGCTTGATCCCGGCAATCTTGGCGATGGCATAGGGCTCGTTGGTCGGCTCGAGGGGTCCGGTCAAAAGCGCCGACTCGGCCATCGGTTGTTCCGCCAGCTTGGGGTAGATACAACTTGAACCGAGAAACAGCAGCCTGTTAACCCCGGCCCAGTGGGCTGCGTCGATGATATTGGCCTCGATCATCAGGTTCTGGTAGATGAACTCGGCTGGAAAGTTGTTGTTGGCCAGAATTCCACCGACCTTGGCCGCAGCCAGATAGACCTGATCGATCTGCTCTTCAGTAAAAAATGCCCGCACCGCCGCCTGATCGGTCAGATCCAGCTCAGCGCGCGTGCGCAGCACCAGCTCGACATCGGCCTGTTTTTCGAGTTGCCGCACCAGGGCCGACCCGACCATGCCCTGATGGCCTGCGATATAGATTTTTTGACTCATATGTTTATTTCCTGACCGCAAAGGCGCAAAGCACGCCAAAAAAGATTGTTAAACCAAGCCCTTATCCCTGTCTCTCTTAGCGTTCTTTGCGTCTTTGCGGTGAAAAGCTCTATTCCTTAGGAACCAAAACCGCATACCCATGATCATTCAACAGCCGCGTCCGTTTCGCATCAAGCAGATCAGCCTGAGCCATCTCACTCACAAGATCCTGCAGCGTGGTCTTCGGTACCCAACCCAGCTTCTCCTTCGCCTTGGTCGGATCACCCAAGAGGGTCTCAACCTCGGTCGGCCTGAAGTAACGCGGATCAACCGCAACAATCTTCTGCCCGACCTTGAGCGCCGGAGCGTTCTCACCGGAAAGCGCGGCAACAAAGCCCTGCTCGGCAACCCCGCTCCCCTCCCAGCGCAGGGTGATGCCCAATTCGGCGGCAGCAAATTCGACAAACTGACGCACCGAATACTGCACCCCGGTCGCAATCACAAAATCGTCCGGTTGCTCCTGCTGCAACATCAACCACTGCATCTCGACGTAGTCCTTGGCATGGCCCCAGTCGCGCAGCGCGTCCATATTGCCCAGAAAGAGGCAGTCTTCCAACCCTTGAGAAATGTTCGCCATGGCGCGGGTGATCTTGCGCGTAACAAAGGTTTCCCCACGGCGCGGAGATTCGTGATTGAACAGGATACCGTTGCAGGCGTACATGCCATAGGCCTCACGAAAGTTGACCGTGATCCAGTAGGCGTACATCTTGGCCACCGCATAGGGCGAACGCGGGTAGAACGGCGTGGTCTCCTTCTGCGGAATCTCCTGCACCAGGCCGTAGAGTTCCGAGGTCGAGGCCTGATAGAAGCGGGTCTTCTTCTCCAGCCCCAAAATCCGGATCGACTCCAGAATCCGCAGGGTGCCGATCCCGTCAACATCGGCGGTATACTCCGGTGACTCGAAGCTGACCGCGACATGACTCATCGCGCCCAGGTTGTAGATCTCGTCGGGTTGCACCTCCTGGATGATCCGCGTCAGGTTGGAGCTGTCACTTAAGTCCCCATAGTGCAGGTGAAAGTTCGCGCCCTCAACATGTGGATCCTGATAGATATGATCGACCCGCTCGGTATTGAAGAGCGAAGCCCGGCGTTTGATGCCGTGAACGATGTAACCTTTTTCGAGCAGAAACTCGGCCAGATAAGAACCGTCTTGGCCGGTAACGCCGGTAATGAGTGCGACCTTTTGTGCCATAAAACCCCCGGAGATAGTCGAGATAAGCTGATCTGGAAAGTACAAAATAGAGAATATCTGACAAAAAATACAGACCAGCAAACAAAATAAGCCGCAACCACACCGCAGTAAAACGGTTCTAGATACGGCCTGTCGAAGTGTTTCACCCTTCCAATATGCTTGCTTACCCCCATAAAAACTGATTCAGTTGTTTAACATAGGAGGGCCGGGTCATCAATGAAAATACTCCCGCTTGCTTCAATCACGCACGAACCGAGACTGTCGGCCCATTCGATCTAAAGCGAAAATTTAGATCTTTGAGAACAGATTTTAATTCGTTTGCAGGCTGATAGCTGTAGCTATGGGGCAAAAAGGAGCTGAGATATGGGCCAAATAGTCCGATTTGCAGACAGGTCATGGATGGTCCGATAGTTTCCTAGCTCGGATGTCTCAAGCCAAAGGCGAGTTTTCGAGCGCGCTCAAATCCGGCGGCGGGTGAATCATAAAGTGCCTGTCCTATTAAATTCTTCCCACACCTCATCCCCTCACGAAAAATAGGGGAATTGTCCCGATTTTATGTCATCCGGCTAACCTTGACACTCCAAACTAAACGTGGCAGAGTATGTACATAAAAACGTACATCTAGGGAGAATTAAATGTCCAGAGTAACCGCAACAGATGCCCGTCGCGACTTTTTTGAAATCGTAAAAGGGGCAACAGAAAAACACGAAGTTTACCGCATCCAGCACCGAAATGGATCTGTCGTACTTCTATCCGAAAATGATTACGATAACCTCATGGAATCACTCGAACTGCTCTCTATCCCAGGGTTCCGGGAAAGTCTAAAAAAATCGGCCAAACAGGTCGAACGTGGTGAAACAGTCTCCCTCGAAGATGCCTTCGGAGACGACTAATGCCAGAGTATGAGATCCGGTTGACCAAAGAAGCGTTGAAAGACCTGAAAAAACACCCTCCCCGTCTAAAAATAAAGCTTAAAGAAATCCTGCAAAATCGTGTCGCCATCGATCCATATTCAGTGAAAAAACTTGCCGGAGACCTCAGTGGATTCTACTCCGTTTGCTTAAGCTATCAAGACAGAATCCTCTATTCAATTGCTGATGCAGAAGCTATTGTCTATATTCACCGGGTCAAAACGCATTACGGAGATTAAACAGAAGTAGGGTTGATATGCTACCTTTGAACATCAAAGTGTCAAGTTGAGAAGCCTGCCCCCAGGCTCCGTGGTGCGCCAATATCTGTCAACATTAAAGATTTGACCCCACAGAAAGCTTGCAGGTAATACCCTGGTATGCTAAAGTATTACCCAGAGTCATAAAAAAGGAGTAACGGTCATGACAGCTATCACCAAGCCAATGTCGGTCAAACTGGATCAAGAAACACGCGTCAGGATTGAACATCTTGCAACATCCCGTCGCCGTACCCCACATTGGATGGTACGTGAGGCAATTCACCAATTTGTTGAACGAGAGGAAAAACGCGAATCATTCCGGCAAGATGGCATT
>JBDNGT010000154.1:0-15667 GCA_041689145.1 Geopsychrobacter sp. | reverse complement strand
TCATCCTTGACCTCTCAGCCTAAATATTCAATACTCGCTCCCCTGTGGACACTGAGACTAAAGGGTGGTATTAATTGAGCTTCAAGGATGCTATCTGTGGCAAGATATAATGGAGCCCTTCCCACCATGTTACTGTGATGGGGTGAGGGTAACGCGTATCGACACTAGGCACAATGGAGACTCCGGTGCAAGACTTCAAGACATTCCCCAATGCCCCCATCATTGAAGCAATTTTCGATATACAGGTACGTCTGCCAGAAAATATAGGCATTGATGACCTAGAGCGTATCCACGAAGAAGTATTCAAGAGGTTTCCCGCTAAGGAGAAAAAATACTTGCTTCAGGCGGAACTCAAGGCTCCGTCAAAAGATGAGTTTGAAAGTGGGAGTACCCAAGTAACCAACAAAACAGATACACTTGGATTTATGTTTAGGTCTGATACAGGTAAAAAGATTTTCCAAGCAAGGACAGATGGTTTTACTTTTAACAAATTAAAGCCATACGAAGACTGGGAAACTTTCTTCGCTGAAGCTCAAGAGCTATGGAATATTTATAAAAAAATTGCTTGCCCAACAGAAATCACAAGGATTGCGCTAAGGTATATAAATAAAATCAACATTCCTTTGCCTCTAAAAAGTTTTGATGACTACCTATTTACAGCACCTCAGCTACCTGGCGAGTTGCCACAAGGATTAGCGGGGTTTTTCATGCAGTACTCTATTCGTAATGATGAAATAGGCGCCACGGCAATGATTACTCAAACAATAGAGCCACAAACAAACGACAATAAGTTACCGTACGTATTCGATATAGATGTATTTAAGGAAAATAACTTCGACGATAATGATTCTTCATTCTGGACTAATTTCGCAGAACTGAGAGATTACAAGAACCAAATATTTTTCAATTGCTTAACAAGCAAGGCAAAGGAGTTATTTGAATGACATTCCTGATGCAAGTACAGCCCAGCAAGAGACCAAACTACCCTATATTTTATAAAAATACCGGGTTCGGATCTGAGTCTAAAGAGATTTCAAGAAAAGAACAGAGCTTTGTTAGGCATTTCATTTTACCTATTTCAAGAAGTCTCACAAACCCATACGTTAAGTTTGAAACTAACAAAACACAATGGGAAAAGGAGACAAAGTTTTATTCTTCGGTAGAAAAAATTGCCATGCATCCAGCCTACCAGCGGGTTATAGGCATGGGTATGGACGCAGTTCCATTCATTCTTCAAGACTTACACAAAGAACCTAAACAGTGGTTTTGGGCACTTAAGGCTATTACAAACGCAGATCCGGTTCCAATAGAAGATAGGGGCAGAGTTAAAAAGATGGCTTCTTCTTGGATTGCATGGGGAAGAGACAATGGATTTATCTGATGATTTTCCCCAACTTGAAGAAACCGGGTTTAGGCTAACAAGCCCCCAAACACCAGAATATAACTGTATCGCCTGGGCTGCCTCAGAGGATGACGTATGGTGGTGGCCAGACGCGCAAGAAACTGCATATTGGCCGCCAAATGTCGCAAGAGAACTTACGATACGTGCCTTTATTGAGGCATATAGCCAATGTGGCTATGCGGTTTGTGAGAAGGAGCAACTTGAAGAGGGATATGAGAAGATCGCAATTTATGCAGTAGACGATACACCAACACATGTAGCTCGCCAGCTTGAAACTGGAAAATGGACTAGCAAGCTCGGCCAATCCTTTGATATTGAGCATGATGTTCTTGATGGAGTTAATGGCCCGACCTATGGCGAATGTGCCATATTAATGCGAAGATCAAAATAAAAGTATCTGAGTTTTTATTGGATTCTAAAAATACCAAACACCTACCCCTTAACACGCCAAAAAACGCCACGCTCGGAAATCTCTTTCCGCGCGTGTGACCCCAAATAAGTCCATATTCAGTCACGGCGCTGGCAGGCAACGACAATTTCAACCGTCTTAGCAAAACCGCCCTTGCTGTCTTTCCGATAACGAACAGCAACAAGTTTTTCGTCGTACTGGTTAAGCTCTCTTGCCGCCGAAGAAGATCTCAACCCGATCCACATATAGGATCACCTTCAACTTACAGCCGACGTACCGCCAGGGCACCGAGTAGCGGTTCTTATCCACCATGGCCGTGGCATATTTGTCGGCACGAACATCATGCGGTTGAATGTTGCTGTAGGCGGTTTCCGGAGCCGCGAGAAGGTTCCCTTTCTCTTCGACGTAAAGAGTGTCGACGCTCTGCGAACGCCCCGCTATCGTATGGGAACCATAGTCGAGGCACTGCCTGAGAATCTGTTCGTTTAGCTCCTCAAGGTTTGTTGCTTCGGGAACGGGCACCATGTAGTTGCGCCGGGCAAAGCCAACCAGACCTTCAACGCCGCCTTTCTCGTGGCCACTGGCGGGATTACAGAAACGGGCCTCAAAATTGTGGAAGGCCTTGAACTTGCGAAACCCGACCTGCTCAATGCGCCCTCGGCCCAGCAGAACCTTCTGAACCGCAGTGGTCAAATTGTCGTAAATCAAGACTGGAAAGACCCCGCCAAAAAACTGGAACGCTTTGATATGCGCATCGAAGAAGGCCTGCTGCCGTTCGCAAGGATAGAGGCGGACAAAGTGTTTCCCGGAATATTTGCTGCGCATGCAGAAAAACTTCAGACGAACGGTTTCTCTCGCCAGTACCGCCGTTGTCGTGCCCCAGTCAACCTCCGCTTCTCGTCCGGCATCAGGTTCACACGGAATGAACGCCTGAGTGGAAGGATCAAGCCCAAGTTCCAGACGCGCCATCCGCACATAACGACGAACGGTGGATTCACCGCCGGTATAGCCATGTTCGACCCGTAAGCGGTTGTAAGTCCGTCGCGCCGTGTGTCGTTGCTTCTTCGGCTGTTCCTTGTCTTTCTTCAGCCATTCTGTGATGATCGGAAGGTAGGTGCCGAGCATCGGGAATGACTGCTGCTTGCGTTCTTTGTAACCCCAGGGTTCACCGCGAATAGCCTTCTTAACCGTGTTGCGGGAATGGCCCGTCATTCGGGACAATTCGCTGATGTTCTTGCCGTAGCTCCTGTGGGCCGTTCTGACAAATTCATATTGATCCATCGTAAGCAACTCCTTTCCTCCTTTAGAATGCAAGCCTTCGATAAAGCCTGATTCTAACCGGAGAACCTGTGCTCAGGGTGGTCAATTTTCGGTTAGCACAACCCCTGTTGGATGGTCAATTTTAGGTTAGCATTACTAAACCTCGAAAATGGGGTTGGCCGTTCTTGCTTAGCAGGCAATCTAGCCAGGAATGTGGGCGGGTACCGCTTTGAGGTTCGACCAAATGAAGCAGAACAACTTTTAGGAATTTTATCTTGTAATAAAGTAGAGAAACAATTTAGGTATATTTAAAGAATGTTGCAGCTACTGATCGGCAACAAACATCCCAGTATAGGACACCGACATGCACCGCACGCTAATCAAACTGATCCCGGTCTTCTTTGTTTTTTTATGGAGTACCGGCTTCATCGCCGCCAAGTACGGCCTGCCGTACATCGAACCGTTTTATTTTCTGTTTATCCGCATGAGCCTGACCATTGGCGTATTTTTACTGCTATGTCTGCTGTTTCGCGTCAAGCGGCTTTCTCCCCGACAGGCAGGACATCAACTGGTCACCGGATTTCTGGTGCATGGCGCTTATCTGGGTGGAGTTTTTGCGGCGATCAAGTGGGGCATGCCAGCGGGAATCACCGCCATTGTTGTCGGTGTTCAGCCGGTGCTGACCGCTTGCCTCGGCTGGGCTTTTCTCGGCGACCGCTTGCGCCCCCGGCAATGGCTCGGACTGGGACTGGGGCTGGCCGGGGTGGTCACCGTCCTGCTGAACACTGGCCAGCAAACTGACGTCGACCTGACCTGGCCAGCATTGCTTTCTGCGATCGCTGCCCTGATCGGCATCTCCCTTGGAACCCTGTATCAGAAGCGTTTCGGCAACGGCACCAGCCTGCTGGCCGGATCGCTCTGGCAGTACTTCAGCGTTACTCTGCTGATGGCGATGCTGACTTGGAAATTCGAAACTCAGACCGTCTCATGGGAACTGTCGCTGTTTCTTGCCATCGGTTGGTTGATCCTTGGCATATCAGTGACCGCTATTTTGTTGCTGATGTATATGATTCGCGAGGGGGAGATGGCCAAAGTGGCCAGCTACTTCTATCTGGTGCCACCGCTTGCCAGCATCGAAGCCTGGATTCTATTTGACGAATCCTTAACGGTTGTGGCCATAGCTGCCATCGCCGCGACGGTCGTTGGCGTCTATCTGGTCGTAAAAAGAGAATAATGGTAATTATTTCCGGGGGAAGTCGAAGAACTAAACATTAACCTGATTAGCACTAATCTTCAGCCAGTCGCAACCAAGACTCCGTTTGGGGGTTGGTCAGACAGCCTGCAAAGAGGAGACGTGGCAGAATACTGGCTAAATCGAAGCGCCAGTTGAATCGATACTGAACCTCGGCCAAGCGCGATCATGTTCAGTGGCCCGCTGGTTATCTTGGTCGTTCCCACAAATCACCATATCCAGCACATAGAAGCCCCGCCTGAAAATCAGACTGGGCCGTTCCTATTTGTTGTCCGATAATGCGATCCTGGTTTGCCTTTGGATCAATAGGACACCCAGCACCATGGATCCAGGCTCAAAACTCCAAAAAACCAGCCGGATCGTCGAACGCTGCATAAAATCAACTTAATTTATTAACAGAGCCGAAGTAAAAGGCCTTGATGCTATTGCTTGTGCCTTTTCCCGCCCTATATTTTGCGCGCCGATGGCGGAGCTGTTAACCCTGCTTGGGCCACAGCCCCGCATCAGCTAGACAGATTTATGCAACGCATTATTTTCTTTCGGTTAGCCAGTAAAAACCGTAGCCGGGAATGACCAGATTGTTTTTGAAAATATCGGGGCTTTCGCCCCGGATCAGATCAACAAACAGACGGTATTGCGCACCCCAGATTCCGACATCATCCAGGTTCAGGTGTTGCGGATTATTATTGAAATTTGCGACCACCAGAACCCGCTCGCTCGGCGGACTGAGGTTGTAGCGACCGAATACGAACAGGTGCGGATTTTCGACCTCGAGTAATTCACGGTTGTTGAAATCGGCAAAGACCCGAATTTCTTTGCGCACGGCGATCATCTTTTTCAAGGCACTGAAAATCTTGTACTCTACGCTTCCGGGGGTGTTGCGCAGTGCGGCCTTCTCCCAGTCGATCGAGGGCCGGTGCACCCATCGGCTGTCCCCCTGTTTAAGCGGATCGCTGCGGTAGGAATCATCATTTAAGGTGCCGATCTCGTCACCGTAATAAAGCAGGGGGATGCCGCCGAAGGAGAGGATCATGCTGTGTAACAAGTGAATCAGCTTGATGGCGTCACCAATGGCCCTATCATCATCGATTTCGAGGGCATACTCCAGCCCCACCAATGAGGCAAGAGAGCCGGAAATACGTGCGTCCCCGGTCTTAGCGTTCTGTCCGAAGGGTAAGCCCCGGGCATGCGAATCAGCGAACTTTCCGGTGAAGTACTCGATCAGAAACCTGCGGTGACTTTCGGGCTGGTAGTCGCAGAGGACGATATCCCGGTCATCGAAACCGAGACCGATGTCGTCATGACAGCGGATGTAGTTAAGCCAGGTGGCGCGCTCCAGTTTGAAAGGCAGACTCTTAATCCCCCGGTTCAAAAGCCGCGCGTTCTTGGTTGCGACGGCTTCCCACATCAGCGCCATAAAAGTGGAGTTGTAGGCGATCTCGCATTCTTTGGCAACCACCGCATCTTCACCGAAATATTTGACCATCTCCACCGGGGCGACGATCGCCTCGGCAATAAATGCCACCCCCGGTGCCGTCACCTGACAGCAATCCTTGAGCAGCTGCAGAATCAGGTGCGCCTCGCGTTCATTCTGACAGCTGCTGCCGATCTTCTTCCACAAGAAGGCGACCGCATCGAGGCGCAGGATATCCGCGCCCTGGTTGGCCCAGAACAGGATGACATTCAGCATCTCGATGAAGACTGCCGGGTTGCTGTAGTTGAGGTCCCACTGATAGTCGTTGAACACAGTCATCACCCAGCGCCCCATCTCCTCGTCCCAAGTGAAGTTTCCCGGGGCCGTTTCGGGGAAGACCTCCGGCATACTCTGCTCGAACATGTCCGGGACGTTGCGGTTTTCGAAGGTGTAGTAATAATCCTGATAGGCTCGATTGCCGACTTTCGCCTGCTGCGCCCAATAATGGTTGTTCGAGGTATGGTTCACCACCACGTCCAGGACCAGCAGCAGGTCGCGCTGGTGCATTTCGGCGGCGAGTTGGCACAGGTCTTCGAGGGTTCCGTCCTGCGGGTTGATCTCGGTGAAATCACTGACTGCGTAACCGCCGTCGCTGCTCCCCTCAGGACAGCGCAGGATCGGCATGACGTGCACCAGGTTGACGCCTAGGTCCTGAAAATAGTTCAGCCGTTCGCGCAGACCGGTTAAATTTCCACCAAAACCCCGACAGTACAGCGCCATTCCGACCCATTTCTGGCTGAGAAACCAGTTGTAATCCTTCTCCCGCTCAAGATCTTTCTCCCTGAGGTTTTCGGGACGATTGATATATTGCCGTGCCATGGTTTCGACCAACCGTTGGGCTTGCTCATCAAAATCGGGCCGATCTCCGTAGAGGGTGACAAACAGGGAGTGGATTGCGTAAAAATTGGCCCCGAGCCGGGTATAGAAGTGGCGCAGGTCCTGGCATGAGATTTCCGGTTTGATCCGGTTGAGGATATCGTTCAGCAGCGAGTGGGCGACCTGTTCGTACATCGACTTCCTTTCGTCGGTTCTTGAGGATTCTTTTTTTGGCGCTGGACCTAGTATCGGGCTGTCATGAAACCCTGATAAAAGCCCGGCTCTGCGGTCGTTGCGCCGCGGATGCCGACAACCTTGCTGGCGAATTGCTGCGCAGCGAACAGGGTCTCATGGACGGACCAGTCCGCCAGCAGGCCATGCAGATAAACGGCGCTGAAGGCATCGCCGGCCCCAACGGTATCGACGAATTTCGGCGCCGGCTGCGGAACCAGTTGCTGGATCTCCCCCGCAGCAGTCCGGACCAGCGCACCGGCCGCACCGCGCGTCACTATGACCTGCTCCAACTCGAAGCGTTCTTGAAAACTGATAACCGCCTGCTCGAGATCGGCCGGATCGGCCGAATTAAATCCCAACAGCCCTAACTCCTGCTGATTCAGTTTCACCCAGCGTGCCGCCTTTAACCATGTCTGCACCTCCGCGGGTTGCCACCATGGGGCCCGCAGATTGACATCGAGAAAGATTGCCAACTGTGGGTTTTGCTGCAGTCGGCTCAAAGCTTGGCGAGAAACCGGGTTTCTCAGCCCCAGAGTGCCATGATAAAGAATGCCATCGCAGGCAACAGGAACGATCTGCTCCGCTGCGATGAAGTCATAGGCACAGTCCGGGACGATATGGTAGTGCGGTTCCTGGTCGATAACCTCGACCTCGACCTTGCCGGTCGGATGCGCCGGGTCGAGCTGAATCCCGGCCGTGGACATGCCCCAGGCGCGCATCGAACTTAGAATGGCCTGACCGGGAGCGTCGGCGCCGACCCGTGAGATCAGCAGCGGATGATCCCCCAGGGACTGCAGATGCCAGGCGACATTGAAGGGCGCTCCGCCGAGAACCTTTTCTCCGCTCGGGAACTGGTCGAAGAGCACTTCGCCAAACAGGGAGACTGCCGCTCTTGCCGATCTAGCTGATATAGCCGATTTAGAATTCATGATCAAAACCCAGTCCCTGCAGTTGCGGGTGAAACTCCGGGCAGAAATGCCAGACGCCCTGCAACACCCCCGCAGCATAGTTGCCGACCGGCGCAGCATTATGGTTCCTAGCCAGATAGAGCGCGTCGCCATGGCCGTTCCGGCGGGCCAGTTCGCAGGCCTGGTCTTTCAACTCCGCGTTGGCGTTGGCCACCAGGACCGAACGCACGCCGCTACCAAGGACCGGCAGGTCGTTGCCGCTGTCCCCGGCGAAGAGGACCTCCCCCCGTGCATATCCCAGCCGCTGCTGTAAAAACTCCAGCGCATGCAATTTGGTCGCGTTTTTCGGCAGCACATCGAGCAGTCCGATCTGCGCCTGCTCATCGATACTAAAGATCAGGCTGGCATCCACCGCCAACTCTCCCAGAAGCTCAGCCATCAGCTTGAGAATCCGTACTTTGTCGCTGTCCAACGCCAGGTAATAGCTCAATTTGTAGCGGTTCTGTTTGGCCACTTCCTGCAGTTGCAGCTCCGGGATCGCCCGCAGCGCCTGTTCAAGATGAGCGTGGTTCTTTCCTCGCCAGTCTGCAGCGATCTGCTTTTGCCAGGGCTCCACTTCACGCCAGTCCTCAGCATTGAGCCGGTAAATCTTGCTGCCGACATCGGTGACGGCAAAGTCGGGGACGGGCAACCGGTAGTCTGCGATTGCCTGGTTGACCAACTGTCGGTGACGTCCGGTAACGTAGGCCAGGCAGACCTCAGGCCGCGCGCAAAAAGCGCTGAACTGTTCGCGTGCGGCGGGCGATTCGGGTTGATCGCCATTGGGGATGAGGGTGCGGTCCAGATCGCAGCAGAGCAGCAGGCGCGCGGTTTTCATGCGCCCTGCCCCTCTTCGCGCGGGTCCCTGTAGGCCCCGAAGAAATCGTAATAGTCGAGGGCTTCCAGGATGCCGCCGGCGTGCGGCCGAACACAAAAATGGATCCGTGCACTATCCACCAACTGCGATAATTCCTCGTTGTGCCGATTGGCGACCACCGCGGCCAGGGTATTGCCGCGCATCATATCTTCGTCTGCCCCGGAACCTCCGGCGACAAACACGGACTCAAGGGCCAGGTGTTTAAGCGCTGCGACATAGCGCAATGCCGCCCCTTTGGAGGCGCGTAACGGCAGGATATCCAGATACTGGCCAAACGCCATCTGCACATGGACCGACTGCTCTTCCTGTTGCAGCAGGGTCTTGATCTCTTCAATATCGGTGCAATTCGGATCGATATAATAGCTGAGTTTGAAGCGACTCTGTTCCTGCTTGGGCTGAGGTTTCAAGCCGGGGAAATCGGCGAGGATCTTTTTCAACTTGTGCGGAGCCCACTGATAATCGATATGCCGCGCCCAGGCGATGTCGGCGATCAATTCCGGGGCATGGTAAATCTCCGTGCCGCTGCTGGTGATCAGGATATCCGGTTCGGTGATTTTACGCTTTTTCATCAATTTCCGCGCCGAATCGAGGCGCCGGCCGGTCGCCAGGATGAAATGACTACGGGTGCGCTGCTGGCGCAGAACCCTCATCAACTCTTGGAGCGCCAGATCGTCGCCGATCAGATTCTGGTCCAGATCGCTAACGATCGCTCGATCCCGGTAGAGACCGGGGCGCTGCGGCACCGGATGTCGGATCAGGCGCTCGGACCTTTGCGCGATCGGCGTCATCAGCTCCAGATAGCGCTTCGCGTGCGCGGCCCAGGCATAATGCACGCGCACCCCTTGCAACCCTTTGTCGCGGCACTGTTCCCAGAGTGCCCTGTCCCCCAGCAGGCGTAACAGGGCATCCGTCATGGTTTCTGGCTCCAGCGGGTCGATCAGTAAGCCGTTTTCGCAGTTGCCGATGATATCCCGCGAACCGCCATCCTCGGTCGCCACAATCGGCAGGCCGGAGGCGGCTGCCTCAATCAGGGTCAGGCCGAAGGGTTCGGTCAGCGCCGGGTTGATGAAAACGCCGCCGCTGGCCGCGGTTATCCGGTAGATCAGCGGGACCTGGTTGCGTTCATGGTGTTTCGGCAAGGCCACCTTGCCATAGAGATCATAGCGATCGATGGCGACCAGCAGTTCGTGAAAAACCTCCTGGGCGCCCTCATCGAGGTCATCGATATCATCGCGGTTGCCGGCGACGATCATCAGGTTGGCCCGCCTTTGCAGAGCGACAGATTGGCCGAAAGCCTCGACCAGCGCAGTGATGTTTTTCCGTTTGTCCGGCCGGGAGAGGGCCAAGATAAGTGGCTTGTGCGGTTTTTTTAGGTGGCTGACCAGTTCCCGGTAGAGCGGGGTCTTCAGTTCGCCCCCTTGCGGCGGCTTGAATTGGTTCAGGTCGGTTCCGGGAGGGATGACCCGCATCTGCTCGGGCTGATAGTGATCATAGAGCTCATACTGTTCGGTGATCTCCTGATGCGTACTGGTAATAACCCGTTCCGCCGTCGCCAGGGTTATTTCCTCCGCCTCAATGCGACGACTCATCTTATAGCGATCCTCAACCTCTCCGGCATTGAGACCGCTGGCGAGCAGACGATTGAGCTTGACGCGGCCCAGGGAATGCCCGGTATGGATCAACGGGATCCCGAGCTGATGAGCCAAGAGCGAACCGACATAGCCGGCATCAGCATAATGGCTATGGATGAGGTCGGGCAGCAGCTCATGCTCACGGAAAAAGCTGGTCAGGTTGTCGGCGAAACTGTCCAGATGCTCCCAAAGCTGCTCTTTCGGGATGTAGCCTTCCGGACCGGTCTCGATCCGCACAATGCGCAGCTTCGCGGCGAGAGGTTCAATCTCTACGGCATAATCCGGCGAGACCCCGGTATCCACCACTCGTCGGGTGATCAGATCAACCTGGTCGACCTGCGGGAGTCGGGCCAGGGCATGGGCCAGTTCGACGACATACAGGGTCTGTCCGCCCGTGTCGGCATCACGCCCCAATTCAAGATTTCCCCCCCGAATCAAACCATGGAGGCTCAACAGAGCGATATACAATGAAGCCGTCCTTTCCTTTATCTCCGCCCAGGATAATAAAATTTTAATATGTTGCAGGGGGAGAAAACTGTAATTGGAGCTGTTTTTTAATAAAGCCTAGCAGGCCGAAGAACAACCAAATCAAAGCATAGCATACGCAGGCGTATGTGGTACTCGACAGGCTATGCGGGCAGCGCAACCAGGGGCACCCCGATCAACAGAACGTGCGGTCAGATCAGGAACAGTCCGTACGGGGCGAGCCCCACCAGGGCGATGAGATCGTTGCAGCGGGAAATCGGTGGTGCCTCTGTCCTGCCTGCTCTGGCCGGGGATGCAGGTGTTTTAATTCCCACAATCTGGTGAACCCCTCAGAGGGCTTATTTGCCATGACAAGTCGATGTGCTGCCTCAACACCGCCGAGTTCACTGACCATCCTCAAAAAGTAACTCGCGGTATATCCAATCTTTTTAGCATTTTCGTAGATTTCAATCATCGCTCTATGGAATTTCTTCTGCGGGTGCGTCTCCTGCGGGGAAAAGGATCTTCATTAGGCCCGAGAAGGTCTTATTTATTCCGTCACGATCACGGGTCGAGATGTCGCTGAGCAAAGTGAAGTAATCTGCGTACTTGTGTGAATAATCATGGTTACGAAATGAACGTAAAATCTCAGCCAGATAATCGACGACAAAGCCGTATCCCTCCGAGAACATTTCTCCGCGAATAATATCGACTTCCCAGCCGGGGATGTAAAAATGCAGCCGGTCCAGAAATGCAGAATCGTAATATTTTTCCGGCAGTTCATCGAAGAGATCCGTGTGTTTAAGCATATACGGAAGGTTGTGTTTCGTATTACCGACGAAGACCATTGATGCCTCAGCACCAAGAGTCTCAACTCCCCTGGAGAAGGTTTTGTTGGCCATGTAGTTTTTCATAATGTCGACAAGGGCATTATCGACCTTCTTTTTCTTCCCGGCAAACTCATCAAATGCAACGGTATCCCAATAACCAACCAGACCAATCTTCCCATTTGAATTGTTCACAAAAAGCTTTGGTACAGTGATTTCACCACCGGAGATCAGTATGCCGTGAGGTGAAAACTCAGAGCAGATATGGGACTTACCCGTTCCCTTTGGTCCCAGCTCAATCAAGTTGTAATTTCGTTCGCAGAATGGAATTAGTCGGATCAGTTGAATCAGCTTGCTGCGTCGCCCCATTATCTCAGGGTTAAAACCGACGCTCTGCACCAGCAAATCAATCCATTCGTCAGTCGTGAACTGTTTTCTGGCAGCAAGATATGATTCTGCATCAAAGTGTGACAGCTGGATCGGTTTAATGGAGTTGAGAATCCATGGGCAGGTGTCCTTCTCTTCCGTCAGCTCGTATTCGAGATCGCAGATGCACCACACTCCGCCGACCAAAAGTTTGGAGTGTTTTTTGATCGTATCTGTTGTGACCAGAACCTTCTTGATACCCAAATTAGAGAAGGCCGCCTCATAAACACCTTTGGAATCGTTCAGGTCAACAGTCACCTTATCGATAACCTTATGACAGCCCTTCTCCTTAATCGTCGAACGAATCAAACCTGATTCATTGCGATGCACGTAATGGTTTCGCAGAATTTCTTTGACCGTTTCAATACCAGACTGAATGCTCGCTTCGTCAGAGGTCGCGCAATATTGGCCGAGCAGATATTCCAAGACAAAGGATGGAACAATCGCATTCCCTTTGACCGTCTTGACGAGGTCTTTTCGAACCACGACTCCGGGGAAATGTTCATTTATTTTTTGATCGAGCGTTGTCATATTCCCTCCGGCTAAAACTCAAAATCACTGGTAAACGATCTGCGCATCAGATATTTGGTCGTTTTGTATTCTTTGTAGTGTGACGTCCCAGTGACCTGCTCATCCAGGCGCAGCACAACTTCCTGGTTGTTAGCCTGATCAGCCTCACGCGAAAGGACAAAACGAACTCTTACTTCTCTCTCTCGTGGATTATCCGAAGTCAGGTCAAACAACAGTTCGTGCCGATCGGAGATCAGCTCACCACCTGTTGTATAGATACCGGCTCGCAGAGTCCTTGGCTGAATTTTATCGTCGGACGCCTGAATCTGATAGAAAGTCACTGCAAGTTGTCCAGCGGTAATAACCTTAGAGGCACTCGGCAAAATATCGACATCCACAGCACCCAGATCGCTCTTACGCTTCTTATTAATATGGATAACGGGGAGTACCGTCTCCTGAAGAGTTGCTCCACCATGTACAAAGCGACTACCTGAGCCCTTGAGTCTCAAGCGGTTAATCGATTTGGGAATCTGTACTTCGAGATCCCCGGTCAAATGCAGTTGTTCTGCAGAGAATTTCTTCAGCCCTTCCTGCTCGGCTAAACCTTTGCCAAGGACAAAGCGGCGATCTCGATAAAAGACCTCGGCTCCCTGCGCCGCGGTTGCCGAGAAATCACTTTCATCCAGCGGCCGATTTTGATAGATGAAGCCATGGTCAGCAGTGACAAGCAGGTTACTGGCATTGGCCGCCGTGAGTTTCTTGATGATCTTCATCAAATCCTGCAACGTCTCATCTGCCGCCTCAAAGACCCGCTCCTCTGAATCACGTTCATCGCCCACCTTATCAATCAGGTTGTGGTAGACATACACAACATCGTGATCCCGAACCAGAGCACGGCATTCACCCTTGTTCATCTTCATCAAATCTTCAGCACGAAGCGCCAAACCACTCCCACCATCAAGTCCGGCCTGGAGAATCTTTGTACGATTTGCAGTCCCTTTGGAACTCTGCCCATCGACCAGGACGGTGCCTGTCTCGTCTTCAGCAATACTCAATTCCCTGTTCGGTAGCAGCGCAGCCATACCAAGCTGGGTAAAGCTAGGCAACATGGAGAGAATGGGCTCAAGCTTTGCGTCATAACGATCTTCTTGACGGATCAGGCTTAGCAAGTCATCGCCAATCTCAAAACGCAACGCATCCGAGATCACTACGTATATTTTTCTGTCTTTACGTAAAAAAGGCTTAACCATCAGCCTGAAGAATTGGTTTTGCAAAGAATACTTCGGTGCGCCCCAAGAGGCTTGCTCATCAACCACCTGTTGCCAGTTGTTGTTTACCTTCAGAAGAAAGTTGTTGGTGTACTGATTCTCGACCAGCTCCAGCAGCGATCCCAGCAAGGTCATCTGACCAGATTTCCGGGCATGAAACATAAAATGCCGATAGAACTGGTCGACCCTGAACCAGGATTGAGTGTATCGAGCGACACCATTGTCAACGGAATCCATGGCCAGATTGGCATCTTTCAGAACGCTCAGAAACTGCGCAGCATAATCTATTGCTTCGTAAACATGTTGGTAATCCTTATACCAGTGGCTTTGCCGCCTTTGTCGAACAAACAGAGTGCATTCACCGGATGAGATGGTTTGCCCAACAACAACCCGAACCAGATCACTGAGAATCTTCTGATCAATCAGCTCGTAATAATCAAGATCTACCAGCCGCTTGTAATCCCTGGTTTCCAGATCCTTTTCGATATTCAGTACATCAGCGTAATTCGCCGAAAGCTTCTCGAATGCATCACGGTGGCGGATACTATCCTTCCAACGTCGCAGGAAAACCATGGCCTCATTCGATAACCGCACCGGGCCATCGGTCCCCATGGCGTAGCACGACTTGAACAATTCAATAGCAAAATCCGGGATTGATGGTGAATCAGACTGGTAACCGTAATTTCGCTTCAGCTGCTCCCACAAAAAGACGTCCAACTGACAGCGAGCAATCAGTTTGAACTTGTCATCTTGATCGACTGCCAACTCAGCCAGCAGCCCTTCTAGAATCTCATCAATCCTCGCCTCTGTCCTTACACACACCGCCAGCATTTTTAGGCGAATCAGCCCTGCCGTATCATCCTTCTTCAGCATCGCCTTCAGTCCTGACCTGCGCTTTGCTGCATTGAGAAATTCAACATGTTCCTGTGCAACAGCGGTAAATTCAGGACCAAGCTCCAATTCGCTCAACCAAATACCGATTTGATCAGTTCGGAACTCGCCGTGAGCCAGCTGCACGTCCAGCAGCCAGTTATCCAGATCGGCGGGCTGAGGTCCTTCGTGGTAAAGCAGAAATTTCTGTTCCGGTTGCTCGCGGAGTAGCTTGTATTTGATGCCGTACTCGTTATTGGTGATCTCCAACTTCTCGACGCCGGGCAGCGATAGCACCTCGAAGTTGTCGCTCAATTCCTGCTTGGCGTCGTACCAGAAGACGATCCGATGTCGGTCAAAAAGTTTGGCCAGTGCCTGGGCTATGCGATCAATCATGCGGGAATAATGCCCCCGAACAGATAACGAATAGTCGTCCAGAACTCTCCAAAACGCCCAGCTGTATCTTTGTTTAGATAACCAGAAACAAACGCTTGAAATTCCTCATTCGATAACCCATCATCCAAAAATGGTTCGATGACCTTCCCCCGAAAGGAATTAAGCTTCGGAATATCCAGACCAAGTTTATTAATAGTTTTGGACGCTGCCATATCTTGGTCAGCCGCTGGTTTGATCACCCCATCCCCTTCAAAAACGAACCGCTCTTCGCAGCTTGGATCAAACGGTGAGACCAACAGGTCAGGATCGAACCAGTCGTCTTTAAGGTTGCCACAGTGGCGAGGTTCACCTTTCTTTATCTGTTTTTGGCAGGAGCAGAGCAAATTACAATAATCAAGTGGATCAACCGCTGGGTTATGCTGGGGTCGAAAATGTTCGATATGGGAATCATCATCTGCAAGCCGTTGCTCACAGTAGCAGCAGATATGACCCTGTTCAGCCATCAAGGCTTCTTTGACGGCCCTTTTGATATTCCCACTTAATACTGAGTAGGTTGGCTGCCAATCCTCGTTGGCTAACGCTTTCCATTCGATAAATACCTGC
>JBDNGT010000153.1:0-4622 GCA_041689145.1 Geopsychrobacter sp. | reverse complement strand
GATCCCGACCCATCTCGATCCTTAACAGGGAGAGCAACGATCTTCTGGTTTTAACGGAGGATCTGGTCGGTAGAAGCCTTCTGGACCTCTGAAAAGTTCATCTTCCGTTACTGCCCCAACAAGACCATCATCAAATTTTACGGCTCGTCAGCAGAATCTGTGGAAACGTTCTGGTTCCGACAACTTGCCAAGCACATGATATATGGCGATTTGTAGGCATTTCAGAGTTCTGAAACCGAATGCTTTTTTCATAGTGAGTTTTGCCTTGAGGTACAGGCTCTCCACGGCGCCACTGGAAAGTCGTCTTTTGGCCTTAAACCAGTTCTTTATCAGTGGATTGTGTTTGCGTGACATCTGCGCTACTTTTTTCATCGATTCCATATCGGTTTGCAGCGTTCGGGTCGTCCAGTTTTCAAGAAACTTATCTGCGTAGTTTAACCGTTGATCCTCCCAGAACCGTTGGAAATTGGGAGATGCCCCTGTTTCTTCCTGACCCTCGAAGGGCTCGACGCAAGCACTCCCCTGCTGAGCAAGGCGACGAGTTGAGAAGCCAGCCCCGCTTATGCCGGCGGGGTGCCGATAGCCATTTTCGTGAGAAAAACCTAGGGAATTATTATATAATTTGTTATAAGGATCAGAATGCAACAGGGGGATCAAACACAAAAACAATAAAGCCGCACAGACGATGATCAAACATCCTTCGTGCGGTTTTTTTAGTTTTTTCTTATCTTAAACATAGGTTCTTATACAATTTATCCAGCGGACTTGTCACCGCCAGCCCCGGTCTGTTCAACACGTGGGTGTATATGCATGCAAGACAGTATAGGAATTCCATTTCTCTTGTCAGGGAAGTTGATTTGACGATTCCATTGAGATCAACATTTGAAGTAACCGTATAAACTATATTGTTCGTAAGTAACTATAAATCAGAACATTTTCCTCTTTAATTCTCTTGCAGGACATGTCTAACTATGTCCTTGGCGAAGCAAGCCGTTTTCATAAAGAAATGTATTGTCATCTGCACCGTAGGGCATCCTAGGCAGGGGGTATCATACAACTACCCCTAAACCGCAAATACAGGGTCAAGATTGCAAGATAAAATATATAGCCTTGGGGGATAGGGTCTGCATTCCGACAAAGTGGTAACCTGAACCACCTTCCCCCGACCCACTCTCAGGATCGACAACAGGTGGTCGCTGATGATAAGAACAAAATTCCCAACGGGAACTTTCCAACTCCAGACGCAACGACCTATTATCAATGGAGTCTTGTGCTGTACAAACTACTCCATCGACCGCATCCAACTATCTGTTAGCTCCAAATGCTACTTTTACTGTCTGGACACACTCAAGCAGTCACAACACAAACTTATTCGCACATTCAAAACCCGAAATAAATCAATTTACAGGTTCCAAGTCGGTAAAAGCACTCTTGAGATTGTTAAATACACTGGAGAACATACGGCATGGTGCCAAATAGCAATACAAGACCCAACGACAGCAACCCAAAGAGAAGTTACTGAGATCATAACAAAGGCCCTTGCTCACGTTGGCTTATCTAGCCAGCACGCCAGCGTTACTCAAGTCGAATTTGCAATGGATTACAAACCTGTTCATCTAAATCAGCGTAACCTGAGTACACTGAGCAAATGGTTTTATCAATCAACTACCTTGAATCATTCGAGACTTGGTTCAGTTGGCACGGACAAGGCTACTAGCTATAGAGGCAAGAATGGTTACGTGAGGAAAGGGGCTAAGGGTATTCGTTCATACAACAAAGAAACCTTTACTCGATTTGAATTGCAGGCCAACAAAGATTTCTTGAGAGATAGGATTGACTTTACAAGCCTCCCAATCAACACGAAATCTTTAAATATCTTCGACCATGTTAAATTCCGCCAGCCTTTAACCCAACGAAGAGTGGATAAAATCAACAAATCCATCAAAAAGGCAATGCCATCCGAACGCCAAAAGGTCATATCCTCTATCCTACGGAAGGATGTCACTAGATTGCTATCACATCCAAATCCAATCGTTCAGAAGCAAATCGACACCGTCAAGCAGGTGTTTAAACGTGCAGGAGTGCGCTTCGTTCAAGATCAATGCTTCCCTGAAATCTTACCTTCCCATTTTCCCCGTTAATAAAAGCATTGAATTTGCATTATATTTAATACATATCTAGTGCGTTGATATTAATGGTATCAAACCAAATATTTGGTTTGATAATTCCTGATTATCGATGCTATGAGGATGTCCTGAAAAATTGGCCCGACTCCCCACTTCATCTGAACAAAGTATAACTGATCAAAATAATACTTTGCAATTCGGGATCTACCGACACGCTCTCCTTTACAGCATAAGATAAATAGCAGGATTAAATTAATTCCACATTATTATGGGGGTCAATGTGTCAAATTGGTAATTGTAAATAAATCGCGCAAGAGGGATATCGTCTGCTGTTTGAGCCGATATGGAATAACCTATTGGGTAGGTACCCATTAAGTCGGTTGCAGCATCTAGTGCCACTTTTTGGACGCTATGAAGCATTCGGGGGTCTTTGTTCCCTTCAGGCGCTCTCAATACACAATGGATTTCATTTTCGCACGTATTGAAACCGCACTTGGCAGTGATACTTGTTTTTTGCAGTTTAGATTTTAGCTTTTGTTCAATATTATTTGTGTAGCCGTTTGGATCGACATTCGAGAATATCGACTCATTACATTTCCTGTCATTTTCTCGTTTCGCTTTCCAGAATTTCTGATTTTCTTCACGCTTGGCCTTTTCCTCTTGTTCCCTTTTTGCGGCTGCCAGATTGTATTCCTCGGATTGCCGTTCTAGTACTTCCCATTTGGCCTTTTCATGTTTTTCAGCTATTATTTGTTGACTGTTAAGCTCCTTCATCCTTTTTTCAATTGCAGCATTAGCTTTGGCAATATCTTTTGGCCCTCCCGGATAATCCATTAAACCCGTTTGTAAACAACCTGACAAAATGAGGATAAATACGACAATTAAAGCTCTCACTTTTGTTTCCCTCCCCGTGTTCCCTTAGAATCTGGTGTAGTGATACTCGAATAGCAAATTAAAATGTTAGATTTTCTCACATCACCTGTTCTTAGCGATTATCATCGCCTATGAATAGTTTCAACTCACCACTTCATCATTACAAATATCAGTTTGTTGCCACGACAACTCGCATGCGCGACAAAGGTGATTAATTCGGCAGACTAGGAACTCCCCCATGCGTTCTACTGTCTTGTAAAAAAGTATTGTCGATCATCAGAGATGTCCTGAAAAAATACTCACATTAATTACTTGCTCATTTAATGTGTCATAATCACATCGATAAATATGGTTCTGATAGGATCCGAATCCATTTTGTAGCTGTATCTTATCTCCAACATAACTCACAATTCCTTTGTCTTTATTCTTCCACTCGGCTCTATCAAACTTGTTCTCCAAAAATTCGTCACTCCATCTTGACTCGTATTTTGCTAAACGCTCAATTTGTTCCTGACAGTAGACATCAGCTTGAATCATGTTTCTATCGGCCCAACACTGAACGTCTTGACGACATTTCTTTTCTTCTTCATCTTTGGCGATCCTTTCAGCCTTAGATTTTTCATATTTCTTAAGTTCTATTGCGAATTTTTCCTTAGCTATTTCACGTTTTTTTTTGTCCCACTCTTCTTTAGTTTTTGCGTCATTACTGATGGCTTCTCTGTATTCTTCAATTGAAGTGAATCCAAGATTTGTAGCTTTCTGCTTTTTGGTATTACTTGTAGAGATTGCTGCAATCGTAAAAAGAACAAACACCAAGCCAATGCTTAAAAAGTTATTATTCTTTATTCGAAATTTTAAAAAAATGCTTTTCCGAACCAAAGGAAAACAAATCAACCCTGCCAACAGCGTAAGAAAACCAGAAACAAAATCCTCCCTTGCTAAACCTAATCCACCAATTGTAAAAAAAACACCAGCCACCCACCACAACGCATTAGATTTTATTTTCACAAATCCCCCTTTTTTGTATGTTCTGTAAAAGATAATCATTGTTAGTTTCTGAACACTTAGCCTAGCCATTGATAATTTGGATAGCAAGCAGAATGTGCGTTTTTCGCACATTCGCAAACATAGGGGATTATCGTGCTCATGAAGAGCATCCATGATCCTAGATATATTGAGATGATTCACCACCTCAAGCGGATAAGAAAGTCCAATGACATTAGTCAAGACTCTCTTGCTAAGAGTCTAGGGATAGACCGAACCCATATCACCAAGACTGAAACTTTTGTGCGAAGACTTGATTTTATTGAACTTTGCGATTGGCTGGACGCCTTAGGATATTCACGGGAAGCCTTCATGCGAGAAAATGGTCGGATTGAGAGACAGAGTTAATTCCGCTGAATAGTTATTATTGAATAATACGCAGCCATCAGCGGTCTCAATTTATATCCCGGTTTACGGGCACGACAACATGTGAGGGCTGCCTAGGGCTGCCCATTACCCATAAGTCATCTCATACAACCTCAACCACTTTCCCACAGTGAGAAGCCAACACACATAAATTGAAATCCAGTATACCCTTGCCATAGCAGTTGATGCCCGGGAGGCGGATCATTGCTTCGT
>JBDNGT010000152.1:0-17440 GCA_041689145.1 Geopsychrobacter sp. | reverse complement strand
TGTCCGAGCTGTCACACCATGTACATCGACAAGCCGATGCGCGGCCACAACCTGATGCAGGCCATCGCCCGCGTCAACCGGGTATTTAAGGACAAACCGGGTGGGCTGGTGGTCGATTACATCGGTATCGCCAACGAACTGAAACAGGCGTTGAAGATTTATATAAACGCGCAAGGGAAGGGTGCACCGACCCTGAAGTCGGAAGAGGCGTTGGCGATCCTGCTCGAGAAGCTCGACGTGGTGCGTGGCCTTTTCTATGGCTTCGACTACAGCGACTACCACACTCGCGCCCACCAGATTCTGGTCTTGGCCGCCAATCATCTCTTGGGCCTGCAGGACGGCAAAAAACGCTTCCTCGACGCAATGGCAGCGATCACCCGCGCCTTCTCTCTCTGCGGCACTCTCGATGAGGCTGAGCCGCTACGCAAGGAGATCGCTTTTTTCTCCGCCATTCGTGCCGCCATCGTTAAGTACACCACTGTTGACACAAAACTCAGCGAGGAACAGAAGAATAGTGCCCTCAAGCAGATCATCGACAATGCGGTGATCGCCGAAGGGGTGGCGGACATCTTCAAACTTGCCGGTCTCGACAAGCCGAACATCGCACTTCTTTCCGACGAGTTCCTTGAAGACGTGCGCAATATGAAGAGCCGCAACCTGGCGCTCGAACTGCTGGAGAAGCTGCTGCGCGACACCATCAAGGCGCACACCCGCAGTAATGTTGTCATGGAGCAGAAGTTTAGTGAACGACTGCTAGCGACCCTAAACCGTTATCATGCCCGCGCCATAGAAACCGCTCAGGTGATCGAAGAGCTAATCCAGATGGCCAAGGATTTTAAGCAGGCTCTTAAGCGTGATGCAGCGCTGGGGCTAAATCCAGACGAAGTCGCTTTTTACGATGCCTTGGCAAATAACGAAAGCGCCGTGCGCGAGTTGGGTGACGAGATCCTTAAACAGATCGCGGTGGAGATTACGGAGAAACTCCGAAAGAGCACTTCGGTAGACTGGCAGGTTCGTGAGAGTGTGCGGGCCAAACTGCGGAATCTGGTGCGTCGCTGTCTGCGTAAGTGGAAGTATCCACCCGACAAACAGGATTCAGCGGTTGAATTGGTTTTGAAACAGGCTGAAGTGCTTTGCCATGGGTGGGCATAAGAACAACCGATGGGGTCGGCCCTTTACAATAACAACCGATGGGGTCAGTTTTTTCGGGTTGGTTTTTTCGGGTTGGAATTTCGGGTTGGAATTTCGGGTTCGGTTTTGGTTCGGGTTGGGGCCTGACCGAGCTAAGTTATTGTATTTCATGATAAAACATCCCGCAGATGCATGTTTTTTGATGCTATGGGTCGATTTCTGGTCCCAAAAACAGAGCTATAATTCTGTTCTGTCTCGCGCAACAGCTATATATCTTCGTTTTCGGCAACATCCCGTTTGCGACTTCCCCGCCCTGCTTGGTTGAAGATGCTCAGTTGATCTTCACCCTCGGCTGTGAAAGAATCGGCCTTCTGTTTTTTGCCTTTTTTCTCTGGTTGATTCATGCCTGAATTGCTTGCCGATATTGCTGTTTTTGCCCCTCTGCGGCAGCTGTTCACCTACCGTGTCGGCGCAGCTCTTTGCCCTTTGATCCGGCCTGGGCAGGGGGTGCGTGTCCCCTTTGGTCGGCGTCGGATCGTCGGAATAGTCGTCGCTTTGCGCCGTGGAACGGCTGAAAAGCTCAAGGACGTCGGTGAACTGCTCGCCGCAGTGCCGCTGCTCGATCAGGCCTTGCTCGAGCTCTGTTGCTGGGCTGCTGAATACTACCGTTATCCGGTCGGCATGGCCCTGCGCAGCGCACTGCCGACTGGCCTGACGTCCGAGATTCCACGCGTTGCCGCCCTCAGTGATTCGCTTTATCATCCTGGAGACACCAGGGGCCAGCCGAGAGGCAGCAAGCAGCGCGAGATCCTGGATTTTATCCGGGCGGCGGGGGAGGCGACTTTAAGCTCTCTGCGCGAGGAGTTTGTGGCTCCCCATGCAACTCTTGAGCGCTTGGTTGACCAGGGCTATCTGATCAAAAGCCAGATTGAGAAATTGCGTGACCCCTTCCTGTCTGATCCGGTCAAAACCGATGCGCCCCTCAGCCTGACGTCAGAACAACAGGTCGCTTTTGCGCGGTTGCAACAGGCTGTGATCGCCGACGGGTTTAGCCCTTTTCTTCTCCAGGGCGTGACCGGCAGCGGCAAGACCGAGGTCTATCTGCAGGCGATTGCCGAGGTGCTCAAACAGGAGCGTCAGGGGTTGGTGTTGGTGCCTGAGATTGCCCTGACCCCACAGCTGGTTGGCCGCTTTCGTGCCCGCTTTGAAGCTGGCGGGCACCGCATTGCGGTCCTCCACTCGGGGCTGTCCGCTGGCGAACGCTTCGATTCCTGGCGGCAGATCGCCCGCGGTGATATCGATATTGTGATCGGCGCGCGTTCGGCTATTTTCGCGCCGCTGCAGCGGCCCGGGCTGATCATCGTCGACGAAGAGCACGAGAGCAGCTACAAGCAGGGGGAAGGCTTCCGCTACAACGCGCGCGATCTGGCGCTCTTGCGTGGTCAGAAGGTCGGTTGTCCGGTCCTGCTCGGCAGCGCCACCCCCTCCCTCGGTAGCGCCTATCGTTGCGCCAGTGGCCAGATGGAGAAACTCGAATTAACCCGGCGCGCCCATGCCGGTGAACTCCCCAAGGTTCAGCTGGTTAATCTGAGCGGCCAGCCCCCCGAGCAGTTGATTTCGACCCAGCTGCAGGAAGAGATTGGGGGGACCTTGAACCTCGGTAAGCAGGTTTTATTGCTGCTCAACCGCCGTGGTTTTTCGCCGTTTCTGCTTTGTGCCGATTGTGGCCAGACCTTCCGCTGCCCCAACTGTGAAATTACCCTGACTTACCATCAAAAGGCCCAGCATCTGCGCTGCCATTACTGCGATTACAGTATTACCCCGCCAGTTGAGTGTCCGCGTTGTCAGGGACATCAGCTTAATCCTGAAGGGTTCGGCACTGAGCGCTTGGAGCAGGAGATTGTCGAACTTTTTCCCAGTGCGCGGATTGCGCGCATGGATCGGGATACGACCAGCAGAAAAGGCGCTCACCAAAAAATCGTGCGCAAGATGCTCGATGGCCAGGTCGATATCCTGGTCGGAACCCAGATGATTGCCAAGGGGCACGATTTCCCCGGTGTGGTACTGGTTGGCGTGCTGGCGAGCGATGCGGTATTGAATCTGCCCGATTTCCGTGCCGCCGAACGGGCCTTCTCCCTGTTGACCCAGGTGGCGGGTCGCGCCGGTCGGACCGGCGGGGGGCGGGTGCTGATTCAGACCTACAGCCCCGACCACTACGCACTGCAATGTGCGGCCGAGCAGGATTATGCGCGCTTCTATGCGCAGGAGATCCTTTTCCGCCAAGAATTGGGCTATCCCCCGGCCGGTCATCTGGCGAATCTGGTTTTTTCCGGGATCGGCGCAAAGAGGGTGACAAGGGTTGCTGAGGACTTTTCTGCCTACCTGTCCGATGCTGGAAGCGCGGTGGAGATTCTCGGTCCCAGCCCCTGCCCACTCTTTCGGCTGCGCGGCAAAGATCGTGTGCAGATTCTTCTTAAGGCCGCAAAACGGCCGCAGCTGGGGCGGCTGCTTGATTATGCCGAACAGTGGAAGGTCCCGGCGGGTGTCAGTTTGACCGTCGATGTCGACCCGCTTGACATGTTTTAAGGACCGCTACCTTAAGGACGCTTCTGCTGGTTCCTGTTCAGTGCTTCGTCTATACTGGTGCGATCTGCTTAACTTGGAGGGATGATGAAACTGTTCCACCTATCGATCCTGTTGCTCTTGCTCTTCGCCAGCTGCGCGCCGCCGCCTGTTGTGCCGCCAGTTTCGGTTGAATCCGAGCCCTTGCGTCCGGCAGATTTTCGTGACCTGCCGATGTGGCAGGAGAGCACCCCCTCTGCCGCGCTGGATACCTTTCTGAATAGCTGTCGTGCGATCGCCAAACGGCAGGAATGGGCGCAGGTCTGCAGTGAGGCGCTCTTTGTCGCATCGGGCGATGAACAGGCCGCGCGTCATTTCTTTGAAAACTTCTTCACCCCCTGGCAATTGATCAACCAAGACGGCAGCCTGACCGGCACCATCACCGGTTATTACGTGCCTGAGATGGCGGGGAGCCGAACGGCCGATGACCTTTATCGCTATCCGCTGTACCGCCAGCCCGATGACTTGCTGACGATCGATCTGGGCGAAATCTACCCGGAGCTGACCGACTATCGACTGCGCGGTCGGGTTGAGGGGAGACGGGTGATCCCCTATTTTGAGCGCGGTGAGATCGACGGCACCACCAACCCGCTGGCGGGTAATGAACTGTTCTGGGTTGCCGACCCGGTTGAACTCTTCTTTCTTCACATCCAGGGGAGCGGGCGCATTCTGCTGCCTGACGGCGAGAAGGTGATGCTCAGTTACGCCAATCAGAATGGTCATCCATACCACTCGATCGGCAAGCTCCTGTTGGAACGCGGCGCCATGAGCCGTGAGCAGATGTCGATGCAGAATATCCGGCGCTGGGTGAACGAAAACCCCGAGGCGGGGCGCAAATTATTGGACGAAAACCCCAGTTACGTCTTCTTTCGTGAACTTGCACATGGCATTGAGTCGCCGCCGGGGGCTTTAGGGATTCCACTCTCGGCAGAGCGGAGCTTGGCGGTGGATCGCCGCACCATTCCGCTCGGAGCACCGGTCTTTCTTGCCGCCAGCTGGCCGAACACTGGAGAACCGCTGAATCGCCTGATGGTCGCGCAGGATACCGGCGGAGCCATCAAGGGGAGGGTCCGGGCTGATTTTTTCTGGGGGATGGGGGCCGACGCCGGAGCTCTGGCCGGGCGAATGAAGCAACAGGGCCGCCTCTGGGTTTTCCTGCCGAAAACCTTTCAATCGCCAACGACTGACGTTTTATCCAAACGCTGAGCGTAAAGAACCTGGAGATTGCCATGTTCAAAAAAACAGTTTTGCTGGTTCTGCTGCTGGTTGCTCCGTATAGTCCGGCGCTTGCCGGGCGGTGCATCGACATGGGTGAACGCTTTCCCGAAATCGCACTGCCGCAACCGCACCAGGAGCATCAGCGGACCTATCTTGGCCTTGCGCCGGGAAAAACCTTCACACTTAGCCAGGTCGGCGGCGAGGTCGTGCTGGTTGAAATTCTCAATGTGCTCTGTCCGCATTGCAAGAAGCAGACTCTGCCCTACAATAAGCTGTTTCAGATGATCTAGGATGACCCACAGACCCGCGGTAAAATTCGGATGCTTGGGGCAGCGGTCGGTAACAACGATCTCCAGATTGAGGATTTTGTCGATATCTACGCCGTTGATTTTCCGATTGTCTCCGATCTCAGTTTTAAATTGCACACCGCGGTGGGGGGTGGCCCAACCCCCTTTTCGCTCTACCTGCGTAGAGACCCCGGCCGGCCATCGGTCGTTGCCGGCACCCATCTTGGTTTGGATAAGGATATGGATGATCTGTTCTCTTATCTGAAAGAGACCCTCTCTCTACCAGTTCAGGAATTTTCCGAACTGCCGGTTAACAAAGATATTCAGGATACCCTGGTCGAAAGTTTTCTGCCGCCCGAGTTGAGGGCCGAGCGCATTAAACAGAGTTTCGGCGGGTTTGGACCCGTTTCAAAGTTTGAAGTTTTGGAATTACCCAGTCACCGTCAGGTGTACCGCGCTTGGGTTGGAGACCGTCCGCTCTTTGCCGAAGTTTTGGCCCGTTCCGCAATCTGCGATGTTTGTCATAACGTCCATTTCTATTACCTGTTTGACGCCCAGGGGAAGGTTGTTGCCTTTGAGCCCCTGCATCTGACCCGTTATGGAAATATTCGATGGACAGTGGAAGAGACGGCGAAGATGCGCAAAAGTGTGGTTGGCGGTTATCTGACCACCCCCTGGAATTTCGACCCACAGGTTGATGCCATTTCGCGTGCGACCATGACATCGGCGATTATCTTCAACAGTCTCGATCAGGGAAGTCTGTTGATGGAAGAACTTGAACGGTTAAAATATTTGAACAAGAGTGCAAAATGAAATCACATTCTTTATTGGTTGGTTATCTGCTATGGATCTTCGGTTTCATCGGCGCTCACCGGTTTTATTACGGTCGCCCAATCAGTGGGACGATCTATTTTTTTACGTTGGGACTGTTTTTTATCGGCTGGCTGGTTGATCTGTTGTTGATCCCTGGAATGCAGAAGACCGCCGATGATCTGTTTGTGCAGGGTCCACTCGATTATGATCTGGCCTGGATCCTCCTGACCTTTCTTGGACTGTTCGGCGTGCACCGGTTCTATCAGAAAAAATGGTTGTCGGGGCTGGTCTACCTTTTGACCGGTGGGGTGTTTTTGTTGGGGATCATTTACGATTATTGGACTCTCAATGAGCAGGTGTCAGAGATGAATCGCACAGGAGTCGCGCGTTGAGATTCTTCCTCTAGCCTAAGCCCGAGAGGTCTGTGTTGCGGGTGATACGGGTGAACACAAACGCACCTTGCTCCTTCAGACCGGAGACTGTCGTGGCAGCCATCGGATGTTTTGCTTTCTCGCGACAGCATCAATGTTTGGATATACAGAATGAAACTTTGGATTGATGGTGATGCCTGTCCGCGGGTGATCAAAGAGGTTCTTTACCGGACTGCAGAAAAACGACAGATCGAACTGGTGCTGGTGGCGAACCGCTCGATGGCGATGCCGCGCTCAGCATATATCCGCAGTCTGCAGGTTGCCGCCGGACCGGATGTTGCCGATGCTGAGATTGTCCGCCTGCTTGAGGCCGGGGATCTTGTGGTGACGGCCGATATCCCGCTGGCGGCGCTGGTGATAGAAAAGGGTGGCGCGGCGCTCGATCCACGTGGGGAAATATATACGCCGGAGAATATCGGTGCGCGCCTCTCGATGCGAAACTTTATGGAGGAGCTACGCAGCAACGGAGTCGAGACCGGCGGTCCTGCCGGTTTTAACGCCGCCGACCGCCAGGCCTTTGCCAATCAGCTCGATCGGCTCTTAACCAGCGCATTGAAGGCTTAAAAAAGGATGTTGTCGGATTTTTTAGATTGCTTGGCTGACTGAGCTTTTCCCCGCCGCTAGCCAGCGGCCGAGGTTTTTAGCCAACTCCTGGTTACTTCCGTCTGTGCCATGACACCTCATCTGCAACAATAAACGACCCCTTTAAGGGTTCAGCCCATTGTGCTGCGTTGTTCGATCTTTTGTAAAACTGCTTCGACGCCCAAATCATCGATCTCAATATCGAGGTCGGCATACCGGCTGTAGAGTGGGGTTCGCTCCTCGTAAAGCTCAGCAAAGCTCTGCCCTGCGGCTATCAGAATACCACGCTCCCCCATGTCGGCGATGCGTTGAGTCAAATGAGGGAGTGAAATATGCAGGTAGATCAATCGCCCCAGGCCCTTGAGATGTGACATCCCGGTTGGTGAATAGACGACCGAACCGCCGGTGGCGATGACGGTATTCTCACAGTTAAGTGAAAGGAGCGTCTGTTCTTCGGCTTTACGGAAGCTGTCCAAGCCCTTCAGGGTGATCAACTGCTGAAGCCGCAGACCTTCCTGCCGCTGGAGCAACAGGTCGGTGTCGATGAAATCGAGTCCGAGATGTTTAGCGAGCAGAACGCCAATCGTGCTCTTGCCAGCACCTGGCATGCCAATCATAATCAGATTCTGAGTCATTGGTCTTCCTGCCCCTTCAAGGGTGGAAAAGATTTGCCGGCAACGCCGAGTAAAATCCAGCCGCCGATAAACATGATCGAGATAGAGGAGATTCCGAGTCGGGTCGCCGTCGTCTCAGCCAGACCGGCGCGATGGGCAATCAAACCGGTTATCGCGATCAAGGCAGGTCCTAGAATAGCAGCAAATTTCCCCATCATGTTGTAGAAACCGAAGAATTCGGCACTCTTTCCTGGCGGGATCAGGTTGGCAAACGTTGCGCGCGACAGAGCCTGCACCCCACCCTGAACCAGACCGATGGTCACGGCCAACAGGTAGAACTCGAACTCGGTGCGCATGAAGGCGGCGTAGAGTGTGACGCACAGATAGACGATAATTGCGATGCGGATTGAGCGGATGGCGCCGATCCGCTCGGACAACCAGCCAAAGAAGAGCGCCGCCGGAAAACCTACAAACTGGGTAATCAGCAGGGCTGTGATTAAGGCATTTGAGTGAAAGCCGAGAGAAAGACCGTAATCAACCGCCATCTTGATGATGGTATAAACGCCGTCGATGTAGAGCCAGTAGGCGAGTAAAAATAGCAGAATAGGGCGGTAGTTGCGAATATCCCTGAATGTGCCGGCCAGTTGCATGAACGCATCACGCACCAGCTTCAGCTTTAGTGGTTTTGGATCTCTTAGCTCGCGGGCTGTGAACTGAACCGGCAGGCTGAAGACGACCCACCAGAGACCGACCAATAAAAAGGAGAGTTGGACCGCTTCAGTGGGGCCGCTCAGGCCAAAGAAGGCCGGATTGATAGTCATAGCGACATTCAATCCGAAGAGAAGCCCACCGCCGAGGTAGCCCGCGGAATAGGCAAAGGCCGAAACGAAATCACGTTGCGCCGGCAGTGCGACATCAACCAGGAGGGAATCATAAAACAGATTTGAGCCGATGAAGCCGATGGTGCCGAGCATGTAGATGAGTACTGCCAATTGCCAGTTCCCCTGGCCGATAAAGAAGAGTGCGCAGGAGAAGCCGGCTCCGAGCAGGGTGAAGAAGAGCAGAAAATGCTTTTTGTGGATCCCGCGATCGGAAATAGCGCCCAAGACCGGAGCCAACAGGGCAATGAGCAGTCCGGCCGCAGCGTTGGCAAAGCCGAGGCGGGCTGTGCTGAGGGTCGCGTCGCTGCCTGCACTCCAGAATTGCTTGAAAAATACCGGAAAAAAGCCAGCCATAACGGTGGTGGCAAAGGCCGAATTCCCCCAGTCGTAGAGTGCATAAGCGACGGTCTTGCGGTTGATAAATGATGGCAAAGGCATGGTCTCTTCAGTTTGTATAAAGAAAAAGAAAAGGGGGCAGGCGATTTCGCCTGCCCCCTTTTCAAGTGGTACAGTCTTGCGGTCTCTTATCAGGCCTTGCGAATGTTAGCCGCCTGCGGACCCTTGCCGCCTTCAACTACGTCGAAGGTGACGCGTTCGCCTTCGGCGAGGGATTTGAAACCCTCGCTTTCAATAGCGGAGAAATGGGCAAAGACATCGGGGCCCCCATCCTGCTCAATAAATCCGAAGCCTTTGGAATCGTTAAACCATTTTACAGTACCTTCTGCCATCTTCTTGCTCCTTTACTTTGACCAGTAGTGCCGAGGTGTTTCTAACCACCAGACAACCTGTGTGTTTATGTATCCAAAACCTGTACGGGGTTCTAAAGTTAATCCTCTGTATCATGGAAATATTTTTTAACGCAAGAAAAAATTTGCATTGAGCGAGGTTCTTGCCGGCGCGCGTAGTCCGCATGTGACGCTGTCCCAGCAGGAGATTGACAAGGGGAAACAGTTCGATAGAGTTTAAGACCTACCGATACTCATGCATCGTCAGAAAAGGAGAAGACTATGATCAAAACGGTTCGAGATATCTTGGGTTACAAGGGGGGCCAGGTCTTCAGCGTCGATGCTGATTCCAGTGTTTTTTTAGCTTTGGAGCTGATGGCCAAAGAGAACGTCGGTGCCCTGCTGGTGCTGCAGCAAGGGGAGATGCTTGGCGTGCTTTCCGAGCGCGATTATGCGCGTAAAGTTATTCTTAAGGGTCGCTCTTCGCTAAATCTCTCTGTTCGCGAAATCATGACAGAGATGGTCTGCTTCGCTCGTCCCGAGCAGACGGTCGAAGAATGTATGGCGGTTGTCACCGAAAAACGCGTCCGTCATCTGCCGGTTTTGGATGGTGAGAAGTTGGTTGGTCTGGTCTCTATCGGGGATCTGGTTAAGGCCTCGATTGCTGAAAAAGAATTTATCATCGGTCAGCTGGAAAACTATATTAAAGGGGGCTGATTTTCAGGTGGAGAAGCTTCCAGCCAGGCTCCAAGCTCGCTCAGTGCGGTAGAGGCGGTCAGGTATGGCTCGTGTCTGGTCTGGGTTCGTTGTTGGATTTCAGTCAGAAGTCTTTTTAGATCCCAGGTTTCCACCTGATCCTTCATGCTTGGCGGAACCTCAGAGATATAGCCCCACATATGCAACAGGGCATTTTTTAACCTCCCCTGTGGTGGCCGAGTTCTCAGCGTTTCGCATAAAAGCTGCGCCAGAACCGCGAGGTCCTGGTCTGTCCCCTGTTCTGAATCTATGGTGGCAACCTTCGGCCCCAGCGACCGATAGAGTTGAGGGTCGCGTGCCAGGACCGAGTATTTGTGCTGACTCCAGAGTTGCTCCCCACATTTATTGCAGGTTATCCTGGGAGCAGAACTGCGCGCAGCCAGTTCGTCGAGTTTTCCCTTCTTCCTCAGTTTACACAGGTGTTTAGGATGTTTTTTGGTGTCGGACAATGATCATCACCCATCTCCTCCTTCAGTTGAGACCTTACTATAACCGATGGGATAGCGCCTTGGTCAAGGGCTCAGACGATTGACAAACGCTGGCGCGCTGACCGAAACTGCAGCCCTGCAATCAACAAGAGAAAGAAGAACCACTTTGGATAGTTATATAAAAAATATCCCGTTGGGGAAGGCCTCGGCCTATACTGCACTCTATGATCCTGCGCTCCTTTGCCCCTTTCCACGTCAGGTCAAGCGCGATGAACTCGGGGTCGAGGGTGGATTACCTTTTACCGGTGCGGATCTCTGGAACGCCTATGAGCTCTCCTGGCTGAATGGCAAAGGGGTGCCGCAGGTGGCGATGGCGCGATTTGTTTTCGCCTGTGAATCGCCTTTTTTGATCGAATCGAAATCTTTCAAGCTCTATCTGAACTCCTTTAATCAGACCCCCTTGACTACTTGGGATGAGTTGCAGCAGCGCTTGATCGACGATCTCTCCGCCGCCTGCGGTGGCGCGGTGACGGTGGAGTTGATGTCCTTGGCTGAAGCGGATCATCGGCTTGCCCCACTGCCAGGAGACTGTCTGGATGATCTCGATATAGAGATCGATAATTACCAACTTCAGCCCGATGGACTGTGGGCGAACACGCACAACCCGGTCAGCGAAACCCTGCACAGCCACCTGCTTAAGAGCAACTGCCTGGTCACCAATCAGCCCGATTGGGGCTCTGTGCTGATCGAGTATCGGGGGCCAAAGATCGAGCGTGAATCCTTACTCCGCTATCTGGTCTCTTTTCGTCAGCACAACGAGTTTCATGAGCAGTGCGTCGAGCGGATCTTTGTCGATCTGCAGCATTATTGCCAGCCGCAACAGCTGAGTGTTCAGGCCTGGTATACGCGGCGCGGCGGGCTCGATATTAATCCGTTTCGTACGAACTGCGGCAATCAACCCCGCGTGTTGCGCCTGGTGCGGCAATAGCGCTAGCGAAGAATGGCGAAGTGATAGGCTTGATTTTAGAAGCGCAGCAAACGATGAAACTCTCATCCGTGCAGTTGGCTGCGACCACGGCCGCATAGGTGCTGATCGATATCCGGCGGGCCATCGGTCGATTTACAGATCTTCCTTCACCGGAGCGCTTCACGGATTGCGCAGTCGAGACAGACCGGCATCAACTGATAGAGACCGGTTTCGCGGTTATAGCTGGTGATATGTTGCAGGTGTTTTGAACAGGTGACCTTGAAGCAGTTGCAGCAGGTGAGACTTTCGCCACTGCCTTTGGTTTCGCAGATATGACAGATCCAGGAGCTTGTTGCTTCGTGAGGGTCCATAGGTTCAGGCTGCCAATTCCCGGCGTTCAGCTTCGCTGAGACCGGCAACATACTCGGTCATGCCGCACAGTGAATTGCCGATAAACTCACGCTCGCGTTGCCGCTGATCTGCGGGGAGCTGAGTGATCAGGGCGTAGTTCTCATCTCGTGCAATCAGCCAGTCATAAAAGGCCTGCACGCGCGCTTCCCCCTCGAGCTGCGCCGTTGCCACGGCTCCCTTAACCCACAGCTGCAGCTGTTTTTTACCGATATTCAGGTGGGTCACGGCGTTTTCGACCAGGCCATAGTGGGCGAAGATCATCCGCTGTGGGGCGAGCGCGATCATCCGTTCAAGCGAGTCGAGCGCAACCTCGAGATTGAAACGCGGCGGCGTGGCCGGGCGCATGTAGATTCCCTGGGGAACCCCGCTGCGCACTCCGGCAATCTCTCCGGCAAAAAGCAGATCGTCGGCCAGAAAACAACAGTGATGCTGAGCGTGACCCGGTGTCTTATAGCTGCGGATGCCGGTGTTGCCGATCTGTTTGAGATAACTGATTTTTTCCTGCGGGATCGGGATGATCTCCCCGTAGGCTTCGGCGGTTTTCCCCAGCACCTTGAGGGAGCCTTGCCAGAGCTTGGTCGGATCGATCATATGCCGGATCCCTTCCGGGTGGCAGATCACCTGCGCGTTGGGAAAGTACTTCAACAATTCGCCGGTGCCGCCGGCATGATCGATGTGAATATGGGTCAAGAGGATGTAATCGAGGTGATCGATCCCCGCACTGCGTAACTCCTGCAGCAGATGAGGGATGGTCGAGAGTGGCCCCGGATCGATCAGCAGTCGGTACCCGTTGCTCTGCCAGCACCAGCTGCTGATGAAGCGGCGAAAGCCGAGCAGGGTCGGCTGATCTAGATCGATGCAAAACAGATGCTGCTCCTTCATAGTGGAGAGTCCTTTCGAAAATTAATTTTTCCCCGCGCGTGAGTCGCTGTCAATCCTGGGTCTAGACAGTTGATGAGATGGTCTCCCAGCCACCATCAGCCGATGATGAGTTGGCGGCAGGCCTCGAACGATTGGAAGCCGACCAGCTCACGTCCCTCGCACCTTAACGTTGGCACCGCTCTGATGCCGGCGACGACCGCCCTGTCCAATTCTTGATCGACGGCTGCGGCGTAGCTCCGCTCTTGCAGCACCTTCTGTGCGGCCGCGGGATCAAGGCCGAGCGCCGAGATGATCCGCAGCAGTTTTTTCGGCTGTGCGATATTAACCCCGTCGACAAAATAGGCGCGATAAACTGCATTCAAGTAGGGAGTGAACGCGCCCTGTTGAACAACCCAGAGACCGACCTCCTGAGCATTGCGGCTGTTGTACGTGTGACTGCGGCTGCCAAAGGGGAGGCCGACGGACTCGGCCACCTGAGAGAGCTGCTCCATGGCTGCAGGGACATCCAATCGTCCGCCGAACATCTGCTCGAGGCTCATCCCTTCAAGCGGAGTCTCCGGGTGCAGCGGAAAAGGCTGGTAACGACAGTCAAGCTCGAATTCACGCTGAAGCTGGTCGATGCGCACGGCACCGAAATAGCACCAGGGTCAAATGTAGTCGAAATAAATTTCAAGAGTCTTCATGGCTATAAATGTAACAGCTGCGGGGGAGAACAGGCAATATGCCGGCAGTGAAATCTGTTACAATTTGTCCTTCAGGTAACTCACTTGCCGTTTCGGCCCGGAGTCTATATGGCGATCGCTCTTCTGAGGCAATTCTTCGCGCGCGATAAAAAACAGCCGCACCCGACTTCTGCGGGTCTCGGCACCTTTCTCGGCGTTTATACCCCGACCGTCCTGACCATCCTTGGTGTCATCCTGTACCTGCGTGTCGGTTGGGTTCTTGGTCAGGTTGGTTTGATCAAGACCCTGCTGATCGTCCTTCTGGCGAACGCCATTACCCTGGCCGCCAGCCTTTCCCTTTCAGCGATTGCGACCAATGCGCGCCTCGGGGTCGGCGGCGCCTATTTCATCATCTCGCGGGGCCTCGGCGTCGAAATTGGAGGGGCGATCGGGTTGCCCCTGTTTCTGTCGCAGGCGCTTTCGGTTACGCTCTATGCCTACGGTCTGGCCGAATCCTTTCGTTTTATCTGGCCAGGGCTGCCGCTGCAATTTACGACATTTATTATTATATTGCTGGTCGGGGCCCTCTCCCTCAAAGGGGCAAACTTCGCCCTGAAGGTGCAGGTGCCGATGCTCGCCCTGATTGCGGTCTCCCTGTTTGCGCTGGCCGGGGGTAGCGTAGATGGCAGCAAATATGTGGCTGATGTTGCCAATGTTGCCGGCGGAGCAGTTGTCGCGGGGGTTCCTTTCTGGGCGGTCTTTGCGGTCTTCTTCCCGGCGGTGACCGGGATTATGGCCGGCTTAAGTCTGTCGGGGGATTTGGCCGAGCCCCAGCGTTCGATTCCACGTGGCACCCTGGCCGCCGTTTTAACCGGACTGATGGTTTACCTGCTGGTGCCGGTATTGCTCAGTTTTGGCAGTGATCCGGCGACCCTGCGCAGCGAACCCTTGATCTGGGCCAAGCTCGCCGTTCTGGGACCCTGGCTGGTGTTGCCCGGACTCTGGGGCGCGACCTTCTCCTCGGCGGTCGGTTCTATCCTTGGCGCGCCGCGCACCCTCCAGGCTCTCGCCTCTGACCGGTTAGCACCCAAAGTTCTTGGGCGCACTATTGGAGCGAGCGGCGAGCCAGTTTTCGGTCTGGCTGTGACTCTGGTCATAGCCCTCGGGGCTGTTTTTCTGGGTGGGTTAAACGCGGTTGCGACGGTCGTTTCGATGTTTTTTTTGACCGTTTACGGGGTGATTAATCTGGTCGCCGCGTTGGAGAAGATGTCAGGTAATCCATCATGGCGCCCGCGCATCCATGTCCCCTGGGCAATCTCGCTGCTCGGGGCACTGGCCTGCTTTGCTGTGATGATACTGATCAATCCTCTGGCAACCCTCATTGCGCTGGCGGTTGAACTGGCGCTCTGGCTGGTTTTGAAGAAACGGGTTAGTCGCGAACGTTGGGGCGATCTGCGCCGCGATGTCTATGAGGCGATTATCCGCTGGGGGCTGTTCCGTCTCTCCGCCCGTCCGATGACCGCACGCAACTGGCGGCCGCACCCGCTGGTCTTTGTCGGGGACGTCAGTAAGCGACTTGATCTGGTCCAATTTGCCGCCTGGTTTGGCGAAAATCGCGGGGTGATGACGGTTTGTGAGCTCGTCGAGGGCGATGTTATGCACCACGATTTGGATCTGGTCCAAAGAGGCGCCGAGATGGACGCGGTTCTCAAGGATGCCGGGATTCCGGCTTTTGCCGAAGTTAATGTCGTTCGGGATATAGCGCGCGGGGTCATCGCCGTGACTCAGGCCAACGGTCTGGGCAGTCTGGAAGCGAATACCGTCATGGTCGGTTGGCCCGACAGCCGGCAACGCCTGATCGCTTTTTTGAAAACGATCCGTCCCTTGAAACAGTTGAATCGTTCCCTGGTGATCGGGCGCCTGGAGAAGATTGCACCCCTGCATGAGGGCCGGCAGCTCGAAATCCATATCTGGTGGGGTGGACTGCAGCGAAACGGGGACCTGCAACTGTTACTGGCCTACCTGCTGACCTGCAATATTGAGTGGCGCAATGCGCGGATCCGCATACATGAGCCTCGCATCCAGCGCACTGATGGCTGAGTGCACATGTAATTTTCTAAAGCAGTTGTTGCCGGAGATCCGAATTCATGCCGAGATCGATGTCCGGATTCGTGACTCGGGCAACAGCGTGCGCGAAACAATGCAATGCGAGAGTGCTAAAGCAGATCTCGTACTGCTCGGACTCGCCTGCCCCGACGAAGGGAAGGAGTCCGAATATGCCGAACGCCTGGCCGAGCTGACCGAAGGGCTGCCGAGCTGTTTTCTGATCCATAACGGCAGTCTGTTTATCGGTGAGTTGGTCTCGCCATCGGCCGATGATGGCGATGACGCCGATGAGGAGCAGGAGACCCCCTCTCCCTCTGAAGAGCCGGAAGGTCCTCCCTTAAAGCCAAGCGCTGTTCAGTTGAAGGCTGACGATAAAGAAGCAGATCCGCTCAACAAGGGTTAACCCGATGGCGGCGCAGCCCGTGTGTGGGATGGCGCAATATTTCAGTATCCCAGGTATCTTTTTTTGTTTCATTCAGCGACATTTCTGCCGCTTTTGCGGTAAGTTTATCCTGAAGTGTTGTCGCCTGACACCGTCTAAGGTGTTGCGCGGCTAAGATCTGCAAATTTATGAAGGTAAAATTATGGATGTCAAAACCTTGAGGAAAAATTTCGATGCAAGTCTAACCGATCTGCCCCCAGTCGGGATGGACGTGCACAGTTTGGTCGAAGATTTCAGACGCTACTATTCCAACACGCTCGGTCGGGATCGCCACTGTCAGTCGGCTCATTACGCTTACCAAGCTCTAGTCCTGAGCCTGCGCGAACGGTTGATGGAACGCTGGAAGAATACCCGCTACGGCTACGAGGCATCTGACACCGGGCATGCTTACTATCTGTCCCTGGAGTTTTTGATGGGGCGCGCGCTGGGGAATTGCGCACTCAACCTCGGGCTGGATGAGGTGACCGAGTTGGCCGTGAGCTGTCTGGGAATGGAGCTTGAGGATCTGGTCGGGACTGAGCCGGATGCCGGGCTCGGGAATGGCGGTTTAGGGCGACTTGCGGCCTGTTTTCTCGATAGCTGCGCGACCCTGCAGTTGCCGGTCACGGGCTACGGCCTGCGCTACGAGTACGGCATGTTTCGTCAAACCATAACTGCCGGCGGACAGGTTGAAGAACCTGATCACTGGCTGCGCGAGGGGAACTTTTGGGAGTTAGAGCGCCCCGAGTATACCCAGCGGGTACGCTTCGAGGGGCACACCGAATGGCGACAAAATAATGGCGGGAGCAAGCGAGCCCGTTGGGTCGAAAGCCACGACGTGTTGGCGGTTCCCTATGATGTGCCGGTGCCGGGCTACCGCAATGGCACCGTTAACACCTTACGCCTGTGGAAGGCCTGTGCTACCGACGAATTTGATCTCGGCGAATTCAATGCGGGACTCTACCCTGAGTCGGTCGCGGCCAAGAACTCGGCCGAGCAGATCACGCTGGTCCTTTACCCCAACGATGCCAGCGAGAGTGGTAAAGAGCTGCGTCTGCGCCAGCAGTATTTCCTCGCCTCGGCGAGCCTGCAGGACGTGGTCGCGCGCTGGGTCGGCCGATACAATCACGATTTTGCCGATTTTGCCGATAAGAACCGCTTTCAGCTCAACGATACCCACCCGAGCTGCGCTGTCCCCGAGTTGATGCGCCTGCTGATGGACGAACAGGGGCTGGGGTGGGATGAGGCCTGGCGGATCACCGCTGAGACCATGGCCTATACCAACCATACCCTGCTCCCTGAGGCCTTAGAACGTTGGCCGGTGTCGATTTTTGCCCATCTGTTGCCACGTCTGCTCGAGATTATCTATGAGATCAACGCCCGCTTCCTGGTTGAGGTTGCCCAGCGTTGGCCGGGAGAGACCGATCGGCAGCGCCGGATGTCGATCATCGAGGAAGGGCCGATCCCGCAGGTACGCATGGCCTACCTGGCCATCGTCGGCAG
>JBDNGT010000151.1:0-2059 GCA_041689145.1 Geopsychrobacter sp. | reverse complement strand
CGCGCAGTTCTGCACTGCGCGAAAAAAATTACGGCCGATGCGACCAAAACCGTTGATTGCAACCTTTGCTGTCATGAATTAACGCTCCTGTCTATCCGTCTGGTGATTAAAAATAGCCCCGTCACGAAAATCTTTCCGCAATTCGCAGTGAGCACGAACATAATCGCTCGTTAAGCCTGCCGATTGCTGACCACTCTGTTCAAATCGGGTCCGCCCAGTTCGTTTATCCTGACGTCCCCGATGATGGATGGAGATGTTCAAGACTCTCTGCGGCTGCAACCCTCGCGCATTTACTCACAAACTCAAAATGCGTCCCTGTTCCTCGTGAGTTGGATTGTCATTGTATCTCCAGTTCTTCCATCCCCAGCCGATGTACTTTCATCAGATTGGTCCTGCCCGTGGTCGCCAGGGGGCTGCCCATGGTAATGACCGCCACATCGCCCTTTTTCAGGACTCCGGCGGAAAGCACGGCTTCGTCAACAGCAGAAATCTGGGCTTCCGTATTCCCTACGATATCGACACGAATGGAACACACCCCGGCGTAAAGAGCGAGGCGACGACGCACCGCCTGTGAAGGAGTGACAGCAAAAATTGGCAGTCTCGGACGATGTTTGGCAACCAACGCCGCTGTGCTCCCTGTTTTGGTGAAGGCCAGAATCGCCGCGGCCCCAATCCCCTCCGCAACACGACATGCGGCCTGACCGATGGCTTCGGAAAACTGCGGAAAACCATAAACGTCTGGCATGTGGTGCAAACCTTGTTTATTTAGCTGGGGATCATTTTCCACATCCTGGGCCACCTGCACCATCATCATGACCGCCTCATACGGGTACTTGCCGGACGCAGTTTCTGCAGAAAGCATAATCGCATCGGTGCCATCAAGAATCGCATTGGCCACATCGGACGTTTCCGCTCGTGTCGGCCGGGGATTGCTGATCATGCTTTCCAACATCTGGGTTGCGGTGATCACAGGCTTGCCCGCTTCATTGCATTTACGGATAATCTGCTTCTGAATCAGGGGAACTTTCTCCGGTCTTATCTCTACACCCAAATCTCCTCGCGCCACCATAATCCCATCCGAAACCTCAAGAATGGCATCGAAATTGATGACGGCTTCGGGTTTCTCGATCTTGGAAATAACCCGGATGTCGGCATCTTTTTCAGCGAGAAGCCTTTTCAGTTCAAGGACATCAGCTGCCTGACGCACAAATGAAAGTGCGATGTAATCCACACTTTCCTGAATACAGAAATCCAGATCCTCCAGATCCTTTTTACTCAGAGCAGGCGCGGAAACCTCGACCCCGGGAAGATTGATCCCCTTGCGGTCCTTGAGGATTCCCCCAACAACAACGAGGCAGCGTACATCCTGACCATCGACACTCTTAACCACCAACTCCATGAGCCCGTCGTCCAGCAGAATTCGGGCCCCAACCGTCACATCTCGGGGTAGGTCTCGATAGCTGGTAGGGATGATCTGTCCCCCTGGACTCTCTCGAGTCGTGATCGTCACTTCGGTGCCTGCTACCAGTTCCATAGCCCCACCAGGCATGAGACCGGTGCGAATTTTGGGACCCTGTAAATCCCCCAGAATTGCGACCGCCTGCTGCCTCTGGCTCGAAAGATTGCGGATATTGCGAATAATTCCGGCCTTGCCTGCCTGGTCTCCATGAGAAAAGTTGAGTCGAAAAACATTCACGCCGGCTTCCATCAACGAAGCCAGCTGCTCTTTGCTATCGCAAGCCGGTCCGATAGTTGCGACAATCTTAGTGCGACGATACATCTAAAATCTCCTTACCCTGCGAAAACCACTGTCATGCTACCGGACGAGCTATCCAAAACCCATCCCGGCAAACGAAACAGTGTTCCACTAGGGTCTTAGTAGAAACCGGTATCTCCGAATAAAAGAAATACAATACCGGTAAGGTTTCTCATGCCTTAATTTTGCAGGAAATAAGGACCAGAGATTGAGAATGGGACAGCAGGGTATTCAGAATCGAATGTACAAAATTACAGATGCGTCACTTCAACGGGAACAGGTGCCGAAACCGCGATAAAGGTG
>JBDNGT010000150.1:0-3044 GCA_041689145.1 Geopsychrobacter sp. | reverse complement strand
GCTTGGAGTCCTGTCTCAGATTCTGCCGAAGATGGTGGAAGTTCAGATTTTCCGTGGTCTGCTTGAATCGAACGCCTCCGAACATGGTGCGCGGATGGCTGCTATGGATAGTGCCAGCCGTAATGCCACAGAAATGATCGATAAGCTGACCTTGCAGTACAACCGCGCACGTCAGGCCGCAATCACCACAGAACTTATGGAGATTATCTCCGGTTCTGAATCGGTAAAATAGAAAAACGTTTAGAAACTTTAAATAGTAAGAGTTTTTCCGGCAGGATAGAGGAGGAAAAGGTAATCATGAACAAGGGAAAGATCACACAGGTCATTGGTCCTGTTGTCGACGTCGAATTTGAGCCCGGCAAGCTGCCGGAGATCTACCATGCACTCAAACTTTCTAATCCAGCTATCTCCGCCGAAGAGTGGAATCTGGTGGTCGAGGTTGCTCAGCATCTTGGCGAAAACACCGTGCGTGCCATTGCTATGGACTCGACAGATGGTTTAGTTCGTGGTCAAGAAGTACTTGATACCGGTGCGCAGATTCTTATGCCGGTCGGCAAGAATACCCTTGGGCGGATTATGAACGTGGTCGGTGAGACGATCGATGAAGCCGGTCCGATTGAGACGGAACATAAGTGGGCCATCCATCGTCCTGCTCCTGATTTTGTCAGCCAGTCGACCAATGTCGAATCCTTCGAAACCGGAATCAAGGTCGTCGATCTGCTCGCACCCTATTCGCGTGGTGGTAAGATCGGTCTGTTCGGTGGGGCCGGGGTTGGCAAAACCGTTCTGATCATGGAACTGATCAACAATATTGCCCAGCAGCACGGCGGTTTTTCGGTATTCGCCGGCGTTGGTGAGCGGACCCGTGAGGGGAATGACCTTTGGGAAGAGATGAAGGAATCCGGCGTTCTGGCCAAGACCGCTCTGGTCTATGGCCAGATGAACGAGCCTCCGGGCGCTCGTGCCCGCGTAGCGCTGTCGGCTTTGACGGTTGCCGAGTATTTCCGTGACGAAGAAGGGCAGGATGTTCTGCTGTTCGTCGATAACATTTTCCGCTTTACCCAGGCGGGTTCTGAGGTTTCGGCGCTGCTCGGCCGTATCCCCTCGGCCGTTGGTTATCAGCCGACCCTTTCGACTGAGATGGGTGAGCTGCAGGAACGGATCACCACCACCGATAAAGGTTCGATCACTTCGGTTCAGGCGATCTACGTGCCTGCCGATGACTTGACCGACCCCGCACCGGCCACCGCTTTTGCTCACTTGGATGCGACGACGGTTCTGTCGCGCCAGATTGCCGAACTGGGTATCTACCCTGCGGTTGATCCGCTCGATTCGACCAGCCGGATTCTTGATCCGCAGGTAATCGGCGAAGAGCACTACAAGATCGCGCGTGACGTACAGTTCATTCTGCAGCGCTACAAAGACCTGCAGGACATCATCGCGATTCTCGGCATGGATGAACTCTCCGAGGAAGATAAGCTGGTTGTTGCCCGCGCCCGTAAAATCCAGAAGTTCCTCTCGCAGCCCTTCTTCGTTGCTGAGGTCTTTACCGGGGCTCCCGGTAAATATGTTGAGCTCAAGGATACCATCAAGGGTTTCAAAGAGATCATCGAAGGCAAGCATGACGCACTGCCGGAGCAGGCCTTCTACCTTGTCGGAACCATTGAGGAAGCAATCGAAAAAGCCAAAAGTCTAGCGGCCTGATCGATTACAGGATTAACGCTGAAAAAGGATTATCCTGATGGCTGAAAAGCTTACACTAGAAATGGTGACACCCTATAAGAAGGTGCTCTCGACAGAGGTTGACGAGATTACCGCTCCCGGTTCAATGGGAGAACTTGGTCTTCTTCCCGGCCACACCCCTTTGCTGACCACTCTCAAAATTGGAGAGCTCAGCTACAAGCAGGACGGCACGGTTTTCCACGTTGCGGTCAACTGGGGCTATCTTGAAGTCGGTGAAGATAAAGTAACGGTTCTGGTTGATACGGCAGAAAAGGCTGACGAGATTGACCTTGAAAGAGCCAAGGCCGCCCTGGGACGTGCTGAGGATTCACTTAAAACGCTTTCGCAAGAAGACGTGCAGTTTGCCGTGATGCAATCCGCTCTTCATCGCGCTCTAACTCGCATCCAGGTTGCCGGGCTACGATAAAAAGAGTTCAGAGTTTGATTGATGAAGCGGTTAGTTCTGAAAGGGACTAACCGCTTTTTTTATTTGCGGAGTTCTAGAAGTGCGGCGACAGAGCGTTCAGCATCTTTCTGACTGTGGGCCTCAAGCGTTGCCGTGGGGTTGCCGTTCAGAATGTGGAGTTGTTCGATCAGGGCATTAAAGTCAATTTTTCCCCTGCCGATCGGGCGATGATCATCCCCGCGACCGCGATTGTCATGCAGGTGCAGGTGAGAAAGGTATGGCCCAAGGATGGCAAACCACTCGGACAGCGGGGTTTTAGAGAAGAGAAACCAATGACCGATATCGAAGCAATGGCGCAGATATGGCGAATTAATCGCCCGCAGGAGCTCGACCAGTGGAGCTGGTTGTGTATCGAAGATGTTTTCCAGGCAAAGCAGTAGGTTGGAATGCTTCGCCCGTTCAATCAGGGGAGGCCAGAATTCAAGAGAATTATTTAGAGCCTGTCCCATTCAAAGCGAACGCCCTGTCTGTAAGGGATAGCAGGATAAAATAATCCACTAAAGGAGGCATTTTTACCTCCTTTAGTGGAAACAGATGCCTTATAATCTTGTCACTACAACGAGAAGAAAAGGCATCTTATGAGAACTATCGCATTTCAACCTGAATTCCGTCCAGCTCTTCCTGTCGTTTTCGGTTCAAAAGATTATAATGAGTTCCGGGAGACGATTGAAGAGGTCGATCATTTTCTCACCGCAACGGGAATCGAGCATCGCATGCTCGTTGCCCATTTGAATTTTGCAGATGAATCCTGCTCCGCAAATCACCGTCCAAAGTCTTACAAAACCTTACGCCAGGCGCTGCGTTATTCCATTCTTCTGGGGCTGACGGGACTTTCACATCGAGTGCTTTCTCATCG
>JBDNGT010000149.1:0-3266 GCA_041689145.1 Geopsychrobacter sp. | reverse complement strand
CTGAAGCAGACTATGATGGTGCAATAACCAATGCTAGGTCGTTGCTAGAAGCGGTGTTGAAGGACATCGAGGCAACTCTGGATAAGAACCCGCCTAACTATGATGGTGATCTGCCTAAACTTTATAAGCGCGTCCAAAAGTTGCTACATCTTGAACCGGGGCGTCCAGACATCGAAGGTCCACTGAAGCAAGTGCTTTCGGGGCTTATTAGCATTGTTGGTGGTTTGGCTGGCTTGAGTAACAGGATGGGTGATCGTCACGTGAGGTCATATAAACCCTCGAAACATCATGCAGTCTTAATTGTCAATGCAGCGAAAACAATGGCTAACTTTTTGTTTGAAACACATCAATATCAACGTGACAGAAGTAGCCAATGAACTTACTCACTGACATCCCGAAAAAACTAACCAACGACCCGTGGTTCAAGGTTGTAGAGATGCTTCAGCAAAACTGGGCTGTGCTGGTTGAGAAAGATGATTCAGTACTTGCGGTTTTCTACGGCGACACTTGCGGAGTTTTCGACCAATTATCCTTCGATGATCGTCAGAATGCGGAAAGCGCATTGAAAAGAAATGGATTCCGCAAATTTAATGAAGACCCGAAGGTCAGGGAGTTTATCGCTTTACCTGAAGGCAAGTTTCGGGAGCAACCGCATCCCGGTGGATACATATATTCAAGTGGAAAGTTTTGGAGATAGGCTATGACGAATGACCTGCCATTTTTCAATCGGGGAATTCCTACTGCAAATGAGTTGGAGCGTGTTGTTCACAACATATTTCAATGATGCCCAGAGTGAGTTTGGGCTTCAATAGCGAGGTGGCTGAAAACTTACTTGAAAACCTAAGAAAACTGAAGCAAGTTTACTCGAACAAGTACACTCTCAGTTTAGCAGCTAGAATATTTCTACTGAATGTGACGTATCCTTGCCAGAACGAGAAAAGCCGATGATTCCAAAATATGAAGAAATAATGTTACCGCTCCTTAAGTATCTAGCAGATGGTAAAGAGCGTGGCCTATCTGATAGTCATGATGTCTTGGCATCGCAATTTAAATTGACTGAGGATGAGTTGAGAGAACTTTTGCCAAGTGGTCGACAGCCTATTTTCAGAAACAGAGTCGGCTGGGCAAAAAGCTATTTAAAGAAGGCTGGGCTATTAACATCTCCAATGCGGGGGCGTTTCAGAATTAGTGAAAAAGGGCTGTCACTGCTGAAAGAGAGCCCAACAGAAATCACTTCTAAGTTCCTAACACGTTATGACGATTTTGTAGAGTTTCGTTCGGGAAAGAAAGACAAAACGGGTGTATTACAAACCCAGCTTACGAATGAGACCGACCAAACACCAGAAGAATCTCTTGAGTATGCCTACCAAAAACTTCATTCGGAGTTATCTAAAGAATTGCTTAGTATCGTAAAATCATGTTCTCCAGCTTTTTTCGAAAGACTTGTCATTGATTTGCTCATTACGATGGGCTATGGCGGCTCCAGAAAAGAAGCAGGGCAAGCTATGGGAAAATCTGGGGATGGCGGAATTGATGGAATTATTAATGAAGATAAACTCGGACTTGATGTCATCTACCTTCAAGCAAAGAGATGGGAAAATTCTGTTCCTGTAAAAGAAATCCGTGATTTTACAGGCGCTCTTGCATCAAAGAAGGCCAAAAAAGGGATATTCATTACAACTTCAAGTTTTCCAGCCAGTGCTTATCAGTTTGTCGGGCAAGTAGACTACAAGATAATTCTGATTGACGGAGAGCGTCTAGCAAGTTTGATGATAGAGCATAGTGTTGGGCTATCACCTGTAAACACCTATCATATTAAAGCTATTGATTCTGATTACTTTGAAGAAAATTAATATGGCCACCAGAAAAACACCTACCCGTAAGTTGAGAAATCATGAGGAATGGAATTCCTGCTGCAAATGAACTGGAGCGCGTGGTTAACAGCATATTTCAGTGATGCCCTGATTTTCGGATTAATTTCTATTTCCTCGCAAGAGATTGATTCATGTCAATCGGCATTCCTTTCTATCCTGTACTCTCAATCACCTCAATCCCTTGAAGTTTCAGGTTTTCTGAATCACTCCGAAAAGCATCGCATGATCTGAGTAATTGTCGAGCCACGAATTCTGATACAAGAATCTTTCAATATTTCCTAAGCAGTATTCATAAAATCAGGCAGTATGTAATTTGAAAAAATTGTACACAGTCGCTCATGCCACTGAAATCCGTTAGAACTAATATCCAATACAAACCAGCCCACACCCACAGTAAGATAAAGATGCTTCCGAATGTGTGGCACAGCATTTAAGGCAACTGACTGCCATTCAGAAATTGCTATTATGTCGGATAATGGGAGCCGCTCAACTATGAATGACACTCGCCAAAGTTCATCTTTTGTAATAACTCCTGTTGAATAGAGTTTAAATGCTTTACCGACGATCTTGGCCTTTCCAGACGAATCTAGTCGATCTAGCAATGATAATATTCTTTCTCCTGCTGCCTCAGAGGTTTTTTCATCATCCAATGACGCAATCATCTTCGTACGGTCTTCAATGGAAATTTCTGATAAACCATTAAGAAACGTTAATAATTTACGCACAAACAATGCGTCTCTGATTGTTACGCCGGTTTTCCAAAGTCCAGTCAGTGTGCCGATGATTGGCAGTTCCTTTAAGACACCATCATCTAACAATGAATCTATAGCTATTTCACTTAATTCGGTTCCAACTGCTGTTAGCTCAGAGTTTGCTATGGTGTGAGCAAGTGAATTGGATAAATTACTGTCTGGGGTATCGGGAGCATTCATTTTCTTCACTCAACTTTCAACAACTACCATGCAATTATATGACAATCGCAGCATAGTAGAGAATTGTCCAATGAACAGACCAACTCAGCGAGTTAATGCAATATATGATCGGGAATTTGCTTCGGCAATTTTTGCTGAACTCTGTTTGTCTGGATGTGTCAGTGGGATGTCTTGAATTCTACAAAAAAGAGAGCGTACCTTTACGTTAGTCCGCTAAGGAGTGCTGGTTACCCAACTCTTTATATATCTCATCAATTCATGAATTGGCAACCGCATGATATCTCTTTTGGAAAACCCCTTAGCCCGTAATTCATCATAGTTTGACGCCATAAAATCATTAAAAACCCCCCAAATTCTTGACGGGCCGGGAGCATTTAGATTTGCTTCATTATTCAGCCAATTACGAACCTCAAAGACAACGTCTTCAGGTAAATTTCCATGAACAGCAATATCAGAGTTG
>JBDNGT010000148.1:0-4314 GCA_041689145.1 Geopsychrobacter sp. | reverse complement strand
CAGCTTCAACAACCGGAGCAGCCTTGGCTGAGGCGGCTTTCCCAGATTTAGACGCCGAAATCACCTCAACTGCATCCTTACCTTCGGCGGCGCTCTGCTTGGCCGCAGCACGCTTTTCGCGGCCCTCATCACAGGCATCAGCCATGCTCGAAGCAAACAGACGAATGGCGCGAATCGCATCATCATTCCCAGGAATGATATAATCGATGCCATCCGGGTCACAGTTGGTATCAACAACAGCCACAACCGGAATCCCAAGACGATTGGCTTCCAGTACGGCAATGGCTTCTTTTTTAGGATCGATAATAAATATTGCGCCGGGAAGTTTAACCATGTGCTTGATGCCACCAAGATTCTTCTCTAGTTTGGTCCGCTCACGCTCAAGCTGCAGAGCCTCTTTTTTGGTGATCTTGTCAAAAGTGCCATCAGTCGCCATAACCTCAATCTTCTTGAGCCGATCGATGCTCTTCTTGATGGTCGTGAAGTTGGTCAGCATACCGCCTAGCCAGCGGTTATTGACAAAATATTGCTCTGAGCGAATAGCCTCTTCAGCAATCGCGCCCTGGGCCTGCTTCTTGGTTCCGACAAACAGAATCTTGTCGCCAGCGGCTACGGTGTCCTGAACGAACTGATAGGCCGACTTGAAATAACGTACGGTTTTCTGTAGGTCGACGATATAAATGCCGTTACGCGCGCCAAAGATATAGGGCTTCATCTTCGGGTTCCAACGCTTGGTCTGGTGACCAAAGTGAACGCCGGCTTCCAACAGTTGCTTCATACCAATCTGTGCCATGTTACTACTCCTCTTAGGGTTCGGTTTTTGTCCACCGCCTCCGTCATCCCGTTCCAGGCTCAGGCCTTGCCTGAGACCCCTGCAACAGTCAGGAAACGTGCGTGATGATTAACCCGTGGTCTATACCATAAGCCCAGACTCTGATCAAGAAAAAATTCTGAGTCTCAACCCCGAATCTGCATCTCGATTATTTACAGTTTGGTGAAGCTGTAATAGGATGGCGCGCATGGCAACCCGACGCATAAACCTCTATGTCTTCCGCGAGATCCTTACCCCGACACTACTCGGCCTGGTCGTCTTCACCTTCATCCTGGTGATGGGACGGCTGCCTGGTCTCACTGAGATGGTGGTCAACAAGGGGGTTCCGCTCGGCAGCATCATCAAGTTATTCGGCTACCTGCTGCCGACCTTTCTCAGCATCACCATCCCTCTCTCGTTTCTGCTCGGGATTCTGCTCGCATTCGGTCGACTCTCATCAGACAGTGAATTTATAGCACTAAAATCAACCGGCATCAGTCTCTACTCACTCTTGCTGCCGGTTTTGTGCTTCGCAATCGCCTGCGTTGTGATCACGGCCGGCCTGACCCTTTACGGAGAACCGCTTGGCAAGTCGGCCTTCCGCGATCAAGTTTTCACCATCGCTTCAGACCAGGCGAGTGTCGGCATTGAGGGTGGAGTATTCAATGACAGCTTCGACGGGCTGATCATCTACGCCGAAATCATGGATAACCAGCAGGAACAAATGCTCAACGTTTTCATTTCAGATGAACGTTCTGCGCAAGAGCCGGCAAATATCTTCGCCCAACAGGGTCGCTTCATTCATAACCCGGAATACCAAACCCTGACCCTCCGACTGAATCACGGCACAATCCATCACCTGACCAAAGGCGATAAAGATAGCTATCAGACAATCGGGTTCAACACTTACGACATCAACCTGGATCTCAACAAAGGGCTGGCGGACGCCGAGTCCCGCTCCAAATCTCTTGGCGAGTACAGCCCTGGACAACTGATGACCGCGAAGGACAATGCGACCGAGAATCGTCAAAAAAACCGCTACGCGACAGAACTACACAAACGGATCAGCACCTCGGCCGCACCATTGGTCTTTGCCTTGATCGGCATCCCCCTGGGACTGAAATCAAATCGTTCCGGTAAGGGCGCCGGCTTCGCTCTGGCGCTGGGGATTGCGCTCTGCTATTACGTTCTGCTTAGCCTATCAGGAACTTTCGCTAGCAAAGGTGTCCTCCCGGCAGCCATCATCCTCTATCTTCCAAATCTGCTTTTTTTCAGCGCCGGCACTTTTTTTATTCATCGAACGGCTATAGAGAAGCCGCTCAATCTCCCACGCCTCGGACGACTCCTTCATCGTTCAGCGGGGAAAAAGTAAGTGAAACTGATCGATCGATATTTGCTGCGTCATTTCCTGCGCATTCTCGGCCTGACCCTGATGGCGTGCATCGGCATCTACATTTTGGTCGATTTCTTCGAAAAAGCCGGCTTTTTCATCGAACACAAAGCCAGCGCCGCCGAATACCTGACCTACCTGACCAACAGCCTGCCCCTAATCACCGTGCAGGTAACGCCCCTGGCCATCCTGATGAGTACAGTGCTCACCCTCGGCAGTCTGGGGCGCAACAATGAGATCACCGCCCTCCGTTCATGCGGCCTCAGCCTCTGGCGTATCGTACGCCCCCTGATGCGGTCTGTTGCCTGTATTGCCTTGGCCTATCTGCTGTTCAATGAAATTCTCGTTCCGATCAACACACGCCAACTGACACGCCTGCTCGACTACCAACTCCTGGGCAAACCTGAACCCTCACTCAATAGCGACCGCATCTGGTACCGCGACGGCAACCGGATCATCAAGGTCGCCCTCGCGCTACCAGAAAAGAAGCTGTTGCAGGGGGTTTCAATCTTTGAGCTAAACAACGAGTTCCGCCTCGGCCAACGGCTACAAGTTGCCGAGCTTCGCTACCGCAATGACCACTGGCAGGCCCCAAACGTCAAGCAGCGCTCCTTCGATCCAATTTCTGGCGACCTTACCGCAGCAACCCTGCTGACAGACCAAACCATCGATCTCGGCCGGAAACCGGTTGATTTCATTCGCGCCGTCGAGCAACGTGGCTTCAAAAGTGCTTACGATCTCTGGCAAACCAGCCGCAAACTTTCTGACGAAGGCTTTGATACTACGCGCCTTTCAGTTGACCTCCACACGCGTCTGGCCGCGCCATTCACTTGCCTGATCATGGCTTTTCTGGGAATCCCCTTCTCCCTAAATCGCGAGCGAGGCAGCAGCATCGCTGTGGGGGTCGGCCTGAGCCTTGCGGTCGGAGTCGGCTATTTTCTACTCCAATCCCTCGTTCTTGCCTTCGGCTACTCAGGGGCGCTCCCACCTTCAGTTGCAGGTTGGGCCGCCAACCTCATGTTTCTATTGCTCGGGATATATTTATTATTGCGCATGCGGGAGTGAAATCTGTGCGGAGTAAAACGGAGGAGAACGGCAAAAAAGCCTCGGTCAATTGACCGAGGCTTTTTTTATAATCAATACCGATAATGGTCAGGCTTGTACGGCCCCTCAATCGGAATATCGATATAAGCAGCCTGCTCGGGAGTCAACTTTGTCAGTTTGGCACCCAGTTTTCCCAGATGCAAACGCGCAACCTTTTCATCGAGGATCTTCGGTAAGACAAAAACCCCATTTTCGTAATCAGCGCCGTTGCAGAACAGTTCAGTCTGCGCCATGACCTGATTGGTGAAGGAGTTGGACATGACAAAACTCGGGTGGCCAGTAGCACAGCCCAGATTCAGCAAGCGGCCCTCGGCGAGCACAATCACCGCATGACCGTCAGCGAAGACCCACTGATCAACCTGATTCCCATGCTCAACCGGATTTTTGATATTGATCTTCTTAATTCCGGGGGTTTTGGCCAGGCTGGCCATGTCAATTTCGTTGTCGAAATGGCCGATATTGCCGACGATGGCATTGTGTTTCATCTGCGCCATATGGCTGGCGGTTATGATATTGAAGTTGCCGGTGGTAGTGACAAAAATATCGGCGTTGGCAACAACATCTTCGAGGGTCTTGACCTCGTAGCCTTCCATCAACGCCTGCAGGGCACAGATCGGGTCGATCTCGGTCACGATAACCCGCGCACCCTGGCCGCGCAGCGACTGACAGCAACCCTTGCCGACATCCCCCGCCTCTGCCACTCGGCCCCTTTGATGACCATCATGGTCGCATCGCCACCGTCGTCGAGGATCATATTCGGCAGTTGGCCATCCGGCCAATTGAGTGCCTGCTCGGTGCACCACCAGTATTCGGCCAAAGTCTCGCCCTTCCAGGCGTAGACCGGTACGCCTGTCGCGGCGATAGCAGTGGCGGCGTGGTCTTGGGTTGAAAAAATGTTGCAGGAGGCCCAGCGAACTTCGGCGCCCAGTGCAGTCAGAGTTTCGATCAAGACTGCGGTCTGAATGGTCATATGCAGCGAACCGGTAATCCGTGCTCCCGCAAGCGGTTT
>JBDNGT010000147.1:0-9038 GCA_041689145.1 Geopsychrobacter sp. | reverse complement strand
TGCGAGAAATTGATTGTGCAGCAAGGCTATATCCGGCTGCAGGAAACCCGGAAATCAAAAGCGACTTTCGAAAAAAAGGTCGGAGAGTTTACCCTGGTGAAATACACCAAGGCCCCGCAAGGGGGACTTTGCTATGCCTTGACGCCTGGGGTGGCGCAAAGTTTTATCGAGCATAGTCAGGAATTCATCTATCCGCTCGATGTTTTTGTGCGCCACTTCTGGATACACAAGATGCCGCTCTATGGCTTGACTCCTTATACTGCTGACGGCGGAGAGCTGTCGACCGATTCGGTGATTGGCAAAAGGGTGAAGGTCAAAAAAAGCCTCCCGGTCGTGCTTCATCGTTTTCTGCACAAAAGCTACGCCCGACTGATGACAGCAGTGGAAAATGTGAAATACAGGCTGAATGGCGGTCCTTAGCCTATGGCCTTAGTCTCGGAATGGAGTACGCTGAAAAATGATGAGCTGTCCAAGCACTTGCTTGAATTTAATTTAAATCTAGATAAACATTGAGTCCCTAATGCTGAATTTTTTAGAATATTTTATTAATCGCTATCTCCCCTCCATTGAAATATGTACTGATCCATTGCGGGGAGTAAAAAGTCGCTATTCTGCAATACCTATAGATAAAATGCGTGTGCCTATAATGACAAGACGTAATATCTTGTCTTTGAGACCACAGATACCTGAAGAAATTCAGTTTGAGGATGGGGAAAGGCTAGCAGTTATTGTCCCATATCGAGATCGCGAGCACCATTTGATTGAGTTTGTACCAGCGTTAAAAAAAGCGCTGTTCGAACAGGGTGTCGATTTTAAAATTGTTGTTGTTGAGCAAGCTCAAGGTCAACCGTTTAACCGAGGGAAATTGAAAAATATCGGAGCGCATTACGTTTTTCAAGATTGTGATTATTTTTGTTTTCATGATGTTGATATGTTGCCGATTAAGGCTAATTATCTCTGCCCCTCTTCGCCTCTACGTTTAATTAAGAAGTTTGAGACAACTTGGCGAGCTGCCAAAGAACTGTGTGATACAAATTTTGGTGGTGTCGTTATGCTGAATAAGGAAAACTATCTTTCCTGCAACGGTTATAGCAATCAATACTGGGGTTGGGGTAAAGAGGATGATGATTTTTTTATTCGGCTAATCATGAAAGGTCTTGTGCCGTTTGAGGATAATGAAGGAGTTTATCTGGAATTGCCTAATCCTGAAGATCAGGTGCGACGGCATCCTGCCACTTTAAAGAAAAATAAGAAAACGAGGCGGAGATTGCTTAGGAATAGTCGCCTATTGAATAGTGATGGTTTTAGTAATATTGACTATAGGGTGGTATCAGAAACAGTGACGCCGGATTACTTAAAGATTAAAGTTGAAATTTGAACCCTTTCAACTAAATCATCTAAAAGATGACCTTTGGATTGATTGCTCTTAAAGTCTCTCTAACGTTCTAGAGGGAGTCCATAGAGCCATTTTTTTTAACTCAGCTGTGTCTCTCTGGGGCCGATTCATATCCCTCAAACCAAGCAACTAGGGTTGCACTTACAGGTTGAATCCGGGGGTGCACTTTGAAGTTGAATCTACCGATGCGCGCGCTCCCGATTAGTTTTCAATGCCTTGCTTGAAAGCATCTGATTGTTTTTTAGACTTTTCATAAGGAATCTGGTCATGAATTCTGAGAAGTCCAAGTAGATCTTAATCTGTTGATGTAAAGCGGCATTTTGGTTCATTAGGTTTGTCTAGATTGCGGTTCTGTTACTTTTGTGCTTCCCCAAAGCTGATCACAGTAGACGGGACCGCTGCCTGTGTATGAACTTCCACTGTAGTGGTTGGGTACGAAGAAATGGCTTGGGAAGATGGTGGCGTTTAAATAGCCTGTTTCCAAGATAGCGTTCGTTAGTGCGATTGGTCCAACGGTTTTCCATGCAGGCCGTTTTTTTGTTTTGAGCCGATACCATATAAATTTACGTGCAATATTCTTTTCTTTATTTACTTTTTCAACAATATGCTTGATGACTGAATTGTCTTTATGGGCTCCGACCAGTCCGTTGGAAATAATACCTGGTTTCACAATCTCGTTTTCGTAGCAGGCAAAAAAATCACATTCGAAGAAATAGTTTTCTAGAGGTCTTAAGCACAACGAATCGGCATCGATAGCAACTCCGCCCTCATCCATTAATATTTCCCACCTCATCAAATCTGCGACACCACATAATTTGTCATCCCTCCAGAAATCCTGCATATGCTTAAAGTTGATCCAGGGTCTGTTGTGATACTCTTTGTTTCCCCATACTTTTATTTCACAAGAGGGGTTTTTCTCTTTCCAGCTTTGGATGCAGCCAATTGGGGTCTTTGTTTCGTCACCAATCCAGATGAAATGGAGTTTCCGCGGTATCTGATTGCTCATCAATGTCCTCTTGTGGAGATTTATCAACGTGGTATTGAATCTATCGGCGAATTAACCTGAGGCATTTGAGTTTTACATTTTTCAATGACTTTTTCCAGTTTCTCAAATGTTTCCGTAAGTTGTATCAATTCCATCGCCTCAGGGTTCCTTACCCGTTTCCCCCATGAGATCTCCTCTTCATTTTTGCCATGTTCTTCTTTCAACGCCTGTGGATATTTATTGACTGTCAAATCCCGGTTCAGATATGGTCCAGTCCTGTTTGGGTTTGAGGTCGCATAGAGACCGATTACCGGGGTGCCGACGGCATTGGCGAGATGAGCAGGCCCGGTGTCAGGAGCGATGACAGTTACGGCTTGTTCAAGAACGGCAAGCAACTCTTTGAGGTTGGTTTTGCCAACCAGATTGAGCGGTTTTTCGGTAGCCTGCAGCTCAATGGCGGCGGCGTAATCGGTCTCCATCGGCGATGGACCGCCGGTCAGAACGGTCAACATGCCGAATTTTTCTGCAGCATAATCAATAACTTTTGCGTATGCTTCAACGCTCCAGTTGCGATAGTTGCGTGCCCGCACGCTGGAGCAGGGGTTGATTGCGAGATAAGGGCGCTCTTGCGGGATCAGCGCCGCGATTTTCTGGCGTGCGATTGCGGGGATCGGGATCTCCCAGCTGATTTCATCAACCGCAAGTCCTAGGGCTCTGGGGAACTCGAGAAAGCTGTCGAGGACATGTTGCTTTTCGACCGCGGCAATCCGCTGGTTGACCAACAGATTGTGCAGCAGCTTGCCGCGACCGCGATCGTAGCCGAGTTTAATCGGCGCAGAAATACACAGGCTGGCGAGTGCCGCGCGCGGCGAAACCTGCATGTTTAAGAGTAGATCGAAGCGGCGGCCGCGCAAGGTCTTACGCAGATCAAACAAGGCTTTGTAACCGCATTTTTTGTCGAAGGGGATAAACTCGACCCCTTCAATATCACTGACCAGCGCAAGTTCGGTGCGGCCGATGACCCAGCTGATCTTGGTTTTGGGCCAGGCCTTCTGCAGTACGCGCAGGGTTGGCAGCACATGACTCACATCGCCGATCGCCGACAGGCGTAACAGGCATATCCGTTCCGGTGGAGTAGTAAAAGCGAATGACATCCTCGATATGTCCTCAGGAAACCAGTATCGATAATATGCGGGTCATTTACGACAGCCGCCTGCTGCCGCATCTACCCGCTGATTTTTTCATGCCGCAGACCTTCGCCGGAGTTGCCGAGGTTTACGGTCAGGCGATGGGGCGCGGTGAAGCGCTCTTTTTCAACCATGCCGGTCAGAATCTGGTGCTGCGTCATTTCCAGCGTGGCGGTTTTGTGCGGCACTTTGTCGACGATCGCTATCCGGGGATTCGTCCTGAGGCCTCGCGTTCTTTTCGCGAGTGGCGCCTGCTGGCCGAGTTGTACCGTCAAGGTTTGCCGGTGCCGCGACCGGTTGCTGCGTCTTTTTGCCCCGTCGGTCTTTTTTATCGGGCCGATCTGGTTACCCGCCAGATCGAAAACGTTCGCCCCTTAAGTGCCATGCTGCAGGATCAAATTCCAGCGACACTGTGGACTTCTCTCGGTGGCACTTTGCGCCGTTTCCATGATGCGCAGGTTTTTCATGCCGATCTCAATGCGCACAATATTCTGATTGATCCGCAACAGCACGCCAGTCTGATCGATTTCGATCGCGGTGCCGTCAGGTCGGGGCAGAGCTGGAAACAGGCCAACCTGAACCGTCTGCTCCGTTCTCTAAAGAAGCTGACGGTCGGAACCCCGGCCGCGGAAGCGACCCTGTCCGGGTGGCGGCAGCTCCAGGAAAGTTATGGGCAAAGTTGTCGATAAAGAGCGCTCATCTGTTCGACCGTTTGCGCGGTATTGAAGTCACGCTCAATGCGCAAGCGCGCATTCACGCCCATCTGGCGCTGTAGCTCTGGCTGCGATTGCAGTTTCATGATGGCCTCCGCGATTGCCGCCGCATCCGCCGGCGGGACCACAAAGCCACTCACCCCATCTTCGATCAATTCCGGACTGCCGCCGGCATCGGCAACGATCGCCGGCGTACCGTAAGCCATCGCCTCGATCACCGAGCGCGGCAGACCCTCGCCACGGATAGATGGCATCACCAGGGTATCGGCCGCCGCCGCAATCGCCGGGGCGTCAGTGCGGTAGCCGGCAAAGTGGAAGTTCTCTTTGTAGGGGCTGCCGGCGATCTGGTGCTGCAGTTTGGGATTGTTCTCCATCGGCCCGACCAGCAGGAAATGAATCGGCAGATTGGGGGGGAGATGCTCTGCCGCCTCGATCAGGAAGCGGACCCCCTTGCGCGGTCGGTCGCGGCCGGTGAATACGACGACGAAGGCCCCGGCAGGGACGCCGAACTGGCTCAGGTCGACCGGTTCATCCTGATACCAGCTTAAACTATGCCCCTTGTATATCGTCAGCGGCTTGTCGGCCGGCAATATCAGTCGACCGAACGGCATCTGCAGGAAATAATCGCGAATCGCGTTGGCGACACAGGTGATTTTTTTGACCTTGGGGTTCAGGTAGGTCAGCCAAGAGGCCGGGTCGAACACGCTGACATTGGCCACGATGCCGCGATAGGCCACCAGCGGAATTCTGATGCCGAAACTGGCCAACAGGGCGTTCTGCAGGGCGCGGTTGTCGAAGGTATGGATCAGATCATAGTTTTTGCAGCGCAGTTGATGGCGGATGCGGCGCATACCGGACAGGTCGAAGCGTCCCTTAAAGCAAGACTCGATCAACGGAACCCCGGCCTGCTGCAGGCGGGCAAAATTTCGCCCGGCGGGGTTGCACATGACATCGATTTTGATCCCTTGCTTATGCAGCCCGATAAAGAGTTCAGATTCGGGTCGGTCGCAGCAATCGGTAATACACAGAAGTTTGAGGGCCATTCAAATGCCAGAGTTAGAGGCTAAGGGCGTTGAGGGCTTCCATTTAACCGACGATTCTATTAGGCTGTTGCCTGAAAACCGCAGGGCACTGTAGCTTTGCAGTAAAAGCCTTGTCAAGCCACGCATTTTGTAATGGAGCATGAATAGATGCAGCAGAAAATACTGACGCATTTCAGGGGCCATCTTGAGACAATCACCGCAATGTCTGAACAACTCTCAAAATCGATCGAGGACGCGGCACGCCTTCTGGTCGAAACCCTCCAGGGTGGCGGTAAGATCCTGATTGCCGGTAATGGCGGTTCAGCAGCCGACGCCCAGCATTTTGCCGCGGAACTGGTCGGCCGGTTCCTGTTGGAGCGTCGTGCCTTGCCCGCCATGGCTTTGACCACCGACAGCTCGATTCTGACTGCGGTCGGTAACGATTACGGGTTTGAACAGATCTTTTCGCGCCAGGTCGAAGCTTTGGCGCAGCAGGGGGATCTGTTTGTCGGTATTTCAACCAGCGGCAATTCGGAGAATGTTTGCCGGGCGGTCGCAGCCGCGCACGCCTGCGGTTGTCAGACCCTGGCCCTGGTGGGCGGGCAAGGGGGACGTCTGGCCGGCCAGTGCGATTTGACGCTTCGGGTCCCCGCAAGCCATACCCCCTATATCCAGGAAGGGCATCTTCTTTTGATCCATCTGCTCTGCGATCTGGTCGAACAGCAGCTTTTTGTGCAGGAGTCATGATGCTCCCCCAGCAGCTAGAAAAGAAACTTCAGCAACTGAAGTCCCCGAAATTACTGGTGGTCGGCGATCTTATGCTTGACGAATACCTGTCCGGCCGCTCAGAGCGGATTTCGCCGGAAGCGCCGGTGCCGGTCGTCGAGATCAGTCGGCAGGAGTTGCGCCTCGGTGGTGCCGGCAATGTGATGCATAACCTGCGCGCTCTCGGTTGTGAGGTCGTGAGTGTCGGTTTTGTCGGCCAGGATGAAGATGGTGATGAATTGCGCCAGATGCTGAAGCAGATCGGGGTTGAGACCGCCGGACTCCTCCCGCTGGCTTCACGTCAAACCACGCGCAAAACCCGGATCCTCTCGAATCATCAACAGATGTTACGCATCGACCGGGAGCAGAACAAGGAACTCACCTCCAGCGAGGGCCTTGCTCTACTTGAGCAGGCTGAGGGAAATGTGGTTGGCTGTCAGGCCATTCTGCTCTCCGACTACCTGAAAGGGATTCTGACGCCCGAGGTTGTGCAGGGCCTGATCGATCTGGGGCGTCGCTGTGGTATTCCGGTGGTTATCGATCCCAAGGGGCGTGATTATACCAAGTACTCTAGAGCAACCCTGTTGACCCCCAATCGTAAAGAAGTTGAACTGGCGACCGGCGTAGCGATCGTCGACGCGCAATCTTTGCAGCAGGCCGGGCGTTCGCTTTTGACATCCTGTCGCCTGGAGAGTTTAGTCCTGACCCGCAGTGAAGCGGGAATGACAATATTCAGCGCCGCCGGCGAAACCCACCTGGCGACCGATGCGCGTGAAGTCTTTGATGTAACCGGAGCTGGAGATACCGTTCTGGCTCTGCTCGGTTATGCGATTGCCGCCGGGATGGATGTGGAGGACGCCGCCTGCCTGGCGAATGTCGGTGCCGGAATTGTCGTTGCCAAGGTCGGCACTTCAACGGTCAGTTTTGATGAGCTGTTACTTGATCTGCGCCGTCGGGCAATGCGCGATGGGGGCAAGATCGTTAACGCTGAGCTGCTCGCTCAGGAGTTGGCTCTTGAAAAGGGGCGGGGGCGCAAGGTGGTTTTTACCAACGGCTGCTTTGACCTGCTGCATGTCGGCCATGTCAAATATCTGCAAAAAGCCCGAGCCTTGGGCGATCTTCTGGTGCTTGGGCTTAACTCCGATGCTTCGATCCAGCGTCTCAAGGGGGAAAAACGGCCGCTGATCGACCAGGAAGAGCGGGCGCATATTCTCGCCGCTCTTGACTGCATCGACTATCTCGTCGTCTTTGACGAGGATACCCCCTATGCACTGATCGAACAGCTGCACCCCGATATCCTGGTCAAGGGCGGAGACTATCAAGCCGATGAGGTGGTCGGCAAGGAGATCGTCGAAAGCTACGGCGGGCGGGTCGAACTGATCAGCTTCGTCGATGGCAAATCGACGACCAATATCATCGAGAAAATTCTTGAGCAGTATCGTGATGAGTAACACCCCTCACCCCTCACCCCTCACTCCTCACGGAAAACCCGCCCGCAGGGCGGTTTTCCTCGATCGCGACGGCACCATCAACGTCGAGAAGGATTACCTCTATCGGATCGAGGATTTCGAATTCATCCCCGGCGTACCGCAAGCGCTGAAAAAACTGCAGGATACCGGTTTTCTGCTGGTGGTGGTCACCAATCAGTCGGGGGTGGCGCGCGGTTATTACACCCTGGATGATGTTGATATCCTGCATCGTCATATGTGCGCTGAACTGCAGCATTATGGTGTGACCCTCGCCGGGATCTATATTTGTCCGCACCACCCGACCGAAGGGATTGCTCCCGACCGGCAAAGTTGTGCCTGTCGTAAGGGGAAACCGGGGTTGCTGCTGCGGGCAGCTGAGGATTTGCACATCGATCTGGCCGGCTCTTTCATGGTCGGTGACAAGCTGTCCGATGCTGACGCCGGGCAAAACGCGGGCTGTGTAGCCTATCTGGTGGCTTCCGGGCACAGCCTGGCGGCTCAGGGATCCGTGCAGGTCTTTGTCGATCTGGGGTCTGTTGCCGAGATGATTTTACGTGGTCAAAATATCTCGGCTTAATTTTTTTCTTTTTGAGTACGGCAGTTTATGTTAAGTTTTCTCAGCTCTCCAGCGAATTTATGGGGGAGGGGGAAGGCGATAGCGGTTTTCATAAACCGTTAATGCCCTGCGAGGGGCCATAACCAGGAGGAGGGATTCATGAAAGTTTCCGGATTGAGGTCGTTTTGGGTTTGTTTGTTATTGTTGCTTTGCGTGTCGGCGACGGTCGCTGTTGCATCACAAAAGATCAATATCAATAAAGCCACCGAGGTCGAACTTGTTGCCCTGAAAGGAGTCGGGGAGAAGACCGCAGCCAGTATCGTTGAATACCGCAAGATTCACGGTGATTTCAAGGCAATAGATGGAATTATAAACGTTAAGGGTATTGGCGATAAGACCTTCGCTAAGTTCGCTGATCAGATTACCGTTACCGACGAATAATCTCGACCGTAAATAACGAAAACAGCGTAAAACCGATTATCGCACTGGTTGGGGGAGGATGTTCTTCTCCCCCAACTTTTTATTGGGCAGACGTTGGAAATTCTGATGGATGGGGACGCTAAGCTTAGCGGTTATGCTTTAAATGTATGTGGATGTGCTGAGCATAGCGTCGGTGCCGCCACTCGATACCGCATCGGGGTCATGCCTCCTCTTCGGATCTTCTCGTCAACACTACCTATATTTAGACTCCTTTCCCTTTTAAAGGGCTGACTCCTTAGTGACTACAACCCTTGCCAAGGTCAAAATCCTTCTCAGCCGCGGTGAAAATCTGTCACGGTCTGTCGGTCAAAACCAAAAAAAAAAGTTTCCAGGTCAAAAGCTATTTTCAGGGATACAAGGGATAAAGAGGATAGATCAAAGTGTAGTGGATTTCAGCAGTGTCCGGTTAGAAAATTGCAGTATCTGGATAAGGCATAAAACCTGCGCTTTACACCCTCCCCCAAC
>JBDNGT010000146.1:0-3766 GCA_041689145.1 Geopsychrobacter sp. | reverse complement strand
TTGGGGGTGCAGATCCCTTGGTCATCGCGGATCTCGCCGTCGATCGGCTTAGACCAGTACCGTATTATGCCGCCGGCACTTGGCGACAGGGAGCAGTCGGTGGCATTGAGACGCGCTTCTGCGGCGGCACCAAAACGTGGGATTCTCTCCGGTCGAGGTAGCCGCTCTTTATGTAAAGCGAGTAGAGCCATCGCTTCAACCAGCGACTCGACGATGAAGAAGTCGTTCTTGTCTTTAGGATTGACGAACTTGAGGTTATAGACCAGTTCAGTAACCCGGTGCTCGACCTGGATGCGGGTGTTGACCTCCATGAAATAATGACGCTCACCATCGACAATACACTCAAAGGTCGAAGCAGAATCGAGGCCAACTGCAACGCCGAAACGCTCTGATTCTTCCTCCATCCGTTTAAGGACTTTCAGGTCAGATTCGAGGGCAGTGGTTTGAGGATTGTTTTTAGCCTTTTTGGCCTTGTCTATTTCAAGAGCCAATGATTCTTGAGTGACAGAAATCTCGAGCAGTTTTTGCTCATGCATCTGCAGCGAGCAGTCACGACCGCCAAGGGCGATGGTCCATTTGCCGTTGCCGAGTAACTGGATTTCGTTGTGCCTTGTCTGCTCGATATTGAGCTCGACCAGCACGTTCTTGTTCTCGCCGACACCATTGGCCTTGACCTCGGCCAAAACTTCACGGGTCAGGGCCGGAGCGTCGGAAGCCGCTCTGGCGATCTCCTGATCGCTGGGGGTCTTCTTCATCAGCAATGAGGCGCCAAGAATCCTCTGCCCCTTGCCGCCGCCGCCGCCGATGACTTTGAGCCGGATCCGCGCACCGGGGTAGCTCTTGAACATTGCGACGCACTCGATCTCAACCTGGGCACAGAGTTCTTCAATCGAGAACAGGTCGATCCCTTTGTCGTAGGATGCAGCCAGAATCTGATCGGACAGCTGCTCAAGGGTCAGGGTCTTGTTGGCAAGCACCTTCTTGTCAACCGTCAGTCCTTCGGCTTTGACTACTGCCATCAGGGCTTCGCGGCTGGGATGCTTCTTGACCAGGGTGCGGGCGGTCACATTGTCGATGCCGGGAGTGACTGACACGTTGACGGAGAGCGCAGTGCGCTTGGCTTCGTCTTTCTTGCCCGCAGCACGCTGAGTGCCTGAACAGGGACCGATAAATTTAAGCCCGGCATCTTCAAGGGCGGTGACGAACTCGTCATCCTCCGCCATGAAGCCGTAACCGGCGAAGACCGCATCGTAATCGTTGTCTTTGGCAATCTGAATGATCTGGCCGATCCGTTCAATTCGCTCTTCCTTGGTAGCCCCACTGTAATCGGGTACCCGGTGAACCCGGCTGGTGTCAGTCAGTTGGCGCAATTCAGGCGAGAGCGCATTCGGATAGACGATTGAGTCTTTTTCTGAGAGCAGGATGCCGTAATGGCTGATTCCCATCTCATTGTAGACGGTCATCGCCTCCATCCGGATCGGTCCACGACAGACGATCAACGGTTTGAGAGCTTCGCTGGAGAAGGAACGGACCCACTCGGAAGTTGATTGGCCAAGACGACGATCACTGTGGATCAACGGGTTGTTTGTATAGTTATCATTCTGTGCCATGGTTTGAATCTCCAATTCCATGGGGTTTATTGACATATCACGATTGTTCATAACTCAAAAACTCTCGGCGCTTAGTGAAATTCGCGCTGAACGTCTTGCATCGGTCCAGCTTTGTAGTGACGGAGGAAGAAGTTCATGTTCTCGCCGAGAACCTTGCGCAGGTCGGTCGGCATGACGATGGATGAAATTGAACCCAGCGCCAGACCTTCTTTCGGATTCATCAACTCTTTTTCGTAGCGGGTATTCAGCACAGTCTCTTCAGTCTTGAGGAATTCCGACGCTTCTTTTTCTGCGTCCTTTTGAGCTTCTTTGCCGTCCATCCCCGCGGCTACTCGGTCAGCGGTGAACTTTTTAATCATGCCGGGAATGTTAGCCCGCAGCTTGCGTAACTCGTTTTTGTAAACAAACTCCTTGCCTGCAGGACCCATAACCGCCAGGCGCGTGGTGGGGAGAGCCAGCACCAGATCGGCTCCGGTCGGGTAGTTGTTGTATGATGCATAGGCTCCGCCGTAGGCGTTGCGCAGGATCAAGAGTATCCGTGGTGTGCGAACATCGACGATCGAGTCGAGCATCGAACGACCGGCTTGCACGATCCCGCGGGCTTCCTGCTCACGCCCAGGGAGAAAACCGGTGGTATCTTCGATGAAGATGATTGGAATATTGTAGAGGTTGCAGAAGCGCACGAAGCGCGCGATTTTGTTGGCGGAGTCACAGTCGATCTGACCGGATGAAACCGATGAATTGTTGGCGCAGAAGCCGACAACGCTGCCGTCAAGACGCCCGAAAGCAGTCACGACTTCGCGAGCGCGGGTCGGTTGCAGCTCGAAGTAATCGCCGTGGTCACAGATCTGCTGAATGACAATTGAAACATCGACCGGGGTGTTGAAACCGGTGGGAGAGTTAAAGGCTTTCTTGAACAGGGTGTTGATTTCCCAGGTCTTGCGGTCCAGCGGATCGCTGGTTGACTGATAGGGCGACATTACACTGTTGTTGTCGGGAATATAACTGAGCAGGCGGATCGCGGTGCGCAGGGCTGCGGTCTCATCGGCAACCGTTAAATCCGCCACACCGGTTGCGCCGTGGACTCTGGGGCCACCCAACTCTTCAGGGGTGACATCCTCACCCAGGACCGACTTGACGACGCCGGGGCCGGTCAGGCCGAAGAAGGTGTCTTCGGGTTGGATAACGAAGCTGCCCTGGCGGGGTAGATAAGAGCCACCGCCGGCATTAAAGCCGAACATGCACATGATCGAAGGGACGACGCCACTGATCTTGCGCAAAGCAGTGAAGGCCTCGGCGTAACCGTCGAGACCACCAACTCCTGCTGGGACAAAGGCGCCGGCCGAATCGTTCATGCCGATAACCGGAATCCCTTTTTCGCCCGCCATGGTGAAAAGCTTGGCCAGTTTACTGCCGTTGGTCGCGTCGATCGAGCCGGCGCGGACGGTGAAGTCATGGCCATAGAGCGCTACATCGCGGCCACCGATGTTGATAATGCCGGTCATAAGCGAAGCACCGTCAAGATTTTTACCCCAGTTCTGGAACAGGATGTTCGGCTCGTCTGCGGTCAGAACCTTGATCCGCTCCCAGACGGTCATCCGTTTTTTGAAGTGTTGTTTTTCAATCTGGCCGACAGCAACCGACTTGATCGGTCGCTGAATCAGGTCGTGACCTTCTTGCATGACCTTTTCGTAGGCGCCGGCCTTGGTGGCAATTTCACCGGGGATGGTGAATTCAATCTTTTCGTCCAGAGCGAACGGATTTATTAAAGATGGTTTGATCGCGGTTTTTGACATTTCGGTCATCCCTCTGCATTGGAATTAGCGTTTAGAAGTCGAGTCAACTGTGATGAAGGGTCGAATCTTCCCTGCCATAAGTGGTTGAAAATACTGTAAGTCACCTCCGTGACGCGTAAAACGGCGTTTTTTTATCCCTGTAAACAACCAAATAATGACGTTCATTGTCAAGGAATATTTACTCAGCATAAAATTTCCAAATTAGCATAAACCTTATTTTTTTGGCGAAATCAACACGAATAGACATCGACTTTCTAATTGAAGGTCTTGGGTTGGTTCGCCCTGTTAGGTTGCGTCGAAATTGACTTCGAAAAGAAGGAAATCTGCTCGGATTAATTAGTAAAATTAGGGACTGTGCGA
>JBDNGT010000145.1:0-14964 GCA_041689145.1 Geopsychrobacter sp. | reverse complement strand
GCCTCTTCGATCAAGCATGCCGGTATCCCCTGGGAGATCGGCCTGGCGGAGACCCAGCAGACCTTGGTGCTCAACGATCTGCGTGGCCGCATCATCGTGCAGACCGATGGCCAACTGCGCACCGGTCGCGATGTCATCATCGCCGCTCTCTTGGGTGCCGAGGAATACGCCTTTGCTACCGTGGCACTGGTGACAGTCGGTTGCATCATGATGCGTAAATGCCATCTCAACACCTGCCCGGTCGGGGTCGCGACCCAGGACGAAGGGCTGCGGGCCAAATTCACCGGCAGGCCCGAAGACGTGGTCAACTACTTCACCTTCCTCGCCGAAGAGGTGCGTGAGCTGATGGCCGAGCTGGGCGTGCGCCGCCTGGACGACCTGATCGGCCAGACCCAGTACCTGGAGATGGATGATGCGATCAAGCACTGGAAAAATCAGGGCCTCGACTTTTCGCGCATTCTGCTCAAACCAAAGGTTGGCCCCGAGATCGCCACACGTCGCATCCGTGGCCAGGACCACGGTCTAGAGAAGCAGCTGGATAATCAGCTCCTTACGCTCGCCGCGCCGGCGCTGGAACGTAGGGAAGTTGTTCAGATCGAGATGCCGATCCGCAACTCCAACCGAACCTTCGGCACCATGCTCTCGGGTCAAATCGCGATGCTCCACGGTCGCGAAGGCCTGCCTGAGGAGACCATTAATATCAGTCTGACCGGCATCGCCGGCCAGAGCTTCGGCGCCTTTCTGGCACCCGGCATCGACCTGCGTCTGAGCGGCGAGGCCAACGACTATGTCGGTAAGGGGATGGCCGGAGGGCGGATCAGTATCCACCCCGATCCCAAGGCGACCTTCGTCTGGCATGAGAACTCGATCGTCGGTAACACCGTGCTCTATGGTGCGACCGGCGGCGAGGCCTTCTTCGCCGGTAAAGCCGGGGAACGCTTCTGTGTGCGCAACTCCGGGGTCACGGCGGTCGTTGAGGGCACGGGTGACCATGGCTGCGAATATATGACCGGTGGACGCATGGTCTGTCTGGGACGGACCGGACGTAATTTCGCCGCCGGTATGTCGGGGGGCTTCGCCTATGTGCTGGACGACGATAACCGCTTCCGGCGCCGCTGCAACCCGGCAATGATCGATCTCGAGCAGATGGCCGCCGAAGATGATGACGCTAGCTGGCTCAAACAGATCATCACCACGCACTTTGAGCAGACCGACTCGCATCGTGCGGCCGAAATCCTTGCGGAATGGGACACCCAACTGTCGCGTTTCGTCCGTGTCTTCCCTCGAGAATACCGCCGGGTGCTGAATGAACGGGCAGCCAAGGCAGAAAAAGAGAAGGAGCTTATTCATGGGTGATCCACGCGGATTTATTAAACATGGTCGCCGCGACAAGACCATTCGCCCCGTCAATGAGCGTCTGCAGCATTACGACGAGCATTATGATTACCCCAGCGATGAGAGGGTCAAGACCCAGGCCGCACGCTGCATGGATTGCGGTGTCCCTTTCTGCATGACCGGCTGCCCGCTCGGCAACCTGATCCCGGAATGGAACGACCTGGTCTATCGCGGCCAATGGCAGCAGGCGCTGCAGGCGTTACACGCCACTAACAACTTCCCTGAGTTCACAGGCCGCGTCTGCCCGGCGCCCTGCGAGACCTCCTGCGTCCTCGGCATCAACGAACCGGCGGTGACGATCAAGCTGCACGAAGTCTCCATCATCGACAAGGGCTTCGATGAAGGCTGGATTTCTCCTCAGCATCCGCCCACCCGCAGCGACAAGACCGTCGCCATCATCGGCGGCGGACCCGCCGGTCTGGCCTGCGCCCAGCAGCTGAATCGAGCCGGCCACCGGGTGACTGTCTTTGAAAAGGCCGACCGCGCCGGCGGCCTCTTGATGTACGGCATTCCGCACTACAAATTGCGCAAGGAGAAGGTCCAGCGGCGCATCGATCTGCTTGAGGAAGAGGGGATTAAATTCCACTATTCCTGTGAGGTCGGCAAGGATACGCCCTTTGCCGAGATCAAGTTCTACTTTGATGCGGTCGTTATTGCGACCGGTGCCGAAGAACCGCGCGATCTCCCGGTCGAGGGGCGTGATCTGGACGGCATCCACTTTGCGATGGATTTTCTACCCCAGCAGAATCGCGCCAACTGGGGAGACGCCAATGTCGCCGCCCTGCACTCCAAAAAGCAGGCGATCAGCGCTAAGGGGAAGAAGGTTATCGTCATCGGCGGCGGGGATACCGGCTCCGACTGCATCGGCACCTCGATGCGGCAGGGTGCGACCAGCGTGGTCAACTTCGAGCTCCTCGGCCAGCCCCCGGCAGAGCGTGCCGCCAACAACCCCTGGCCACAGTGGTCGCGCATCATGCGCGTCAGTTCCTCGGTGGAAGAGATGCAGGTCTTAGGTGGTGATGTCCACTATGAACTCATGACCACCAGATTCATCGGCAGAGGCAAGACGGTCACCGGCCTGGAGACGGTCAAGGTCGACTGGGCGAGCGGTCGCCCGGAGAAGGTGGCCGGAAGTGAGCATGTCTGGAGATGCGATCTCGTGCTGCTGGCCATGGGCTTTCTCGGCCCGCGCTCGCAGCTGCTCGAACAGTGCGATTGCGCAGCAGATCAACGCTCCAACATTCAGACCGACCCCAAGACCCGCATGAGCACCGTCGATGGCGTGTTTGCCGCCGGCGACTGCCGCAGAGGCCAAAGCCTGGTGGTCTGGGCGATCAGCGAGGGGCGCGAGGTCGCGCGCTGCGTCGATGAGTACCTGACCGGCACTCCGAGCCTCTTACCCAAGGTGCGCCTGGAAACCTTCAATTACTAATGGCGACGCAAAACGCACAGCCCACCCAGATCTACATGACCCCCGCCTGTGCTCAGCGTTTGCGGGCCGAACTGCAAGAGATCCTCTATAAACTCAGACCCGAAATGGTTAAAACCGCAACCTGGGCGGCGAGTAACGGCGATCGCTCGGAGAACGCAGATTACCACTATGCCAAGAAAAAACTGCGCTGGTTTGATGGGCGCATCCGTTTTCTGAGTCAGCGCCTGGAAGCTGCATCGATTGTCGACCCGGTCGAACAACAGGCCATCGCCAACGGTCGGGTGTTGTTCGGCTGCACGGTCACGGTTGAGAATGAAGAGGGAAAAGAGAAGCCTTTCTGCATCATCGGGGCGGATGAATTTGATGCCTCGCGCGGCTACGTCAGCTGGACCTCACCGATCGGGCGGGCGCTGCTCGGAACCAAGGAGGGGGATGTCGTGAGCTTCAAGACCCCCGGTGGCCAGAGCGAACTTGAGGTCATGAAGGTCGAGTACAAACCCCTCGACTGAAGCATCCCGCCAGAACTAAACCCCGTGGCCACGACCCAGCATCTCGGCGGCGTCCATTACCACCATGAAAGCATCTGGATCAGTCTGGCGGATGATATCACGCAGCAGAGCGATGCGCCGCGCTTCGACGGTGACGAAGATCAGGGTCTTCATCTCGTCAGGCTGCAGCCCTGTCCCGGTCAGGATGGTGCCGCTACGCACGAGTTGTACCAGTGAGCCGGCGATGCTCGCCTGCCTTACTGACAATCCTGAATCCCGCCATGCCGAATAATTTCGCCGTCGACCTGATAAACGACATCCTCCGCGATATTGGTCGCCAGATCCGCCATGCGCTCCAGATAGCGCGAGATAGATAGATAGAGCACCAAGCCGTCCAGATTGGACAGATCCTGCCGGATCGCTTCTTTGATACAGCTGAAATTCGCCTTGTGCATGTTATCGACGTCATCGTCAAGCTTGATCGTCTGGCGCGCCAGCGCCGCATCACTTTCGACGAGTGCATCGAGGGCCATCTTCAGCATTTTCTCAGTCAGCTCGGCCATGGTCGCGACATCGTAGGGACAGGCCAGCCGGGGAACGCCCTTCAAATCGATCGTGCGATCAGCAATATTGACCGCCAGGTCGGCCACCCGTTCGAGGTCATTGTTGATCTTCAAGACCGAAACGATGAAACGCAAATCGGTGGCCACCGGCTGATGCAGGGCCAGAATCTTGAGACATTCCTCCTCAAGTTCGATCTCCATGTTGTCGACCACCGAATCGCCGGTCCTCACCTTCTGCGCCAATTCAATATCACCGCTCAAGAGCGACTGAACCGCCCGCTTCACGCACCCTTCAACCTCGGCACTCAGCTCAAGGACGGTTTTTTTCAGGGAATCCAGTTCCTGCTGCATTAAAACTGCCATTTATCTATCCTTTCAAAAAAATTCAACCAAAACGGCCGGTAATATAGTCTTCAGTTTGCTTGTTGCTCGGCTTGACGAACAGCTGATCGGTGAGGCCGTACTCGATCAGATTGCCTTCAAACAGGAAGGCAGTCAGATCGGAGACCCGTGCGGCCTGCTGCATGTTGTGGGTGACGATGATGATGGTGAAATCCTTGCGCAGTTCGCCGATCAACTCTTCGACCCGTGCTGTCGATTTTGGATCGAGGGCGCTGCAGGGTTCGTCCATCAGGATGACCTTGGGATTGACTGCGATTGCGCGGGCGATGCAAAGCCGCTGCATCTGGCCGCCCGACAGGCCGAGGGCGCTGTCCTGCAGGCGATCCTTGACCTCATCCCAGAGCGCAGCTCCCTTCAGGCAGGTTTCGACCCGCTCGTCGAGCAGATTTTTGTCCTTCTCACCGGCGATCCTCAGGCCATAGATGACGTTCTCATAGATCGACTTGGGGAAGGGGTTCGGTTTCTGAAACACCATCCCGACCTGACGCCGCAGCTCGATGACATCGGTGCTGCGGTCGTAGATATCCTGACCGCTGAGCAGCACCTTCCCTTCAACCCGACTGATGTCGATCAGATCGTTCATCCGGTTGAAACAGCGCAGCAGGGTGCTCTTGCCGCAACCGGACGGGCCGATCAGCGCGGTGACCTGCTTTTCCGGAAATTTAATATCCACACCGTGAATCGCGCGGGATTCCCCATAGAAAAACTGGAGATTTTCGACTTCGATAATCGGATTATTTATGTTCATCTTCTTCATAATTTAATCTGTACTCCTCAGCAGACTATCAGGCTGCTAGAACGTGCCGAAAGTATAGCGTTTTTTCATCTTATTCCGCAGGTGGATGGCGACGCTGCTCATCAAGAGCACAATCAGCACCAGCAGCAGAGTGGTGACAAAGACCATCGGTTTGGCCGCTTCGACATTCGGCGACTGAAAGCCGATGTCGTAGATATGAAATCCCAGATGCATGAACTTGCGATCCAGGTGCATGAAGGGGAAATTGCCGTCGATCGGCAGGCTTGGGGCCAGTTTGACCACGCCGGTGATCATCAGGGGCGCAACCTCACCGGCGGCTCGCGCCATCGCCAGAATCAGGCCGGTCATAATGCCGGGCGAGGCCATCGGCAGCAGAATCCGGTAGAGGGTCTGAAACTTGGTCGCACCCAAGGCATAGGACCCTTCGCGCATCTCGCGCGGAATGGCCCCCAGCGCCTCTTCGGTCGAGACGATCACCACCGGCACGGTCAACAGCGCCAGGGTCAGGCTGGCCCAGAGCAGACCGCCGGTACCAAAGGTCGGGGTCGGCAAACGCTCGGGGAAAAACAGGCTGTCGATGCCGTGGCCGATGCCGTAGATGAAGAAACCGAGGCCGAAGATGCCGTAAACGATCGAGGGGATCCCGGCCAGATTATTGACCGCAATTCGTACGATCCTGACCACCAGCCCCTCCTTGGCGTACTCGCGCAGGTAAACCGCCGCGATCACCCCCAGCGGGAAGGAGAAGAGACTCATGACGAAGATCAGCATCACGGTGCCGAAGATCGCCGGGAAGAGCCCCCCTTCGGTGTTCGATTCGCGCGGTTCGCCAAGCAGCAGCTCCTTCAATTTATACGCGTAGAAGATGAGCTTGTCCGCGGTTTTCATCCGGTTCGGGGCATAGACCTGAATAATGTCGGCCAGGACGATCGCCTTCTCCTGCCCGGCGGCATCGGCAAAGATTGCCTTGGCCTGGCGCGCGACGGAAAGTCGTTTGGTCTGCAGTCCGACCAGCCCGGCGAACTCCTCCCCCAGCCGAGCCCTATCTGCCACCAACCGCTTGCGGCCCGGGTCTTCGGCGGGGACCTTGCGGTAGTCGTATTTCAGAAGTTCGAGGCGCAGCTGCTCCATCCGGTAGCTGGCGGAATTCAGTTTGCCTTCAAGCTCGGACAACTCGGCCAGATCATTGCTCACAATCTGCAACTGCTGCCTCAAACTGCCGAGAGTCGCTGACCCCGCACTACTGCCGGTCTCGAACCCTTCCAATGTCCCGTAAAAATCGCCATGCTCGACCCTTTCCAGTACCAGCAGATCCCCTGGGGTCGATTCGCTCTCGATCTGCGCTTCGTCGATCCAGTGAAAATCGAGGCCGTAAAGATCGCGGTTGGCGATCTTATACTGGCGGCGCAACGCAGACTTGTCGGCTGTCTCTTCGATTTTTATCTTCTGACCGTAAACCAGGCTGCCGTCGTTGAGTACCAGCTTATGCAGCGGCGAGGGCCAGAAGACCCCGAGCCCATTGACCATGATGACGATCAACAGAACCACCGCGCTGAGCAGGGTCAGGGTCAGGGCCGCCGCGGAGAGCCAGACCATCGGCTCACCGACGCGCCAGTGATTATTTATTTTTTTCGGCTTAGTCATAAGATCAATCCCTTAAAAGCGGCCATACTTGGCGCGCAACCGCTGACGAACAATTTCAGCGACGGTATTCACAATAAAGGTCATCACGAACAGAATGACCGCCGACAGGAACAGGGTGCGGTAGAGCGAACTGTCGACCGGCGCCTCGGGGATCTCAACCGCGATATTGGCCGACAAGGGGCGCATACCGTTGAAGATACTCAAGTCCATGATCGCCGTGTTGCCGGTCGCCATCAGTACGATCATCGTCTCGCCGACCGCGCGCCCGAACCCGATCATCGTCCCGGCGAAGATCCCCGGCGAGGCCGAAGGCAGAATCACCCGCCACACGGTCTGCCAACGGCTGGCCCCCAGTGCCAGCGAGGCGGCCCTAAGGCTGGCCGGCACATTGGAGAGCGAATCCTCGGCGATGGTAAAGACGATCGGGATGACCGCGAAGCCCATGGCGAAGGCGATGATGATGCAGTTACGCGGGTCGTAGCGGGTATCCATCTCGGTAAACAGCCACTGTTTGAGATCCCCGGCGAACAGCCAGTTTTCCAGACCCGGACCGAGGTACACCGCAATGGCGACCGCCATGATCACGATCGGTGCCACGGCTAGAAATTCAAATCCGCGCTCAACCCGTTTGAGTGACTCAAATCGACGCGCGGCCTGCCAAATCAGAATACTGACCATCAACGACAGCGGGACCAGGATCAGACTCAGAAACAGCGAACCCAAAGAGCGTTCGATCAAGGGTGCCAGCCAGAGTGCGGCCAGAAATCCGATGATCACCGTCGGCACCGCCGCCATGACCTCGACCGCCGGTTTGATGAACTCGCGCAGTTTCGGGCGAGCGAACTGACTGGTGTAAATCGCGCCGAAGATCGCCAACGGCACGGCGAACAGCATGGCGTAGAAAGTCCCTTTCAAAGTCCCGAAGATCAGCGGCATCAGGCTCAGCTTGGGCTCATAGTCATCGCTCGAAGCGGAGGACTGCCAGGCGTAGACCGGGGCGTCGTACCCTTCGTACCAGACCTTGCCGAACAGGGTGCCGAGGCTCACTTCCGGATGCGGAATATCGAATTTCCAGCTAAGCAGACTGCCGCTTTGGGTCAAGGCAATCAGGGCATCGCCGCGGGTCGTCAGGGCGAAGCTGGTCAGTTTTTCTGCCGGGGAGAGCGCGAGCAGGAAACGCTCGCTGGTCATGTGGTCGAGGTGCAGGCCATCGGTCGCCAGACTGAAGACCGTCTTGTCGCGCGTGGAGGGTGCCAGGGCCTGTACCGCGCCCAGGTGCGGGGACAGCTGATGGATCCGGGTCAGTCTCTTGCCGCCACTGTCGTTGCGCACCGGGAACCAGGTGCTGACCTGGCCCTCGGCATCCCCCACCGCCAGCGAGACATCGCCGAATACCAGGGTCAGAGCGGAAATCGCGCGCTGATCACTAAATGCCTGCAGCTGATCGACCAGTAGCGGTTCTTCGCTGTCGGTCAGATCCCAGCGCAGCAGTTCACCATGGTCAGTCCCGGCGTAAAGCTGAAGTCCGTCACGACTCAAGGTCAGAGTACTGACCAAACCAGTAACATTCAGTGACAAATCGTGACTGTTTTCGCTGCTCTCCTCTTCACCGAGGAAATTTTCGGTAATCGACTGTTGCAGCAGATGCAGACGACCATCGGCAAACAGATCGACCCGCGTGCGGCGCCCATCACTATTGATGCGCGCCTGCGTCTTTAACAGTCGCTCCGGGTTGGCCGCGAATAGAGCGCGCTGCTCGACCTGATGGACGATGCTGCGCTGATTGCCATTTGCCTCATCAAAGAAGGGTTTAAATTGGATCTGTTCAATGGTCAACGAACCATCATCCCAGAGTAAAGCGTGATTCAAGTGACCAAAATTTTCCACCGAAACAAGCCGTGAAGCCGAATCTTCGGCGTGCAACTGAACCCGGTCGAGTTCCTGACCACCTTTGATCCCGAAAAAAATCAATGTCCCCTGATCGTCCAGCCTGTAGCCGGTCTCGAGATACTCGTCCATCCCGAGCGCCAGTATCTTCTCAGGCTGGGTCAAGTCGACCCGGGAGTAGAGCTTGGCATCCGCCGCGAAGAAGAGCGGCAACGAGACTTTGACAATCAGCACCAGGATCAAGATCACGGTCGAAATGATCGCCATGCCACCGCAAGTAATGATCCAGTGGGCCAGACGATCATTACGTTTAATTTTTTTCAGAAATGCTGGATTCATAAACCCTCGATTCACATTCTCAAAATACGCGAACAGGCCCTACCCCGATCTTTTTGATGATCGGGATAGAGCCTCGCGCTTTTTTCAATTTTAACTAGTTTGGGTTAATCAAGCAGGGCCAGTTGCTTCTTGGCCACTTCTGCGGTCAGCGGCAGGTAGCCGTCCTTGACCACGATCTCCTGACCTTCCTTCGACAAAGAATACTTCATGAACTCTTTAACCAGAGTCGGTAACGGCTTGTTCGGCTCTTTGCCGACATAGATGTAGAGCAGACGACCCAGAGGATACTTGCCATGAAGAACATTTTCGTAGTTCGGTTCGTACTGCTTGTCGCCATCCTTCTTGCCGAGAGCGATCGCCTTGACGCCAGAGGTCTTGTAGCCGATGCCGGAGTAGCCGATGCCGCTTAAATCTTCAGTCACACCGAGCACCACCGAAGCGCTGCCGGGCTGTTCCTTAACCGTATCCTTGTAGTCCCCTTTGAACAGAGCATGTTTCTTGAAGTAACCGTAGGTCCCCGAAGCCGAGTTCCGCCCATAGAGGCTGACCGGTTTGTTGGCCCAGTCACCTTTAAGGCCAAGCTGACCCCAGGTGATAATTTCTTCAAGCCCGCCCTTGCGGGTCTTGGAGAAGAGCGCATCGACCTGCTGCAGCGACAGTCCTTCGATCGGGTTGTCCTTGTTGATAAAGACCGCCAGGGAGTCGAGCGCCACGCCGATTGCGGTCGGCTTGTAACCGAACTTGGTTTCGAACTTCTGGGTCTCCTTGTCCTTCATCTTGCGCGACATCGGACCGACCTGGCTGGTCCCTTCGATCAGCGCCGGGGGTGCGGTACTTGAGCCCTTACCTTCGATCTGGATATTGACGTTCGGGTATTTCTTGCGGAAGCCCTCGGCCCAGTAGGTCATCATGTTGTTCAATGTGTCGGACCCGACGCTGTTCAGGTTACCGGCGACGCCCTGGACCTTGACATAATCGCTGAGGTTGACGTCGACCTGAATCGGCGCAGCAAAAAGGCTGGTGGCGGACAGCATCAGCGCCAGCAATGCCAGACTCATCTTTTTAAAGTTTCTTTGCAGTTTCATCTCGGTGTTTCTCCTTGGCTTGGATTTGTTGTGAGTTGATGACGGCAAGATGCTCCTGCAATGTTAGGTTCGTGTTAGCCGCAAGTGAGGAGTTGACTAAATCAGCACAAAATAGGCTTTCGCTCCAGGTTAACAGGCTCAGTGATGGCTTTTTGCGAAAGTGGCTCAATAACGCAGGGCGCTTAAAAAAAGGCAAAGATTATAAATGAGATAATTGTTCTCTAATTTCTCATTTCTTTGATATACTTAATAATACGTATTGTTCGCAAAGCTGATTTGTGCGTTGATTTGATCCCAAGGAAAACTCAGGCTGAATACGATGTCAGATACCAGTCACAAACAAAAAAAAGTAACGGCCCCAGAAACACTCACCCTTCAACAGGCCCAAGAACAGCTTCAGCAGCTGGTCATTCAAAACCGGGAGCTACAACGCCAGCTTGCGGAATCGCGGGAACAGAATCAAAAGTGCTCACCGCGCCAAATCTCCTTGTTTGACAGGGTCGATCAGCAAACCCAAGCGGATTTAGATCTCCCGCTCGACAAAGGGTTATTACGCAGCATCGTCGATGCGGTCGATGATCTCATTTATGTCAAAGATCTGGCCGGGGTTTATCGGGCCTGCAACAATGAATCGGAGCGGTTTGTGGGTTTAAGCGAGGGGGAACAGATTGGAAAGACCGATTTTGATATTTTTCCCCCGGAGCAGGCGGAGATCATTCAGGCGACAGATCAACAAATCTTAACCTCCGGCCTGGAATACTGCGCTGAAGAATGGGTGCCGGATCCCGATGGAAAAATACTGCTGCTGGAAACCAAAAAAGCCCCCTTTTATGGGCCCGATGGCCAAGCCGCAGGCATCGTCGGCATCTCGCGTAATATTACTGAACGCAAACAGGTTGAAGATGCACTGAAAATAGCGATCGAGGAGCTGGACGCCTTTGCTCACACCGTCGCTCACGATCTACGTACCCCCCTGACCCCGCTGATTGGCTACGCCGAACTCTTGCGCGGCAAGTATCAGGACCAGCTCGATGCTATGGCGCTGAGCTACCTGGATGAGATTATCTCCTCGGGGCAAGAGATGCTGCAGATGATTAAAGATTTGCTCGCCCTGGCGGTCGTTGGGAAGGCCGAGATCCCTAAGGTTGCGGTGAACACCGGACGGGTGGCCGGCAACCTGATCAGCAGCCTCAGGGTGCAGCTCGCCAGCGCCGGAGTATCGGTCAAGCTTGACAAACTGCCGATGCTGCGGATCCCAAAAACGCTGCTGTTTCAGATCTTTGAAAACCTCATTCTCAACGCGCTGAAATACGGATCTAACCCCGGAGACGAGATTGAAGTCGGCGCTACCCGCAACGGCGAGCGCGTAACTCTCTACGTCCGCGATCACGGCCCGGGGATCCCAGCCGATGAGCGTGAGCGCATCTTTAAGGTTTTCACCCGGGGGACAACCGCAGGGGGAAAACCGGGCACCGGGATCGGCCTGGCGACCGTCCAGAAGATCGCCGGACTCTTTGATGGCCGCGCCTGGGTTGAGGAGACGCCCGGAGGTGGCAGCACCTTCCGGGTTGAATTTTCCGATATTCCTGCCAGCTAAGAATTTTTAAGTCTCCAAGAGTCAGAAAGGTTCTCGGCCCAGGTCAGACTCTGGCAGACTCTGGCAGACTCTGGCAGACTCTGGCAGACTCTGGAGCGAATTCCGGTTGCCTTTGTGTTAAAGTGAATATCACTCATTTTAAGGAGGTCAACTCATGGCACAGACCATTCGAATACATGCAACCGGCGGCCCCGAGGTCATACGCTTTGAACCGGTGGAGATCGCAGCTCCTGGACCCGGCCAAGTTCACCTGCGCCACGCCGCCATCGGACTCAATTATATTGACGTCTACCATCGCAGCGGACTCTACCCGCTCGAGCTGCCGGCTGTCATCGGCATGGAAGGGGCTGGGGAAGTGCTGGCCGTTGGCGCGGGGGTGACTGAGATTCAAGCGGGGGACCGGGTCGCCTATGCCGGCGTGCTGGGCGCCTACGCAACTGAGCGCCTGATTGCCGCCGACCGCCTGGTTCTATTGCCCACCCAGATCAGCTATCAGCAGGCGGCGGCGATGATGCTGCAAGGGATGACCGCCCAGTACCTGCTGCGCCGCACCTATCGTGTCCAAGCCGGAGACCGCATCCTGTTTCACGCTGCGGCCGGCGGAGTCGGCCTGATCGCCTGCCAATGGGCGAAATCCCTCGGTGTCACCGTCATCGGCACCGTCGGCAGCAAGAAGAAAGCCGCCCTCGCTCAGGCCCACGGCTGTGATCACACGATCCTGTACCGTGAAGAGGATTTTGTGCAGCGGGTACAAGAGTTGACTGGCGAGGCGGGGGTCGCGGTTGTCTACGATTCGGTCGGCCGGGAGACCTTTCTGAAATCGCTCGACTGCCTGCAACCGATGGGGATGCTCGCCTCTTTCGGCCAGTCCTCCGGCCCGGTCACGTCTTTTGATCCGGGACTGCTAGCGAAAAAGGGCTCGCTGTTTTTAACGCGGCCCTCATTGATGACTTACACCGCCAGGCGCGAGGATCTACTCGCCAGCGCGGCCGATCTGTTTGCTGCGGTCACTTCGGGTTCGGTAAAAATCGAAATCAACCAGCAGTATCCGCTGGCTGAAACCGCCCAGGCTCACCGCGATCTCGAAGCGCGCAAGACGACCGGTTCGACGATCTTAATCCCCTGATCGACACCGGGATTGGACGCAAAAACCCTCAATTCATGAATGGCAGTTATTACTTAATCTGTTGAAAAAACAGCCCCCAATCACGTCGGTTAGGGGCTGTTTGTCGTATCTCAATATTCTATAGACAAGTGCGATTCGCCAAAAAGCCTTTCTGAGACAACTTATGATGCATTCGCAAAAAAGGATTGGATGGCTAAGCAAAAATTTTGTCTCACAAGGCCTGGTGGTTTTTCAGGGGCGAATGCCTACATCAGGTAGGTCGAGGTCCTGAAAAACCAGCGTAACGCCGTGGGGCGGACTTTTTGCGACGCCATCACTTATGAGACGCACGCCAGGATTAATCAGGGGCGTATCAAGGGTTTCGATAAGTCAGACATGAATACGGCCACCTCAAAAATGGGGTGGCCGTTCTTGCTTTGCAGGATCTGTGAGAGATACGGAAATGGTTCCCTTTTGTTAATGTCGAAATTTAATAACACAACTTGTTAGACATTCCAGCCCCTTGGCCAAAACTTAACACGTGTTTCATAGAAGGTGTCTAGGTTTTCTGGATTTGCGGTAAGGAGTATTGAAGGCCAAGCAAATTCAAATCAGAAAAATGATAAACCGCTGTTGTCTGTATAAGACCGGTCACAAGTTTTTTTGTTATGCTTTCGGCTGAGAACGACTTCAACTTAAGCGCGGGTCCGATGGCTTGTATTTTAAGAACGATTTGATGGTGAAAATTTTCAAAAGAATAAATGAAGCGAAAAAACTGCATATTAAAGTGTCATCAATTGGTCAATACCCTCTTCTCTTGGCTTCAATCCCTATCTATCCTCTCCAGAAATTCCTTAAGCACGATGGCGTGGTTGTGCCGCGCATCTCTGGCAGCATAAATTAGAGTCACTCCCGATTGCCCTGCCCGAGAGATCAGCTTCGCTGCTTCATCACCCTGGCCATTCAGTTCTTCGAGGTAGAAACGCCTGAACTCTTCCCATTTGTCCGGTTCATGGGCGAACCACTTACGCAGATTGCTGCTGGGAGCAAGAGTTTTCTCCCAGCCATCAAGCTGAAGGTTCTCTTTGCCTATCCCTCGGGGCCAGAGCCGGTCAACCAGTATCCGCAATCCGTCGGTTATTTCCGGCGGATTGTAGACTCTTTTCAGTCGGATCTGCACAGAATATCCAGTTGCTTTATTCGCGTACGTAGGTATCGATGTCGGTTTCATGCACCATCCCCATTAAACGGGCATACTCTGACTCAATCAAGGTGTAATGTTGATGAGTTGATTCTGCGTTTTGGATAAAGACCTCACGCACGGTCTCATCGGAAATTTTTTCAGCCAGGGCCCGCAATGCCTGCTCTAACTTAAGTTCCTTGTCCATGGCCAGTTCCATCGCCTTCCGTTCGTTGAGTCCCTCCATCAGAGCTCTCTCCAGGTCGGTCAGCCAGTCGCTGTCCGGTGCAGAATCAACCTTCATGTAATCTGCAAATTCGGGGAGATCGTCGCCCTGATAGATGTCATAAAAGGTTTTGGCGTGATCGACTTCTTCTGCAGCCAATAATTCGAAGGTTCTGCATGCCTGCTGATTTTTCATGTGTTTGGCACCCAGCAGATAAAAATCGCGGGCATACTTTTCCGTTTGAATCGACCGTTTAATCGCTTCCTGGACATCAACATTTTCAAACATGACGATCACCTCTCTTATTTTAAGTTCCTACTTTCCGGTTCAAAATCTTCGCACGATGTACCGCGGCAATTTATCGGTTTTTTCGGTCGAAACACCGACCGGAGTCAGCCAAGTAGTCGCACTGATCCTGGGAGGCAGCGTCTACCTCGAAGAGTTCATAAATGCCCTCAGGAACCTTACCAATAACGGCAATGATCTCTTCTCTGGTACATCCGTCTTCGAAAATAAACAGGTTGTCAGTGCTATCGTGGATGCTGAAGCGTTTTCCGAATTCCGCCGACCATTTGTCTTGCCAACGGATTTTATCCTTAATGAGAAGTGCTAACATAGTAACGGCTCCTTTCAATAATTTTCAGAAAAGTAGGATTCCAATCAGCGAGCTAAGAATTCAACTGAAGTTCCTATTCTAACTCTATCAAAAATAAAGTTCTGAGTAAGGTTGATGCTTTCGTAAAAAGCATCAAGGTAGATGGCTAAGCAAAAAGCGTCAAATGCAAGGCGCGCAATTATCGAGCAATGAGGCATATCTACCTACGTCGAAGCAGCGAAAGAAATTGCAGCAACGCGGCAGTTGGT
>JBDNGT010000144.1:0-3569 GCA_041689145.1 Geopsychrobacter sp. | reverse complement strand
TGGAGCTGGGCACTGCGCTCTTTGCCAAATTCATGAAAAAACCGCAGGAGCGTTTTGGTTTTCCGCTCAGGGCCGCACCACAGAAGTCGTCTTACTCCGGCATTGATCTGATAGACCAGCGTCAGGTACTTGTGCCCCTTGAAGACGGAGAATTCATCAACGCCGATTTCCGTCACACCATCAAGATTTCTGTTGGCAAGGCCGTAATCAACGACAAACTTGACGGCCCGGAACACCGTGTCCCAACTGGTTTCGAAGATATCCGCCGTTTCTTTCCAGGACAGTCGCTTCGCCCAGCGAGACAGATAAATCTGATAAGAAAAAGTCATCCGCTCTTTGCCATAGGCCCAGGGTAGAGCCTCAACTTTAACACCATGCTCTGGACACCTGACCCGGCGCGGGGCGTAGCGGAAATAGGTCTTGAATGACCAGACCGGAATATACTCAAACAGTCGTTGCGGCGGCCTGTCATAAACGGTGCGTCGTTTAGAGCACTCAGGACAAATCGGCCCGCTGTTGCGACGAGGAACGATGTCAATAACCAGGGCTTCCGTACCGCCAACGAGTGTGACGCAAGCGGTGCCGTAAACGAACGACTTGAATCGTTCGACTTTGTTGAGTAAAGTCTTAATCAGCATTGCTTCTCTTTTGTGAAAGGGATTGATTCTCGCAAATCCATCCTAATCCCACAGGGAGGAGCAATGCACTAATTTTTACTGCTGCCTACCCACAGATTCTGCGGAGGAGGCCGAAAACAAAACATAATCCTGATGTACTCTAGGAAATCGCTGCAATCATGAATAAACAAAACCTCGCCGACAATCTCAGATTGCTAAGCAAATACAAAAAATCCATCTCTGAAGTCTGTCGAGATATTGGGATTAATAGGCAACAGTTCAACAAATACCTCAGTGCCAAGACAGCCCCTTCTGTCAACAACCTGCTGAAAATCTGTGAATATTTTGGTGTCGAAGAGCATGAACTCTTTATGCCCTACGAAGATTTTGAGCAGATCATCAAATTGCGACCTACAATTGATAATTCTGCGGTTAGAGGACATCGACCGGAAATCGACTTCCTGGACAAGCTGATCCAGCATTCCTCTGAAAATTTGAGCAAATATGAGGGTGGATATTTCATCTACTATCGTTCGAGCTCTTTCCCTGACATGATACTCAGAGGGTACGGAGTAATCTACGAGGATGATGGCAAACATTTTTTCAAGTGGATAGAAAGACTGTCTTTAAAAGAGGGATCTTCCTACGGCGGTTTTGTATGGAAAATCAAAGGATTGGTACTGAGCTTGGGGGGTCGGATATTTGTGTCCGGCTATGAACAGTTGCAGATGAATGAAATGGTCCACTTGACTCTTTTCCCCACCTATAAAAACAAGGTTTCGGTGCTCTCTGGGCTAATGCTGGACATATCCGGTTCCGACACACGGGAACCAATTTGCGTACGAGTGATGCTCTCCTATTTGGGTAAAGAGTTTGATCATCGCAAAGCCCTGAAGCTGTGCGGCACCTTCGATGCTGATAGCGACGATATCAGGGAAAATATCAAGGCTGGAATCATAAACAATATCGAACCAGGAGAATCCACGTTCAAAGGGCGACCTGTCTAGCGTCGCCTGCCAGCAAAACTGCCCCCCTAGTAATGCCCTTACAGCAGCTTCACCGAGAGCCTGTTACAGGAATCTGAACAGAGCTATAATTGAATAAACCTTTCTAAATCAGGCAAATTAATGTCACGAAAGGGAGGCGCTTATCATGAGCAGCCGACCCAGGCGAAATCCTTCAACATAGATGGAAAAGGTGCTTGGCGAGACAACGTCTTTGTCGAGCGCTTATAGCGAACCGTCAAGCATGAAGATGTTTATCCCAGAGCGTACGATTCGGTTTTAGCCGTCGGGGTGGGGTTGAATCGATATTTCAACTTTTACAACAGCCGTCGACCGCATTCGAGCCTTGACGGTCAGACACCGGATCAAGTTTACTTTAACGAGCTACCACAGACAAGGGCAGCTTAACCAATGAAGGAAGTCATCCACTTATAAATGGTAGCTGGCTGTTCAAACAACCAGGGCCACCTCTCCGAACAGCGTTATACCTATCCGGATTTCCGCAACCCATGACTAACTTAAGACATCATGAGCTCAAAATGCGCAAGTAAGCTTAAAGTCGATCAAACCAGAGAAATTGTGGTTATTCTGACCATGCTGTACTATATTTTACAAATAAAATAGCGTTTTAGAACTTAGCCCTGAATGTAAGTACATACATTCTATCGAGAAAGAAAAGGAGATCATTATGAAACGATGTAAAGTATTAAGATGTTTGCTTGTTGGTTTCGCAATGGTTGCTGTCACTGTAGCAACAGTCACGCCAACCATTGCAGGGAAAACGGTTCGTCTTAGGCTTCAAAAATTTCATGGTACTGAAACGGACGCACAGTTTAAGCGATTTGCTAATCTTGTTAAAGAGGCCAGTGGTGGTTCATTGCAAATTATTAACTTCAGGGGCGGTGAGCTGGTTCCCAACGATCAACTGGCCGATGCGGTCAGCAAGCATACCATCGATATGGCCTTCGGTTATGGCGGCTACTGGCCCGGGCAGATAGATGTTGCGGCAATCGAAGCAGGACTGCCCGGAATGTGGGCAAATCGTGATGAGGCTGACTACCTATTCAATGGCAGGGGGCTGCAGGAGATTATTGCAGAAAGCTATGCTGAAAAAGGGATCAGGCACATGGGGGTCAACTATGGTGGCCCATACGACCTGTTGACCAAGAAACCGGTCTCCAGCCTTGACGATTTGAAGAAGATGAAGATCAGGGCAACCCCTGCGGTCGCCAAAACTTTCAAGGAGTTGGGGATCTCTACTGTCAATGTACCTGCCCCAGAGCTTTACGTAGCTCTTTCGACCGGTGCCATCGACGGAGTTATTTATGGTGGGCCGCTGGAATACAAGGCCCTGAAGTTGGTTGAGATCGCCAAGTACTATACGACACTCAACATGCTTTCACCCGGTTTTACTGAGAACATCTTGATCAATCAGAAGGTCTGGGATGGCTTGTCAGGCGAGCACAAGGCGATTCTGGAACTGGGGGTCACTCAACTGTTTGAAGATCTGTTCAACTGGAGCAACACCGGTTCCCGTGAAGCGGCTGCTGAGCCTGGTCTTTTTATCTTTAACACCTTGCCAGCAGAAGATTCCAAAAAAATCACCGCTGCCGCACAGCAGGTCTGGAAAGATGAGGCCGCACGTTCGAAGCGCAACGCTAAAGCAATCACCCTGATCACCGATGTAGCTAAAGAACAGGGACGATTATAATGGGTTGGGTACCAACCTACCTGCGCATTCAGGATAGCCTTTCCGATTTGGTCGGAAAGGCTATCTCCTGGATGATCCTGGTGATGATAGGATTCCTACTATGGGAGGTCGGCGCCCGTTACGTTTTTGATGCCCCGACGGAATGGGCTCATGAGTCGACGGCGATGATTTACGGCACCCTCTGCCTGCTGGCGGGGGCATATACGATGCGCCACCATGGTCATGTGCGCAGCGAGA
>JBDNGT010000143.1:0-12213 GCA_041689145.1 Geopsychrobacter sp. | reverse complement strand
CGCCTCATAGGTCAGGGTGCCGGAGCGTGAGACCACGCCGACCGGGCCGGGCTTGTGGATATAACCGGGCATGATGCCGATCTTGACCTGGCCGGGGGTGATGACGCCGGGGCAGTTGGGACCGATCAGGCGGGTCTTCTTCCCCTCCATGAATTTTTTGACCTTGACCATGTCGAGCACCGGAACGCCCTCGGTGATACAGATCACCAGGTCCATGCCGGCATCGACCGCTTCCATAATAGCATCGGCGCTGGCGATCGGCGGAACATAGATGATCGAAACGTTGGCGCCGGTTTTTTTGACCGCCTCTTCCACGGTGTTGAAGATCGGAAAGCCGTCAATCTCGGTGCCACCCTTGCCGGGGGTGACCCCACCGACCATCTGGGTGTCGCAGTAATCGCGGCAGCCCTGCGCATGAAAAAGGCCGGTTGCGCCGGTGATCCCCTGGGTGATGATCTTGCTATTTTTATCGATCAGAATGCTCATCGTTATCTCCTTAATCTTTCTGATATCTCAATGGCTAAGCATAAATTTCGTCCAGCAAGGCGCAAGGTTTTTCGAGGGCGAAGGCATACGTTAGTATGTCGAGATCTCGAAAAAGAGCAGCTACGCCGCTGGGCGGAACTTTTGCGACGCCATTAGCCTTTGACCGCTTTGACGATCTTTTGCGCAGCATCTGCCATGCCGTCGGCACTGACAATATCGAGCCCCGAGTCGGCCAGAATCTGCTTGCCGAGGGCGACGTTGGTCCCTTCGAGACGCACGACCAACGGGATCTTGATGCCGACCTGCTTGGCCGCTTCAACTACGCCGGTTGCGATGACGTCGCACTTCATGATGCCACCGAAGATGTTGATCAGGATCCCTTCGACCTTCTTGTCTGACAGGATGATTTTGAAGGCCTCGGTGACGCGCTCGATCGTAGCGCTGCCGCCGACATCGAGGAAGTTGGCCGGGGCCGCGCCGTAGTGCTGGATGATGTCCATCGTGGCCATCGCCAGGCCGGCGCCGTTGACCATGCAGCCGATGTTGCCGTCGAGGGCGATGTAAGAGAGGTCATACTGGGAGGCCGCGATCTCCATCGAATCCTCTTCATCGTAATCGCGCAGGTCGCGGATGCGGATATGGCGATAGAGCGCGTTATCATCGATGTTGAGCTTGGCGTCGAGGCAGAGCAGCTGGCCTTCGGCGGTCAGGACCAGTGGGTTGATCTCGAGCAGCGCGCAGTCGGTCTCGACAAAGGTTTTATAGAGCCCCTTCAGCAGTGGGACCGCCTGCTTGACCTGAGGCACAGCGAAGCCGAGCTTGAAGGCGACCTTGCGCGCCTGAAAGGCGGTCAGACCGACAACTGGATCGATCACTTCGAAGAAGAGTTTTTCCGGGGTCTTGGCCGCGACCTCCTCGATATCCATCCCCCCTTCGGCCGAGGCCATCAGGGTCACCTTGGACGTAGCGCGGTCGACCAGAAAGGAGACATAGAATTCATCGGCGATGTTGCAGCCCGATTCGATCAGTATCCGATTAACGACCTTTCCTTCAGGGCCGGTCTGGTGGGTCACCAGGGTCATGCCGAACATGTCGCGGGCAAACTGCTTCGCCTCGTCGGCGGTCTTGGCGATCTTGACCCCGCCCCCCTTGCCGCGCCCACCGGCATGAATCTGAGCCTTGACCGCATAGGGGCCATCGCCGAGCCGCCGCGCCCAGTCGCGCGCCGAGTTGCTGTTGTAGACGACATGACCCTCAGGCACCGGAACACCGAAGTTCCGCAGGATCGCTTTCGCTTGATACTCGTGAATATTCATCGTTCCCTCTTTCGTCGAGAATGACAGCCGGGCGCCTGCAAAGAGGCGTCCGGCTGATGGAAGATGTGAACTGTGGCCATTGATTTTGCCACCCCGAAGCGTATACACCCGCCTTGGCAGAATGTCAACGGGTCCGACCACGGTGCTGTGCAGTCGTCACTTTTGAAATACAAAAGATACCCTAATGATGCTTTCAATGAGATGTCAGCCCGGAAGATCAGTATAACAAAAAGCGCCTGCCGTGAAATCTGGCAGGCGCTGAAAACTTATAACAAGCAGGAATAATTAACGTTTCTGCCAGTCGGCCATGAACTTTGCAATCCCTGCATCGGTCAGCGGGTGTTTGGTCAGTTGCAGCATGATGCTGTAGGGGATGGTACAGATATCGGCCGCTATCAGGCCGGCGTTGAGCACATGCAGGGGGCTGCGGACCGAGGCGACGATGATTTCGGCGGCGTAACCGTAGTTGTCGAAGATGGTGCGAATCTCTTCGACCCCGGTCATCCCTTCGTGACCGATATCATCAAGACGCCCGACAAAGGGCGAAACATAACTGGCCCCGGCCTTGGCGGCGAGTAGTGCCTGGACCGAGCTGAAGATCAAGGTAACGTTGGTTTTGATCCCCTCGTTGCTGAAGATACGTGTCGCCTTGAGGCCTTCTTCGGTCATCGGCACCTTGACGACGATATTCGGATGGATAGCGGCCAGCTCACGTCCCTCTTTGATCATGCCTGCGGCGTCCAGCGCGATCACTTCGGCCGAGATCGGGCCATCGACAATTTCGGCAATTTCGGCAATCACTTCTTTGAAGTCACGGCCACTTTTGGCAATCAATGAGGGATTGGTGGTGACGCCATCAACCAGGCCCAGCTCGTTGGCGGCGCGGATTTCGCCGACTTCTGCGGTATCGATAAAAAATTTCATGAATGCTCCTGAATAGGGGAAAGAGTAAAGGTAAGGGGGAAAGAGTAAGGGATTATGTTTTCTTTTTGAACTGTGTGCGACATTTTCGCGAACAGAAGTAGTGTTGCTGGCCGTGGATGTTGGCGCTGAGGGCTTCACTGAGCGGCAGATAGGTGCCGCATTGCGGATCCTGAACCATCTGCTCGCCGTGATTACTGCGATTGCTCTTGTATTTATTTCCGCGTGAGCCTGTGGGGAAAATGGCTTGGAAGAAGCTGTAGCCGAGAAAGAAAAGTAACGCCAGCAAGAGAAGCTTAATCATCTTATTATCACCATTATCACCAGTTCAACCTCAAAATCTGAATGTTTTCTATGATCGGCAGTTCGTCCAGTTGCTTCTGCAGGCTCAAGCCCGAGAGAGGATGCCGAAGCTCGGGGGTCAAGGCAAGCAGAGGGAGCAGCACGAATTGTCGCTCCATCAGTCTTGGGTGGGGTATCTCCAGATTTTGTTCGCTGATCCGTTGATCGCCATAGAACAGCAGATCGATATCCAGCGTGCGCGCACCCCAGCGGATCTTGCGTTCGCGCCCTTCAGCCCCTTCGAGCACAAGGCAGAAGGTCAGCAGCTCAGCAGGGTTGAGGCTCATCTTGAGCTTGAGCGCCGCATTCAGGTAGTCCGATTGGCCTGCCGGACCCCCCACCGCCGGAGTCTGATAGAGCGGCGAAGAGCAGCACTCTGTGATTGCCGGGTGCTCGCACAACCTCTGTCGCGTGCGGCAAAAGGCTGCAAGGGGATCACCCAGGTTTCCACCCAAGCCCAAATACGCAGATATCTCCTGATCTGTTCCCATATGTTTTTGCATTAAACCACAGCGGATAAATTGAAATCAATTTGTATCCTGACTTTGATGGAGCATGCTCGGTCTTATTTAAGTAGCGGAAAACTGTTCTTCGTCCTTGTCTGCTGACCTGCGATCTTTTAGACTCACGCGAGAATTGCCCTTTATCCAACTGGATAAGCTATGGAACTTGACCTTGATTTGCTGAGTCACCTGCTCAGCAAACGGACCGCTGAGATTGAAAAGATTGTAGCAGGAAGCGGGTATCTGGCCCGCACTGTCATCGGTGTTGGGACCTTTTTACTCGATAATGAGGGCAACCTTGATCTGTTGACCTCTAAACAACAGGTTACCTTTGAGAAGTTTCTCAGGCCGCTGTTGGGGGAAGCAAGTACCCGCAAAGCGACTGCTGGAGATTGAGCCTGAACTAAGTGCAGGGCATGGAGCGCAGGATGCATATTGTTGCAATACATGACTGGCCGCAAGAAGTGTCTGAGGCCGCCGCTGCAATCGCCACCGCGCTGGGTATCTTGGTCTTCGAGGCGCGGCAGAAGATAGCGGGGGGCGGGCCGGTGGTCATTGCAAGCTATGCCGATCAGTCTCAGGCTGAGAGCACAGTCGCTCGTCTGTTTGAGCACGGAATCCCGGCCTTTGTTATCGGTTGCCAGGCGGTGCAGAGCGGTAAACAGTCTTATCCCGTCGCTCGTTTCGTGCTGGGGGAACAGGCGATGCAGCTCGGATTGATCTCTGGAGAACAGCTGGAGATAGGCTATGGCCGGATTGAACTGCTGCTGGTCGCCAGCAGCTGCCTCGGGCAGACCCAAACCAGCAGCAGCCTCACTGAGCGCAAGTTCAGTCTCGGCAAAACCCTGCTGGCCGGCGGAATCCCGATGACCAAGAAGGTCAAAAGTGAGGGGACGCTGACCTCCGAAGAGCGCGACCAGACCCTCTGGCTCTATACCAGCGACCAGAAAATATGGATTTTCAATCGGACGGCGCTGAACTACACCGGTCTTGGTGACGCGCTGCAACTGTCGCGGGAACTCAATTTTAACTATCTGAAAAACGAGCTACGGCAGCGTGCTCCGCAAGCGAACTATGATGAGCGTTTGCTCCGCCGTGGGGATCTGATTCGTGTACTTGGCCCTCGCCTGAGCCCTGAGTCTGATCTTGATTTGGCTTTTGAAGTTCTGGCCCGCTGCCTGCGGGTGAAGCACGAGGGTGAGTAGGTTCTTTTCCGGTCTTGAAGCATGGCGCGAGATTATCGGCCGATGTCTGGCTGATGTCGCAGATAGATGGGTAGGCAAAAAAAACCGGGAGAGACACTTTCGTTGGTGAAAGGTTTCGATCCCGGTTCTAGCCCCGATTGTTGCAGTTTTCAGTTGTAAATATTGCGTGTAATCTCACTGACTTCCTTGGCCAGCTGTTGGCTGGGGTTGACCACCACATCTTTACCGTTGACACTGGTTTTGTAGCGCGGCGCGTCCTGGCAGTGCAGGTAGGCGGTGCGTAGTTTTTCGTTGATTTTCTGCAGTTGAAGCTGGTCAATGCCATGTTCGCGGGCGGAACCGCCAAGGCTGTGAACCGTCTCATCGATCATCGCCATGCCGAACCGTTTAGGCGGTTTGCCGATGAAGACAAAGGCATGACCGTCGGCGGGGATAACCTCCAGGAGGTCGGAAGTTTGGCCGATCAGTTCTTTGAGCGAACCCTCAATGGCGTGGATCTGTTTTGCGGCCGGGGTATCTTCGGCCAGCTCCGGGTAGTTGATTTTCTTGCTAAAAAGTCCCATGTGCGTTCTCCTCTCATCATGACGGGGCAATTACATCGAAAAAATAAGTCATTCGGTAGGCTATATAAACCATTATCATGAATTGCAACGATTGCAACAACGCTACGCTAAGTCAGCAGATTGTGCTTCGTAGCGGTTCTGCCGAACAGTCTTTGAGACTTTCTTGTATAGTGTCCTGCTTAAAGCTCGTCATCTCTGGTGATTAACCCTGAACCCACAGAGTCTAAAATGCAAAAAATTGCTAATCTGTTCCTTCTCCTGTTCCTGATTTTTGCCGCGTTGGGCGTCTGCACTGAACTGCTGAATATTTATCGGCTAAATAGTCTCATCTCCGGCCTCCTCTCCGGGCTGCGCAATCTGGCCGGGTTACTGCTGCTACTGCTGGCGGTGCCGGTTTATTTCGGCCTGGGGCTCAATCGCCGGCTGCCCAAACTGATCTTTGTCCCGCTGCTGGCGTACCTGTTATGGGGGCTGCTTGACTTCTGGCCGCTGGAAGTGCCGGCAGGACACAACTCCTTGCTGTACGCGGCTTGCGGCCAGCTGTTTTTAGGTTTTTTGGCATTACTCGCAATCCGCCGCCAGAACGGCGCGAGCCTGCTCTTGACCCAGGAGCAGTTTAAGGGGCCAGGATTCAGCCCGACGAATTTCCTGGGCTTTTGTCTGCTGAGCCTGCCGCTGGTGCCGCTGATTCTGCTGCTGCTCAGCTACGCCTCTGTCGGCAGTCTGATCGAGACCTATACCGCTGGTTTTGTTCGCCTGAAACCGAACGGGCTCTATATGATCGAAAAGATCTATGCGCGAGACGACAAGCAGATTCGGCTGGCAGGCATGATCCATATGGGGCGCGAGGACTACTATGCACAGCTCGCTGAATCTTTCAACACCGGCCGCACCCTGCTGCTGGCCGAAGGGGTCAGCGACACCCAGGGCTTGCTGAGAAGTGGGTTCAGCTATGGGAACCTGGCCAACCTGCTGGGGCTGGACGCGCAGGAGCAGCTCCAGTTTCCGGGGCGGCTGATCGACGCAGAGTCGCTTGATCAGCCGATTTCGACCGAATCCGGCACGCCGGATATTCTGCGCGCCGATATCGATCTGCAAGATTTTGATCCGCGCACGGTTGAAGTGCTTAATGCGCTCGGGGCAACCCTGCTGAACGGTGGCTCCTTGAGCAGCGGCTACTTGGAGTTCAACCAGTGGGCCGAGCAGAACATCACGCCTGAGACCAATCAGGTTCTGATGGATGATCTGCTGCAGAAACGCAACCGCTCGGTGCTGAGTTATCTGCCGCAGGGGCTGCACAAATACCAAACACTGCTGATCCCCTGGGGGGCGCTGCACATGCCGGGGCTCGAAACGGCGGTCAAAGCGCGCGGATTTGTCTTACAGGGGTCACGTGAACGGCTGAGCATCGATTTTTTAAGCATCCTCGACGGGCCGTTGTTAAAGCCGGGCATGTAAATAAACCGTTTTCGATTTCCCGCTTGTTATATGATAAAGTGGCGAATGTTAAATGGTGACCAAGGCAGCATAAACGGTAGTCATTAAGGAGTAGACTCATGGGCAAAGGCCAGGATAGTAAAAAAGCGGTTAAGAAAGAAGCGACCAAAACTCCGAAGGAGAAGAAGGCCGAGAAGAAGGAAAAAAAAGGGAAATAACGAATTAACCCTCTCGACTTCTGATGTGCGAAAAATATCCAGCGACAACTAAGATCATCATGAGACCAGGGAGAAACCATCAATAAACTATTAAGAGAGCATGGCTGTGAACCCGACCCACGCCGTTGAGCAAACGCACAACAGTTCTGCCCCCTTTGAACCAGAGCACCGAGATCCGCAGTTCCCTCTTGCGCCAGAGGGAGGAGCAGTGCCGGTCAGCAGTGATAGCTCCCTTGGGGTGAAACCTCCACCGGCAGGCGGACTGCGCAGGTTCGGCTCGCTCGGACTTTTGCTGTTTTTCCTGTTCGGCAAGCTGAAATATCTGGCCGTACTCCTGCAAATCGGCAAGTTCAAAACCTTCATCAGTATGCTGATCAGCATCTGGGCCTATGCGATGTTCTGGGGCTGGCCCTTCGCCGCCGGGTTTGTGGCGCTGATCTTTATCCACGAAATGGGGCATGTCTTCGCCCTGCGTATAATGGGAATTCCGGCCTCGGCGCCGATGTTCATCCCCTTTGTCGGCGCGGCCATCGTAATGAAACAGATGCCGAAGAACGCCTTTGTCGAGGCGGTGGGGGCCTACGGCGGCCCACTGCTCGGGACACTGGGTGCGATCGGTTGTGTCGCTATCGGCCTGGCAACCGGGAACCTCTTCTGGTACGCTCTGGCTTCGAGCGGTTTTCTGCTCAACCTGTTCAACCTGCTACCGATCTCCCCGCTCGATGGTGGGCGGATAATCGGCGTCATCAGTCCCAAACTCTGGGTGGTGGGATTGTTGGGCGCGGGTGCGCTCTTTTATCTGACCTGGTCGCCGATCGTTGCGCTGATTCTGCTGCTCGGCAGTTTTCAGATCTATAAATCTTTCAAGACATCCAAGACCGAACGGGCTCGTTACTACGATGTCTCAATCAACAAGCGGATCGGGATGGGGGCCGCCTTTCTCTTCTTGTTGGCGGTGACCTCGGTCGGAATGCTGATGATGCAGGGCCCCTTGCAAGGGATGTAGAAAAGGAGTGAGGATGGGTGATTATGCAGGCTTCGAACTCGGGCCGATCAGGCCGCCTAGTGAGGCTGGCAGTCTGCTGTTGCGCCTGACCCGCAACTGTCCCTGGAACCGCTGCACCTTCTGCTCAGTTTATAAAAAGCACCCCTTTTCGCTGCGGCCGGTTGCCGATGTTATCCAGGATATCGATACCCTCGCCGGTTTTATCGATCAGCTCAAGAACAAACCGGGATCTGCGGAGCTCAACCTTCAAACACTCTCTCCGGGCGATGAACAGGCTTTCTATTCGGCCCGTAACTGGCTTCAGGGCGGCATGGAGTCGGTTTTTCTGCAGGATGCCGACAGTCTGGCGATGAAGCCGGACCAGGTCATCGCGGTATTAACCCACCTCAGAAAATGTTTCCCTGAAATCAAGCGGATCACCAGCTACGCACGTTCAGCCACCATCGCCCGGATCAGTGAAGATCATCTGCAGCAGATGGCAGCTGCCGGTCTGAACCGCATTCACATCGGGCTTGAAACCGCGTCTGATAAGGTGCTGCAGATGATCAAAAAAGGGGTCAGCAAAGCGCAGCAGATTGAAGCGGGGGTCAAGACCAGACAGGCCGGGATCGAACTCTCCGAATATGTCCTGACCGGCATTGGTGGACGTGAGTTTTCGCGTGAGCATGCTCTGGAGACCGCCGATGCTCTCAATCAGATCAATCCCGACTTCATCCGCTTCCGCACCTTACGTATCCCTGACTCTAATGACCTGTTTTCCGGAGTCGAGGATTGCCGGTGGCAGCGCCCTTCCGACCTGGTTCAGGCTGAAGAGGTCCTGCTGTTGATTCAGCATTTGGAGAATATCACCAGCCATATCAAAAGTGATCACATGTTCAATCTGCTGCAGGAGATCGACGGCAGCCTGCCGCAGGACCGGGAGCGGTTGGTCGGCGTGCTGCAGCGCTTTATCGCCCTGCCGCCACAGGAGCGGGCCTGCTTTCAAGTCGGCAAGCGGACCGGGCATTTTCTGAACCTGAGTGACATGCAGATTCCCAGCCGCCGGGAGCAGGTCGAAGCGATCTGCCGTGGGCAGGAGATTACGCCGGAAAATGTCGACGCAAAGCTCAACGCCCTGATTCAGGAGCAGATGAAGCGGGGGATGTTTTAGGCGGCGGACAGTTCAGGCGGCAGGCGGCTCTACTGTCCCGCCTGCCCTACGGAAATGCCGGCTAACGCCCTTGTAAAAAAAATTATTTCGACTGTTTGAGCTTTTCGGCGAGGGCCGCAAAGGGGGAGTGCGCGAGCGTCGGCTTGGCCTGGCGATCGGTCGGGCCGTCTATGCTGCGCTGTTCCTGCACACCCTGGGTATGCTCGTGGTCGTGGCAATAGAGGCACAACAGATCCCAGTTGCTGCCGTCGGCGGGGTTATTGTCGTGGTTGTGGTCCCGGTGATGCACGGTCAACTCGCGCAGTTTCTTGCCTTCGAATTCGCGGGAGCAGCGGCCGCAGACGTGGGGATAGAGTTTCAGCGCTCTCTCGCGGTATCCATCCTGACGTTGCTGTTCTTCCTTACGCATTTCCGCAACGAACTGGTCAGGTTGTTTGGTATTTGTCATGCTAACTCCTAGCGGCAAGGGACGAGATTGGCGGTTTGCGAGGTTTGATCAAAAACGACTTTCACCTTGTTCGATTTCAGTTGTTGAAGCACCTGTTCGACCTTGTCATCCAGGGTGCAGCCGGGATCACTCCAGTCCGCGCCGTCCCGGGTGACAAACTCCTGAATCATCCGGCGCAGCGTCTCTGGATTTATTTCTGTGTGCGGGATGTCGATTCCCGCTTCGCGGTGGTCGCTTGTCTGTTCCTGGCGCATCCTGTGCCTCGCAATAGAGATGATGTGAACTATCTTTTTTGTAGCATTTTCTTTTGGCTGAAATATAGCTATGATCCTCGAATTTTTGCGAATAGCTCTTCCTGCATCTCAGCACTTGGCGAGAATTTTGATCACATCCATCTCCCCCTGGCGGCCGAGAGTCCGCAGCGCCTCGATTCCGCTGTCGGCATATTCCTTCGCATCTCCGGTCAGGTAGGCGAAAACAAAGGCGGCGAGTTCAGCGCGCGCTGCTGCGCGCTTGTCTGCCGGGGTGCGTTTCTTGCCGGCCTTGAGCCACAGGGCTTCGGAGTGCTGCCGATGAAAGGCAATGGCCCTGCTCGTGATGGCAGTGCGCTTAGCGAGGGACGCTTTTTCACTCGACCTGAAGGCGGCCAGGATATTTTCAGACAGGTCTTCCTGGATCAGTTCCGCAAGACGGATAAGCTTGTTTTTCACCGGCACCTCTGGTTGTTATTTGTGAAGTCAGAGCGCGATATTAGCACAAATAAAACGCGCGGAAACAGGATCATCAAAGGGTGACTTTGGTTATTGCATATTTTAGCGGTTTCGGCTTAAACAAGGCATCCGTAATTAACCGGCTAAGTATTTGGATTTTCAGCCATGGCGCAAGCTCCCTACCTCAGCTTCAATAAGTCGAACCGTCAGCAGCTTATGCTGTTGGTTGCCAGCCATCTGTTGTGGAGCTGCGCACTCTTTGCGCTTTGGGCTATCGGCAGCCTGATAAAGGTGTCGCCCCCCTGGTTGGCGGCTGGTTTTATGGCGGTGCAGCTCTATGCTGCCGCTCAACTGCTATTGCCGGCCCTGTTACTGCATCCCGAAGAACGTCAGCGCGGCTTTTACCTTTTTTGGGGATTAAGCCTGGCCCTCGGTATCTGGTTGAGCAATCAGCTGATTCCCACTGAAACCTGGCGGCCACTTTTGGCGGTGGTCAAGTCGGGCCTGCTGCTGTTGGTCGCAACCCTGATCGGGGCGGCGCTGGCCAGATATGTCAAGCGGCTGTGGGAGATCGTGCCGATCTGCATCATGATGACGCTGGCCGACTTTTACAGCTGGCTCTACGGCCCGACCGCTGGTTTCATGCAGCAGATTCAAGAGTATTATCGCGCGCCCCAGGGGGTTCCACCCTTGATCGATATGGTGCTGATCAAGCTGGTTTTGCCCGGCTCAGCTAGTTTGCTGCCGGTCTTCGGCATCTCCGACTGGATTATGGTGGTCTTCTTCGCCTTGGTCGCCGCCCGTTTTAAGGTCAACGACAATCTGATCGGCGCCTCCGGCGAGAGTCTGGCGCGATGGGGTCGAATCGGACGCTATCTACCGGTTTCGGTGGTCGCGCTCTTTGCCGCTCTCCAGCTGGCGCAGCTGAGTGGCCTCTTTATTCCGGCCTTGCCGCTGATTGCTCTGATCATGCTCCTCTGGTACGCTGGCCGCTACCTGCGGCAACGGCGAGCGCCCTGAATGCGCGGCAAAGGGCTGGTTATTCACACCCTTTTTACTTTTTTTCAAAACACAAGGAATCCGATCAGACTATGAGCGAAGAACAACCCCATAACGCGCTTCACGGCGTAACTCTTGAGCAGATCCTGACCAGCCTGATTGACTACTATGGCTGGGAAGAGTTGGGTAAAGAGATCAGCGTCAAATGCTTCACCTCTAACCCCTCGCTGCAGTCCAGCCTGAAATTTCTGCGCAAGACCCCCTGGGCGCGCAAGAAGGTCGAAAATTTATACCTCGACACGAAATAGTTCGCATGAGAAGGGCTGCGTATTTGTGCCTCGACCCAATTAGTGCAGATTCACATCCAGCAATCCGATAGATCAGCCATTTGCGGAATTCAATGAGCCCTCTTCACACCCCGATCAGGCAACGCATTTCCACCGAACTCAAGGCTCTGCTCGGTCTCTCCGCGCCGCTGATCGCCGCGCAGATCTCCCAGTCGGCGATGGGCTTTGTCGACACGGTGATGTCTGGCCGGGTCAGCTCCCTCGATCTGGCGGCGGTGGCGATGGGCTCGAGTATCTGGTTCCCGGCCTTTCTGTTTATGCTCGGTATTCTGATGGCGGTCACGCCGACGGTCGCCCAGCTTTCGGGGGCCGGAAAGACGCTGGAGATCGGCGAACATGTGCGGCAGGCCCTGCTGCTAGCCATCATTCTCAGCCTTGGTGTGTTCTTGCTGTTGCGCAATGCCGCACCGCTCTTGGCGCTGATGGATGTCGACCCGCTAGCCCGGCCTCTGACTCTGGCTTACCTGGAGGGGGTCTCTTGGGGGATGCCGCCGGTCGCGGTCTTTTTTACGCTGCGTCATTTCAGCGAAGGGCTCTCTCTTACCAAGCCGAGCATGGTGAT
>JBDNGT010000142.1:0-6050 GCA_041689145.1 Geopsychrobacter sp. | reverse complement strand
CCCATGTGTCCGCCCGGTTTCAGGCCCATGTGTCCGCCCGGTTTCAGGCCCCGTGTCCGCCCGGTTTCAGGCCTCTGTGCAAGTTCGGTGGTTTTGATCGGAAAATGTTTTTTGATTTTGCTGTGGAGAGTGTGACTTTTTATGTCATAAGGGGTGGGTAGGATTTATTGGCAAATAAAAGCTGAAGAGGAGGGCGGCGATGGATAAATTTTACGCACATTCGACAGATAATCCTGATAAGTCGGACTGGCAACCGCTTGAGGAGCACCTGGAAGGTGTTGCGACGCTGGCCAAAAAGTTTGCTGCGGTGTTTGGGGCTGGGGATTGGGGGCGAGCTGCTGGATTACTGCATGATGCAGGCAAGGCTTCACGTGCGTTTCAGGGGCGGCTTGAAGGTAATCCGGCGAGAGTCGATCATATGACTTTCGGGGCTCGGCTAGGAAAGGATAGTGCTGGATCGTTAGGATTACTCCTGTCCTATATCGTGACTGGCCATCATGGTGGGTTGTCTGATGGTGGGGAACAGGCCACGGAGCTTCATCATCGATTGAAACATGGCAAGGTTCCGCAGGACACAGTACGGTTGCCTGAAGTCGAACTGTCTGGGGGATTGATTCCACCGTTCAAACTTACCAACGATCTTGGCGGCTTTTCTGTTTCATTTTTCACACGAATGCTTTTTTCATGTCTGGTTGATTCAGACTTTCTCGATACGGAAAAATTCTGCAGTCCTGAAAAAGCTCAGCACCGACCAATTGATTATGATGTTGAAATATTTTCAGTTCTGCAAAAAAAGTTAAATACTCATCTCGTTAACCTTGGCAATCATGCCGAGCCATCACCTGTGAACCTTTTGCGTCAGGATATTCTGGCGCAGTGTCGTGATAAAGCCCGGCTTGCCCCACAGATTTTCTCCCTAACAGTTCCAACCGGTGGCGGCAAGACCCTGTCGTCTTTGGCCTTTGCTCTGGATCATGTCGTAACTCACGGGATGCGTCGGATAATTTATGCAATCCCCTTTACCTCGATTATCGAACAAAATGCCAAGGTGTTTCAGGATATTTTCGGGTACGAACATGTGTTGGAGCACCATTGTAATTACAAGGAGGTCGATGATTCTGAAACTGCTAATTACAACCGTCGCCGTGGATTAGCGACGGAAAATTGGGATGTGCCGTTGGTGGTCACTACCAACGTGCAATTTTTCGAATCGCTCTTCAGCAATATGACTTCCCGCTGTCGCAAACTTCACAATATCGCCGGTAGCGTGATTATTCTCGATGAGGCGCAGGCGATCCCGGCCGAATATCTGGAACCCTGTCTGGCCGCTCTGCGTGAATTGGTTGAACATTACGGTTGCACGGTTGTTCTTTGTACGGCCACTCAGCCAGCATTTGACGACAAAAATTTACGGATGAACCTACCGAAAATAACCGAGATTATTACCGACCCGACAAAACTCTATGGAGCTTTGAAACGGACTGAAGTGAGTTTTATTGGCAAGTTATCGGATGATGAACTTGCTGAGCGGATGGAAAAAGAAAAACAAGTTTTATGTATTGTTGCCACCAAACCACAAGCCCGAACCTTGTTTGAAAAACTTCAAAATCAGACTGGAATTTTCCATCTTTCTACCAATATGTATCCTTTGCACCGGCGACGAGTGCTTGATGAAATTCGCGTTCGCCTCAAGCAAAAAGAAACTTGCCGGGTGATATCGACTTCACTGATAGAAGCTGGTGTTGATATCGATTTTCCGGTGGTTTACCGGGCCATGGCCGGTCTTGATTCAATCGCTCAGGCGGCGGGCCGCTGTAATCGCGAAGGACGTCTGACCGGTCTAGGTAAGGTTTATGTTTTTGAACCTGAAAAACCGCTCAGAATGCCGTGGCTTAAGCGTTGCGCGTCGAGAGCCGGTGAAGCATTACGTAGTTTGCCGAGTGTTGATCCGATCGGGTTGGATGTGATGCGGAGCTACTTTGAGCTGCTTTACGATGTGGAGGAACCAGACAAGAAACAGATTGTGTCACGTCTTAATCCGAAACCACTGCGTGAAGATTTGATATTTCCATTCAAGGCGGTCGCAAAGGATTTCAGTTTTATCGAGGATGAGAGTATCGGCATCATTGTGCCGATTGAATCTGAAGCTGAGAAGCTGATACAGGTGTTGCGCTACACGGAGTTCCCCCGCCCGGTTCTACGAAAGTTACAGCTGTTCAGTGTTTCGGTGCGGTCGAATGAATTCAGAATATTGCAAGAGGCGGGTGCACTGGATATACTGGACGATCAATTTCCGATTTTACGTAATTTAAGGGCTTATGACGAGAATATCGGTCTGTGTCTAGATAAGGCAGAGGTTTGGGATCCTGAAGCATTGATGGATAATTAAGTTCATAAGATTGAGAAAGTCCTTGACTACATTTTTCCTCTCCGTTAGTGTGATTATGGCTGAAGGGAGGTTGTTATGAAGTTTAGAGTTAAGTTGGCAATGTTTGGAAAGAGGGTTATCGATCTCGAAATAGAATTGGAGCCTCCATAGGTGTGCTTCAACAGTCGCCCTGAAAAGGGCGTGGATTGAAACATAAGATTGAGTAAGTTGAATCGGATGTGGGCCGTCGTCTTGGCGGCCCACAAATCAATAATCAAGGAGGTGCCTATGGCGTACGGAATCAAGCTGCGGGTCTGGGGAGATTATGCCTGCTTTACCCGCCCCGAAATGAAAGTTGAACGTGTCTCATACGATGTGATGACACCTTCATCTGCGCGGGGGATCTTGGAGGCGATTCACTGGAAACCTGCGATCCGCTGGGTGATTGACAAAATCCATGTCCAGCGACCGATCAAATTCGACAACGTTCGTCGCAACGAAGTCAGTTCTAAAATCCCCAAACCGAACCCCACTACCGTTATGCGGGACAATAAACAACTTTTCTTTTTGGTTGATGATGGCAGCAACCGCCAGCAACGGGCGTCAACCCTGTTGCGAGATGTTGAGTATGTTATCGAGGCCCATTTTGAGCTGACTGATAACGCTGGACCCGAAGACAATGTCGGAAAGCATGCGGATATTTTTCAGCGGAGAGCTAAGAAGGGACAATTTTTTCATCAGCCCTGTTTCGGCTGTCGCGAATTTCCGGTTTCTTTTGAACTGATTAAAGGTGAGGTGCCAGCGTCTCATTATTCTGGTAAAAAAGATCTGGGTTACATGCTGCTCGATATCGATTTTGCCAACGATATGACCCCGCTTTTTTTTCGCGCCACAATGGAGAACGGCATCATCAGCCCTCCGTCGCCTTTCTCTGCGGAGGTGCGGACATGATTCTCCAGGCACTGAACAGTTATTACGAACGGATGGCCAGCGATCCCGATTCGGGGATGCCAGCCTTCGGTACCAGTATCGAGAATATCTCATTTGCCTTGGTGCTTGCCGAGGATGGCACTTTACGTGATGTAGAAGATTTACGTGAACTGAGTGGTAATAAACTTCGGCCGCGAAAGATGCCGGTCCCGGCGGCAGAGAAAAAAGCCAGTGGCATTAAAGCGAACTTCCTCTGGGATACAACAAGTTACGTTCTTGGCGTAGACGATAAGGGAAAGCCGGAACGGGCTGATAAATGTCACGCAGCTTTCATCGAACATGTCAAAGGGCATGGTGATGCGGATGATCCTGGCTTTAAAGCTGTTGTTACTTTTCTTGAGGCGCAAGAAGGCAAGTCTGTTTGTTTGCGTGAAGATTGGTCGGAAATATGTGGTGCGAATCTCGTATTCAGACTGGATGGTATCCCTGGGTTTATTCATGATCGTCCTGCGGCACGTAAAGCTTGGGAATCTTGTTTAATGATGCGAGATGTCGATGCTTTGGGCCAGTGTTTAATCTCAGGCTTTGAGCAGCAACCTCTTGCTCGTCTACACCCCTCTATCAAGGGAGTAAGAGGTGCTCAGTCTTCCGGTGCGTCACTTGTCTCGTTTAACAAAAAATCATTTGAATCATACGGGAAAGAACAATCATACAATTCCCCAGTAAGCCAAACATCCGCTTTTGCTTACACGACTGCAATCAATTCACTTTTGTCCCACGATAGCCAACAGAAAATCCAGATTGGCGATGCCAGTATGATTTTTTGGGCCGAATGTGCCAGCCCCGCCGAGGGCTTGTTTGCCAATCTGTTCGATCCGCCTGTTGAGGAAGATATCGCTACTGACAACGCAGACGATCAGCAGACCACCAGCAAAATCAGTGGTCTTCTCAAGGCAATTCGCGACGGCAAACAGGTTACCGATTTTCTGCCAGATCTGGATGCAGACGTGCAGTTTTACATCCTTGGTCTTTCACCGAATGCTGCGCGTTTGTCGATCCGTTTTTGGGAATCTAACAGTTTGGGCAATCTGTTAACCCGGATTGGCAGGCATTATGAGCAGCTCGACATTGTTCGACAGTTTGATAACGAACCAGAATTCCCACCTTTGTGGTTGTTGCTTCGGCAGACCGCCACTCTGGGGAAAACGGAAAACATCTCTCCTGTTCTCGCCGGGGGCATGACTCGATCGATGCTCACCGGTAGTTACTATCCGCAAAATCTTTTATCGGCGGTTTTGGAGCGCATCCGCGCCGAGCAGAACGTCACCTATTTTCGGGCTGCTTTGCTTAAAGCCTATCTGATGCGCAATACACAAATGGAGGTTTCTATGTCTCTTGATCTCGACCGAACTGACCAGCCGTATTTGCTTGGACGACTCTTCGCCGTTTTGGAAAAAGCCCAGGAAGAGGCCATCCCCAATGCCAGTGCAACGATTAAGGATCGCTATCTGGCATCCGCTTCAGCAACGCCTGGGTTGGTTTTTCATATGTTATTGAAAAACTCGGCCAACCATATTTCCAAGTTGAAGAAAGACGCGGAAAAGAAAGGGCGGGCATTTCATTTTGAGATCCTGATTCAGGATATCCATGACGGTTTTTCCAACTTCCCCAAAACACTAAAAGCCGAAGAGCAGGGCTTGTTCATGATCGGTTACTACCATCAACGCAAGGCGTTTTTTACCAAACAAACCCAGGAGGGATAAATCATGACCGCAATTGCTAATCGCTATGAATTTGTATTGTTGTTCGACGTAGAAAACGGAAACCCCAATGGTGATCCCGATGCTGGCAACATGCCGCGTGTCGACCCGGAAACCGGGCATGGGCTGGTGACCGATGTTTGCTTGAAACGCAAAATTCGCAACCATATTTCTCTGACAAAAGAAGGTGCCGTAGGGTTCAATATTTACATTCAGGAAAAAGCCGTTTTAAACCTCACCAATGAAATGGCCTATAAAGAGTTTGACCTGAAGCCGGAAAAGAAAAAGTTGCCGAAAAAGATCGAAGACGCCAAAAAAGTCACCGGTTGGATGTGCTCTAACTTTTACGACATCCGCAGCTTCGGTGCTGTCATGACAACCGAGGTTAATTGTGGCCAGGTGCGTGGTCCGGTACAGTTGGCTTTTTCCAAGAGCGTCGATCCAATTATTTCGCAAGAAGTTACGATCACTCGCATGGCGGTGACAACTGTCGCCGAAGCTGAGAAGCAGCAGGGGGATAATCGTACTATGGGGCGCAAACATATTGTTCCTTACGGCTTGTATGTCGCACATGGTTTTATCTCAGCGCCGCTCGCAGAGAAAACCGGTTTCAACGAAGAGGACCTGGAGCTGCTTTGGAATGCTCTGGCCAACATGTTTGAGCATGACCGCTCGGCCGCGCGTGGCCTGATGAGCAGTCAGAAGCTATTCATCTTTAAACATCAGGACAAACTCGGCAACGCCCCAGCGCACAAGCTATTCGACCTGATCGACATCCAGCGTAATGCCCGCTCCGAAGGACCGGCGCGCTCGTTCAAGGACTACGACGTGACCGTGGGTAAGGCACCCACCGGGGTCGAAATCATCGAAAAATTGTAAATGAATCAAAGCGGGGTACGAAACTGTACCCCGCATTACACCAAACGGGGAGGGGGGACAGGATATGACGATGAAGATAGATGTTTTCAAGGGCAGAGAAATTCGACGCACTT
>JBDNGT010000141.1:0-5929 GCA_041689145.1 Geopsychrobacter sp. | reverse complement strand
GAGAGCAACCTTTGCTTGGTTTCTTGCACCGAATTATTTATGCTATGAACTCTAACGACTGAATCACCTGAATAATCCTGACGCCACCAAAAACCATAGGTTCAGGATCAAACGCATATCAGAAGGAGCAAAACAAAAGTATGAACGCATCTGACTTGAAGCGCGGGATCGTCATTAAACTGAACGAGGCACCCTGCACGATTATCGACACCACGTCCCAATCGCCGTCGGCGCGCGGCGGCACCACCCTGATTAAGGCCAAATACCGCAACCTGCTGACCGGCCGGGTGCTGGTTGAGACCTTTAAATCATCGGATCGGGTCGATGAGGCCGACTTTGCCAAACGCAAGGGTCAGTTCCTCTATGCCGATGACGACAAGGGGGTCTTCATGGACACGGAGAATTACGAGCAGTTCGAGGTCGGCGGTGAGGTCTATGACGCGATCAAAGGCTACCTGCTCGACGGCTCCGAGCTGACCCTGGGGGTCTATAACGAGCAGGTCGTCAGCCTGGAGCCGGCGATGGTGATTGAACTGCTGGTCACTGAAACGGCGCCGGCGATCAAGAACGCCACCGCCCAGGCCCAGACCAAGGAAGCGATCCTTGAGACCGGCATCAGTATTCAGGTACCGGGCTATCTGGAAGCTGGCGATAAGATCAAGGTCGACACGCGTGAAGGCTGCTTTGTCTCTCGGGCTTGAATTTAATTTGCCGGCTGAGAATTTCACGCCTTGCGAACTGCGTAAGCGGCTCGAGCATAACGCCGTGGTGAGCGGACCCTCTGCGGGGCGTCGTGCTGCGGTTGCAATGATTCTGATCGGAACACCACGGGCGCAAGAGCTGCTGTTTATCAGGCGTGCCGATTATCCGGGAGATCCTTGGTCGGGGGATGTCGCCTTTCCGGGCGGGGGGGTCGAAAAGCAAGATGCCGACAGCCGGGCGACCGCCGAGCGGGAAACCAGTGAAGAGATAGGCCTCGTCCTTCCAGACGAGGCCTATCTTGGCGTACTCGGTTCTATCGCTGGTGCCTACCTGCCGGTTAATATCGCCTGCCATCTCTACCAATTGGCGGCACGGCCGCAGCTTGAGCTGAACAACGAGGTTTTAGAGATATACTACATCCCACTGGCGGTCCTGCTTGAGCCTGTCCGTAACCAGGATAAGCAGTTCGAATATCGCGGACTGCATCATACCCACCCGATCATCGACCTTAACGGCTATTGTGATCATTTTCTGTGGGGCATCAGCTACCGCTTGCTGAAAAAATTCTTTGTCACGCTCGACGTCAACCGCCTGCGCTAAAGCGCGGCGGATGATTGAGCAGATCATCGCGCATACGTTAATCCGCCTCGAAGACCATCTGCGTCGCGTCATTCCCGGGCAAAACCATCGGAAAGGCATAGGTATCGGGGTGGATCGGCACCTCAACCACCACCGGACCGTCAATCTCCATCGCCTGCTGCAAAACCGCCTGTAGATCCGCCTTGTTTTTGACCCGCAGCGCCTTGACCCCGAAGCCTTCGGAGACCATGCAAAAATCGACATGATTGCCAAGACAGGTCGAGGCATAGCGGCTGCCCATCAACACCTTCTGGAATTGGCGCACCATCCCGAGCTTGCCGTTATTCAGGATGATGCACTTGACCGGAATATTGTACTGCGCGCAGGTCGCCAGTTCCTGGCAGTTCATCTGAAAGGCACCATCACCGTTGATCGCAAAAATGGCGCGCTCGGGATTGCCCAGTGCGGCACCCATGGCTGCCGGCAGGGCATAACCCATGGTCCCCAGACCGCCGCTGGTGATGTACTGACGCGGGCCGGCAAACGGCAGGTAATTGGCGGTCCACATCTGCGACAGACCGACATCGGAGGCCACCACCGGCGCGTCGCCGGCCACGGCGGCAATCGCCTCCATCACCTCGTGCGGCACCAGGTGATCGCGCTCGGGACGCGGCAACGGCCCCTTCTTGCGAAAGCCATCAATCTCGGTCAACCAGTCACTGTGATCGCCCGGGTTGATCAGGTCGATCAGTTGCTCCAGCGCCTCGGCTGCATTGCAGACAATCGGCAGGCCGCCCTGCACCACCTTGCGGATACTCGAGGGATCGATATCAAAATGGATGATCTTGGCATGCGGTGCAAAGCTGGCGACCTTGCCGGTGACCCGGTCGTCGAAGCGCACGCCGATCGCGATCAGGCAATCGCACTCACCAACCGCCATATTGGCGTACCAGGTGCCATACATGCCGAGCATGCCGACCGACAGACGTGATTCAGGATCCATGATCCCGACCCCCATCAGCGTGTGGGTCACCGGGATTTGGGCTTTTTCAGCCAGGGCACGCAACTTATCCGATGAGTCGGAGAGGGTGATGCCGCCACCGGCATAGATCAGCGGCCGTTTGGCCTTATTGATCATTGCGGCGGCACGCTTTATCTGATGCTGGTTGAGGGTCGGTTTCTCCTGATAACCACGGCGCTTGGCCGGCTCAGAGTCCACAGGCTTGGTCTTCCCGGCCAATACATCACTCGGCAGATCGACCAGCACTGGACCCGGACGCCGAGTGCGGGCAATGTAAAACGCCTCATGGATGACCCGCGCCAGATCCTTGACATCGGTCACTACATAGTTGTGCTTGGTGATCGGGCGGGTGATCCCGGCCATGTCGGCTTCCTGAAAGGCATCGTTGCCGATTTCGGCGGTCGGCACCTGACAGGTCAGCGCCACCATCGGCACGGAATCCATATAAGCGGTGGCGATCCCGGTCACCAGGTTGGTCGCACCCGGCCCCGAGGTCGTCAGGCAGACGCCGACCTTGCCGGTGGTGCGCGCGTAACCATCGGCAGCGTGAGCAGCGCCCTGTTCATGCCGCACCAGGATATGCCGGATTTCCTGATCATCCATCAGCGCATCATGCACCAATAGAGAGCGGCCGCCGGGATAACCAAAAATGGTGTCAACCCCTTCTTTTTTCAGACAATCCAATAAAATCTGTGCTCCGCTTTTCATGTCGATCTCCTAAAAAGTCAAAATATAGATTCCGCAGCCCGAGGTTGCCACTTGGGTCGGCGGAGAAACCAAAAAAAGGCCACAGGGTTGGTGCCCCGTGGCCTTCGATATTGCTTGAGCGAAGGAGCACCGGGCTTATCTCCCGCGCTTCCCTTTTCGATGCATGATGCAATCAGATCAAGGTAGCCACGAGCCGTCAGTTTACGACAACGACGACGACCCGCAGTAGATCAATAGGCACCAGGTAACGAAACATTGTTTTAGCTCCTTTAATTGTCCGCAACATAACCAAGCCGCCAATTTCTGTCAAGAATTATCGCATCTAGGGTCAGCTATCTTGTCGGCTGATGTTACAAAACCAATGATCGACCAGCTGGCAAAAATGCCGCACAACGCAATCAGTGCCCGAGCTGGGGAAGCAGGGGAATCAAACGTTGATAATCGGCATAAGTCAGGCTGGTCTGCCAATGACCGCTGAGCATCCCGCTTGTCACCCCAAGGCCAAAAACAGCCAGCACCAATAGCGAAAATACCCACTGCGGCAGCGGGCGTTTCAGCAACGCCATAGACAGGGCGCCAGGCTGCGGACATTGTGCCACGCAGGTGAGGCAGCCGGTGCATTCGGGAGATAAAATCTGAATTTGTTTATCGACCGCCAGCCGCGCCGGGCAAACCTTGCCGCAGTTTCCGCAGTCGATACAGACCTGAGAATCGCGGCGGATCCGACTGGGGCTGAAGAACGACACAACGCCGAGCAGCGCGCCATAGGGGCAGAGATAGCGGCACCAGGGATTGCGGAAAAACAGGGAGAGGATCAGCAGCAGCAGAATCGTCAGCAGCGGGATCCCGGCCAGGCCGGTAAAGAAGCGGAGCATCTTGATATCGGCCACCGCCCAGTAGGGCGCGGCCAGAAATCCCTTGAGCGCGACGGCCGGCATGTCGATCAGAATCAGCTTGACGAACAAAATCAGCAGCAGGTACTTGAAACTCTGCAGCAGCCGATCGAGCCAGGACCAGGGGTGGAAGAGACGGCCGAAGACTCGCTGCCCCAGCTTCCACATCAGCTCTTCGATGGTCCCGACCGGACAGAGCCAGGCGCAGAAGGACTTGCGCGTCAAGAGAGCCATGGCGACAAAGGTCAGAAACAGTACCAGCGCCGCCGGATGAACCGGGTCGACCTCGGCATTGAACAGCCAGTTTTTCAAACTGACCAGCGCCCCGATCGGCAAAAAGGCCTCGACTCCCGGAAAGCGGGAATAATAATCGGCATACCCCCCCGACTCGAAATGGCGCACAAAGAGTCCAAGCTGAATGCCGAGCAGCAGGCACCAGGACAACATTCCCCACTGCACCAGGAGTCGCAGACGGAGTGTCGGCCGCAGGCCAATCAGACTGCGACAGATACGATTATTTTTCATAGGAGACAATCTTGCACATCGGCGAGCCCATGGGCCATGACCTAAGTCAATTTACCGCAACCGACCCGCAGGAATAACTGGGGGCGCTCAAAACCCACCGCTCAAAGATCGGGATAATTGGCTATTTCGCCGGGGAGGTACGCAATATTCGCCCTTTCGTCAGCAAGCCCGGCACTTATTTACTCACACACATGCCGGGAGGCGAGCTCCTCTTCTGAGTGGTGAGGGGCACCGAGGGAGAGGTTGATACCGTCTTCGATAATCTTCTCGCCCAGTTCGCTCATCATCTTAAGGAAGTTCATCGTCAAATAGGGGTTAAGTTGACTGCCGACTAACTCCAACATGCGGCCACTGATCTTGGCGAAGTCCCAGGGCTCCTTGTAGACGCGCCGGGTCCGCAGCGCATCGAAAGTATCGGAGATCATCGTGATCTGGGTGCAGAGGTTGACCTGCCAATCAGCGGGGACCTCAGGGTAGCCTTTTTTGTCATAACGCAGGTGATGCTCGAAAGCGGTAATGATCGCGAGCGGCGGAATCCCTTCCTGCCCCATCAGATACTGTGCCCCGCGTGACGGGTGCTGCTGCATCTGCCGCCATTCTTCACCACTGAGATCTGCGGGCTTACGCAGGATCTCCTTATCGATAAAGATCTTACCGGAATCGTGCAGCATCCCGGCAATACCAACATCGTGCAGCAATTGCGCCCCCAATTCGAGTGTATTCCCCTGGGCGAGATTAAGGATAGCCACATTGATCGAATGGGTGAAGGTGTATTCGTCTTCCTCACGCAGCGGAACCAGGGCCAGGAGGGGATTGGCTTCTTGCTGAAAAGCGGAGGCGAACCCGGCAATGATCGATGAGACCTTGCGGATATCAAAATTATCCCTGTCCCCGATCGTCGCGTAAAAATCACTGATGCTCTGCAGCTCTTCATCGGTCAGTTCTTCAAAGCAGAAGATCGGCCGCACCCCTTCTGAATCTTCCGGGGTATCTATTTCGCCATAATCGATATGCGGGCTGTCGGAGGTAACGATCGCCGCTTCTGCCAACCCAATCGCGACCTTCAGCAGCAACTCAACTTCCCTGAGATCAAGCCCCTGATGGAAACGGATAAATCCGATATTACGGGCGTAGAGCAGACGGGCGATGCGTTCGACATGCAGTGTCCGTTCTAGCGGCTTGCCATCAAAGAGCAGATCCTCTTTGACGACCAGAAAAGTCAGTTCCCCCGATATGGACAATAACCTCTCCAGACTTTCACAAATTTTGGGAATCAGAGACCGGACCTGCTGATGCTCGATAGAGTAGAGGCTCGACGCAGAGAGCGCTGCGGAGATCTGGCGCAAGGCGTCATGAATCGCCTCTCGCTCGGATAGCTGTGGCATCAGAGTTCCTCCTGCGACAATTTTTTGAGAACCAGCTTGGCCTGATTGGCCACTTCCATAGTTCCGCTATCGATCTGTTCCCGCAAGAGGGTCAGGACCTGCTCTGGCGAATATTT
>JBDNGT010000140.1:0-3826 GCA_041689145.1 Geopsychrobacter sp. | reverse complement strand
GGAAAAAGCGACCCCTTGGGCATGATTTCCGGCCGATGCCGCAATAACACCACAGCTTTTTTCAGCATCAGTGAGATGCGCAATCTTGTTATAAGCCCCACGCAATTTGAAGCTGAAGACCGGTTGCAGATCTTCCCGTTTCAGCAGGATTCGATTTTCCAGTTCTGCCGAGATGGCTTTTGCTTCTTCCAGCGGGGTCTCAATCGCGGCTTCATAAACTTTCGAGGTAAGAATCTGGCGCAACATTTTCTGCATACTGGTGCTCCTTGAGAGTAAATGTTCGGTGCTTCAATAACACAAACATCGATGATTGTCACTTTGTGCTCAGGGTCGAAATTGACATTGCCACTTGAGGGGGTAGAATCGGTAAGTGTATTTACTAGTGTTAAATTCGAATCTGGATTTTACCTTGCGAAGGAGGCTATAGACTATGGGTATCAAGGGAACGCAAACAGAAAAGAACCTTTTGACAGCTTTTGCGGGTGAAAGTCAGGCGAGAAATCGATATACCTATTTTGCGGCACAGGCCCGCAAGGAAGGTTTTGTGCAGATTTCTGACATCTTTACCGAAACCGCAAATCAGGAAAAGGAGCATGCCAAGCGAATCTTTAAGTTTCTTGAGGGGGGAGAGGTCGAAATTGTCGCCGCATTCCCGGCCGGAGTGATCGGCACAACCGAAGAGAATCTGGCCGCTTCCGCAGCTGGTGAGCATTACGAACATACCGAGATGTATCCCGGTTTCGCCAAGATTGCCGAGGAGGAAGGTTTTCCTCTCGTTGCGGCCGCCTTTCTTGCGATAAGTATTGCTGAAAAACAACACGAAAAAAGGTATAATGACCTGCATGGTAATGTTTTGCGTGGAGAAGTTTTTAAGCGTGCCGCGCCGGTGGTCTGGCGTTGCCGCAATTGCGGCTATCTTCACGAGGGCTTGGATGCGCCTGGGTCCTGCCCAGCCTGTGTGCATCCGATTGATCACTTCGAACTTCTGGGTGAAAACTACTAACGAGGAGGATTTGATTCATGGCTAAACAACTCGAAATCTACAAATGTGCGCTGTGCGGTAATATCGTTGAAGTGGTTCATGGTGCTGCCGGTGCATTGGCCTGCTGTGGTCAGGATATGGCCCTGATGGCCGAAAACACCACCGATGCTGCCACCGAAAAACATGTACCGGTGATCACCATCTCCGGTACCAATGTTAAGGTTCAGGTCGGCAGTGTGCCTCATCCGATGCAGGATGAACATTATATCGAGTGGATCGAACTGATCGCCGACGGGAAATCCTATACCCAGTTCTTGAAGCCGGGTGAGTCACCCGAGGCAACCTTTGAGGTCAGTGCCAGCAATATTTCGGTACGCGAGTATTGTAATCTGCACGGACACTGGGCCGTTAAGGGGTAGGCGGCTCAAAAGCACCAATCTGCGGCGTTGTCCTTGAACGGCCCGGCTCGAAGTAGCTTCCGCTACGTCTCGTCGGGCCGTTCTGCGTCCGCCTTGCATCTTGGCGCTTTTGAGCCGCCTTGGTACATTTGTGCAAATCAATAAGAGCGAGCCTCCCGATTGGGAAGTCCTCTCTTTTTACTATTTGTTGAAGGTGATTTTGTATTTGAAGGTCGCAGGATCCAGCCAGTCGATGGTCTGGCCACCGACCTGGGCGAAGGGGTACATCAGGTAGTTGAGCGTCTGCCCCTGTTGCGGCGGGTTTAGGGTCAGATCACGTCCTTCCGACATCTTGATGCGGTAGGGATCGACCGTGCCGAAGTAATAATCACGCAATTCGGCGACTTTTTTGTCGCTCAACTCCAGCTTCTGCTTGAGCATCGCCTTGCGTACATCGGCCGGATCGACGGCAACCCAGCCGGTACCCGGCAGGTAGAACTCGGCCCAGCAGTGTTGCCAGCCGGTGAGGTCTGTGCCATCTTTCTTGCCGAGGCGTAGACCGAGGACTTCGCGCGCCGGAACTCCGGCCGAGCGGGCGATAGCGACATAAAGCGAGCTTATGTCGGCACATTTGCCGCCGGGGCGCCCCAAAAGTTGCGGCACATCACCCAGGCCACAGCCCCGGGTCTTGGGGTCACGGAAGCTGTTATCGACCGTCCAGTCGTAGATGGCACGCGCCTTGGCGAGGATGGTGCTTTTTCCTGCGGTGATTTCATCGGCCAGGGCCTTGACCGGACCATCGACAGGCCCAAGGCTGGTCGCGGCCAGATAGGGGGCGAAGGTCGCTGGATCGATCTTTGCGCCGGAGTCCTGCAAGTTTTTGCTGCTCTGCTCGGTTCGCGTGGCCTGAAAGCTCAGGGTCAGTTTCCTTGCGCTGGACTTGGCGTCCCAGCGGGCAAAGAGGAGCGGATTGCCGTTGACTGGGTCGGTGTAAACGGCGGCTTCGGCAAAATCTCCCTGCCAGGAGATCTGGTCGATCAACTGCTGCGCGTCAGAGACCGGGTAGGGGAGCCAGAGCTTGACCTCTTGGCCTGCGGCCTGTGCTGACAGGTCGAATTCCATGGTGACCCGTCCGGCTTGACTGTTGGCCAGGGCGGGTAGGGCAGTTAGTCCGATCAGGCCGATCAGGCCGAGTTTGGCGGCCAGAATAATTCTCTTCATCGATCTTCTCCTCTTGCATTTCAATTGGTGTGCGATGAACTTACGCTGGCTTTCCCCGTCAGTCCAATATAAAATATCGATAAATACACTACTAGCTATAGGCTTTATCTATGAATATGCGTCATCTTGAGATTTTTTATCGGGTGCTTGAAGAGGGCGGATTCACCAAGGCCGCATTGGCGATGCGCTTGACCCAACCGACCTTGAGTGCGGCCGTGCGTCAGCTCGAAGAAGGGCTGGGCGCACAGCTGCTGAACCGGCTGGGGCGCGAGGTTGCACCGACTGAGGCGGGCCGCTTGCTGCATGGCTATGCGTGCAGAATCTTCGCCCTGCGCCAGGAGGCTCTCGTGGAACTTCAGTCTTTATTGGCCGGGGATCAGGGGGAGTTGTTGCTGGGGGGAAGCACCATCCCGGGGACCTACATTCTGCCGCAGCTGGCAGCTAATTTCAGCCACGAATATCCGCAGATCCGGATCAATCTACGTCTTGCCGCCACCGAGGCCATTGTTAAAGATCTGCGCGAGCAGCGAATTGAACTCGCGCTGATCGGTGGACTTGTTCAGGATAGGCGGTTTGAGACTCTCCCCTGCTTCGGCGACGAACTGGTGATTATCGTTCCTGTCGGGCATGTCTGGGCCGGGCGCACAGAAGTCAGCGAAAAGGAACTGGGCGATGTCCCCTTGCTGTTGCGTGAGAGCGGCTCGGCCAGTCGCCGGGCGTTTGAATTTAGATTGAAAGAGTATGGCGTCAGCATCCAGGCGGGATGGTTGATCGCCGAAGTCGGTGGGAATGAAGCGCTTAAGCAGGGGGTGCTGGCCGGACTGGGGGTTGCGGTGATTTCGAAGCTGGCGGTCGCCGGGGAGTTGCAGCGCGGCGAACTGATTCCCCTGCCGTTGGCTGGCGGTCCGCTGCGGCGAAGTTTTTACCTGCTGCAGGCCAAGGGTTTTAAACTGTCGGTCGCCGCCGAGCGCTTCAAGACTCTGGTGTTGGCTAAGGGATTTGCTTCGCAGATGCCAGTTCCTCGCGGTCTATAGTCGACCAAAAAAACACCCCCGATTCACAAGGGAGTCGGAGGTGTTTGAGCTTTATTAAATTGTCGAAACTTTCAGTCGAGCAGATCGACAATCTTCGCCGCCATTCCGACATAGCTCGCCGGGCTCATCTCCAAGAGACGCTGCTTATCCTCGTCGGCTAACTCCAGCCCTTCAACGAATTTGCGGATCGT
>JBDNGT010000139.1:0-8085 GCA_041689145.1 Geopsychrobacter sp. | reverse complement strand
TGAAGTCGGACCTTGAAAAACAGGCAGTTCTGCTGTCGGATGAAGCGCGTGGGAAAAAGGAGCGTGAATTTCAACAGCTGGCCAAGGAATTTCAGCGCTTCACCAAAGATATTCAGGAAGAATTGCAGCAGAAAGATAAGGATTTTACGAAACGGATCATCGATGAAATCCTGGCTGAGACCCGCAAAATCGGCGAGGAACAAGGCTACGGCATTGTTCTGGAGAAGAGCGAAAGTTCCATCATATACGGGGACTCCTCCGTTGATCTGACCGATGATGTCATCAAGGCCTATAACGCTAAAAACTGATCGGTTTTATTGAGATGGCCAAACTTGAAAAATTAGCCGCGCTGGTTGGCGGGCAGGTTGTCGGTAATCCTCAGGTAGAAATCAGTCGGGTCAGAACTATTGACCAGGCCGCCGCGGGGGATCTGACTTTTCTGACCAATCCGAAGTACCTGCCGTATGTCGCGAGCTGCCGGGCTTCAGCAATTATCGTGGCTCCCGGGATCGAGATTGCCGGGCAGAATCTGCTTGTCAGCAGCAATCCCTATCTGGCGTTTGCCAAAATCCTCAGCGAATTACGTGGGGTTGTTTATGCTTGCGTCGGTATTATGCCGGGTGCGGTCATTGCCGATTCAGCGAAACTTGGCCACAACGTCAGTGTCTACCCCGGTTGCGTTATCGGCGAAAATGTTGTCATCGGGGATAACAGCATGCTCTTTCCCAATACGGTTATTTACGCCGATGTCCAGATCGGGGCTGATTGTCTGATCCACGCCGGCTGTCTGATTCGGGAACAGACGCAGATCGGCAATCGGGTCATTCTGCAGCCCGGCGCCATTATCGGTGCGGATGGCTTCGGTTTTGCCCCTGATGGCGAGGCTTATTTCAAAATCCCCCAAGTCGGGATCGTGGTCCTGGAGGATGATGTCGAAATCGGCTCCTGCTGCTGTATTGACCGGGCCGCGCTGGGCGAGACGCGGATCAAAAAAGGCTGCAAAATCGACAATCTGGTGCAGATTGCGCATAACGTGGTGGTCGGGGAAGATTCCGTCATCGCGGCCCAAACCGGTTTCGCAGGCAGTTGCCGAATCGGGCGCCATGCGACCTTCGGTGGCCAGTCTGCGGTCACCGGTCATGTTAAACTGGGTGACAACATAACGATTGCCGGGAAGGGGGGAGCCACACAAAATCTTGCAGGTGGCCAGGTTTATTCCGGCACACCGGCGATCCCCCATAAACAATGGCTCAAATCATCGCTTATATTCGGGAAATTGCCCGAATTGCGTCGTGAAATGTCAGCTCTGCGCAGACGCTTGCAAGAGCTTGAAGACCAGATCAAGGAGCAGTAAAAATGATGAGATTAGATATCATGGATATTTTGAAATTATTGCCTCACCGTTATCCATTCCTCCTGGTTGACCGGATTGAGGAAGTCACTGCGGGGACCAAGTGTAACGGGTTTAAAAATGTGACGTTCAATGAACCCTTTTTCCAGGGGCACTTTCCCGATCATCCGATTATGCCGGGCGTTTTGATCCTTGAGGCCATGGCGCAGGTTGGGGGTGCCTATATTACAGCCCTGGGTGGTGCCGGAGAAGAAAAGGTCACATATTTTGTCGGTATCGATAATGCGCGCTTTCGCAAGCCGGTGCGTCCGGGGGATCAGTTGCGCTTGGAGGTAGAGCTTATTTCAACCCGCCGTGGCATTCATGTGTTTCAGGGTAAAGCCTTTGTCGGAGACAGCCTGGTGGCAGAGGCAGACCTCAAGGCGACTTTTGTCGACAAGTAAACAGAACAGGACTTAGAATGATTCATCCGACCGCAATTATTGCCCCTGGTGCCAAACTTGCTGACGATATCAGCGTCGGACCCTATGCCGTCATCGGTGAATACGTCGAAATCGGAGCCGGATCCAGCGTTGGCCCGCATACGGTGATTGAGGGTCGCACGACCATCGGCCGTGATAATCAGATTTTTCAGTTCGCCTCGATTGGTGCAGTACCTCAGGATCTCAAGTTTCATGGTGAGGAAACGACGCTGATTATTGGCGATCGTAACAAAATCCGCGAATTTACGACCCTGCATTTAGGGACCGAAGACGGCGGTGGAGTCACCAGGGTCGGCAACGATAATCTTATGATGGCTTACTCGCATGTCGCTCATGACTGCCTGGTCGGTGATCATGTCATCCTGGCCAATGGCGCCACCTTGGCTGGTCATGTTGAGGTCGATGATTATGCAATCCTGGGCGGCCTGTCGGCTGTTCATCAGTTTGTTCGGGTCGGCGCTCACGTGATGGCGAGTGGTGGTTCGATGATTGCGCAGGACGTAGCGCCCTATATCATCGTCCAGGGGGACCGGGCCAAGGTCGTTGGTTTGAACCTGATTGGACTCAAACGGCGTGGGTTTTCTGCTGATGTTCTCAAAACAATCAAGCAGGCCTATAGGCTGGTTTTCCGTTCCGGGATGAAGCTTGAAGAGGCGATCTCCACCATAGAATCGACCCTTAAGTCTTCTGCCGAACTGGATTACTTTGTCCGCTTTCTCAAGAAGAGCGAGCGGGGCCTGGCGCGCTAGAATCTTTAGTTACGACACGAATTGGCGAAGGCGAAAACTGGGTGTTTTCAGTTTTCGCCTTCTATATTTGAGGAGATGATGCAAAAAGTGGCTGCTGCCAAGAAGAGAGTTCTGATTGTCGCGGGAGAATCCTCCGGAGACCTGCACGGCGGAAATCTGATTAAGGCGGCCAAAGGTCTGCAGCTTGACCTTGATTTTTACGGGGTTGGCGGCAGTCGGATGAGTGGTGCCGGCTGTGAGATCCTCTTTCCTTCAGAGGATCTGGCGGTTATGGGGTTGACCGAAGTCCTGTGTCACTTGCCAACGATTTATAATCGCTTCAAGCGCTTGGAACGTCAGCTAAAAGCCGACACCAAGCCTGATCTGCTGCTGTTGATTGATTATCCCGGTTTTAACCTGAAGCTGGCCAAAGTCGCCAAAGACGCCGGCGTGCCGGTACTCTATTACATTGTACCCAAGGTCTGGGCCTGGAAGAAGGGGCGGATTAAAACTATTGGCGAACGGGTCGATCGATTGGCCTTGATTTTTCCCTTTGAACCTCTACTCTACGCCGCCGAAGATTCGCAGGCGCAGTATGTCGGCAACCCACTGCTCGATGAATATGCTGCGGCACAACCGATCAAGGATCTGCGCAATGAATTGGCTCTCCCCGTAACTGCACCCTTGATCGGTATTTTCCCCGGAAGTCGTCGTAGTGAGCTGAAATATAGTTTTGAAACCTTGCGCGAGTCGGCAGAGCTGATCCTGCAGCAAAAGCCAGACGCTCGATTTCTTCTGCCGGTTGCCCCGTCGCTCAATCTTGAGTTAATCAAGCAGCGCTTGGAAGGAAGTCGCTTGTCGGTTACTGTGAGCCGGGAATCGATCTACACCGTTGCATCAGCTTGTGATGCTGTGCTCTGTGTCTCGGGTACCGTCACCCTGCAAACCGCGCTGTGCCGCACGCCGATGGCGGTGCTTTACAAGGCGGCACCGCTCAGTTACCTTGTCGGCAACTGGCTGGTTAAGATCCCTTATTTCAGCCTGGTCAATATCGTAGCCGGTGGCGAAGTGGTCCGCGAATTTTTGCAACAGCGTGCCAATCCGCAGGCTCTGTCTGCCGAGGTTCTGCGGCTGCTCGATGACCGGAGCTATCGCAGCCAGGTTATCGCCGGTCTCGAGCTGGTGTGCGGCAAGCTGGGTGAGCCCGGCACCTCCAAGCGGGTTGCCTTAATGGCTCAAGATATTTGCAACAGGAAAGAGTAACGTGGAAAATCGCAAGGATCAGACTTTCAGGCGGCTGCTTGCCTTTGCTGCCCCCTACAAAGGACGGATCATCCTCTCAATGATCGCCTCGATGGGGGTCGCCGCCTCCGATGGGGTCATTGCCAAGCTGGTTGAGCCGTTCATCGATCGGATTGTCATTGCCCAGGACTATGAACTGGCCAAGCTGGTGCCGATCTTCGCCATTGCACTGGCGGTATTAAAGGGGTTGTCGCGCTACGTCCAGGAGTATTTCATCAGCACCGCGGGGCAGATGGCGATTCAGGATATCCGCAACGCGCTCTTCGGCCAGAGTATGGACCTGTCGATGCGCTACTATACGGATACCGCCTCAGGTTCACTGATGTCGAGAATCCTCAATGACGTCAACTTGATGCAGTCGGTGTTGTCGAATGTTATTGTCTCGGGGGTACGTGAAACCCTGACCCTGGTCGGTCTGGCCGGGGTGGCTTTCTATACCGACTGGCGCATGGCGTTGATGTCCTTTGTGGTGATTCCGGCGGCGGCCGTTCCCGCCTCGCTGATCGGGAAAAAGATCAAGAAATTCTCGCGTCGCGGACAGGGAGCGATGGGGGATCTGACGACCGCCCTTGAACAGGCGTTCTCGGGGATCAAGGTGGTGAAGGCCTTTGCGACGGAAGAGCGGGAAAAAAAGAAATTTACCGGCCAAAATTTGGCTTACTATCGATTTATTCGCAAGACGATCAAATATGGCGCGCTCTCATCACCCGTCATGGAGATCTTGACCGCAATCGGCATTGCTGCTGTCCTCTGGTACGGGCTGACACGCGTTCTTGCGGGTGAAATGACCCAGGGGCAGCTGTTTTCGGTGCTGGCGGCGATTCTATTGATGTACACGCCGTTAAAGCGCCTGACCAAGGTGAACAATACCGTGCAGCAGGCCTTGGGGGGGGCGCAACGCGTGTTTGAACTTCTCGATGAAGAGGTAGAGATCGTTGATGCCGAAAATGCCCTGAGCCTGAGCCGATGCCGCGGAGAGGTCTGCTTCGAAGATGTCAGCTTTGCCTATGATACCGAACCGGTTATCCAGCAGCTGGATCTTAAGGTCTCACCGGGTGAAGTTGTCGCCCTGGTTGGGCCGAGCGGGGCAGGCAAAAGTACCATCGCCGGTTTGATCAGCCGATTTTACGATCCGACCGGCGGTCGGATCCTGATCGACGGGCATGATATCCGCTCCTTAAGTACCCGGTCCTTGCACGACAACCTCGCGCTGGTTGACCAGGAGACCTTCCTGTTTAACGCCAGCATCAGTGAAAATATCAGCTACGGGACCGACGGCGCAACCGAAGCGGAGATTGTTACTGCCGCACAACAGGCTTTCGCTGATGAGTTTATCTGTCAGATGCCCGAAGGTTATCAGACCCTGATCGGTGATCGTGGCGTCAGGCTCTCCGGTGGTCAACGGCAACGCCTGTGTATTGCCAGGGCAATTTTGCGCAACGCCCCGATCCTGCTGCTGGATGAAGCGACCAGCGCCCTGGATACCGAGAGTGAGGCAATGGTTCAGCTGGCACTGTCCAATCTGATGCGCGAGCGCACCACCTTTGTGATTGCTCACCGCCTATCAACGATCAAGCACGCCGATCGAATTCTGGTCCTTGATCAGGGGAGGGTCATGGAGAGCGGCAACCACCAGCAGTTGATGGCGCAGGATGGCCTCTATCGGCGCCTGCACGACATGCAGTTCAAGGATGCCGAGCCGATATGCGATTAGGTGACCGGTTATTGGTGGCACTGGCCCCGCCGCTGGCAGCGCTGATAATCAGGCTTCTGCATCGGTCGATGCGGATTAAGGTGCTCGGGCAGGAGCGCCTGCTCAGTCAATGGCAACATGGGCAGCATGTCATCATCTCATTCTGGCATGACCAGTTATTGATGATGGTCCTCGGTTATCCGGGGAAAAAGGCCAGAATCCTGATCAGTGCTTCCAAGGATGGTGAGCTGATTGCCCGGGTCATGCACTTCTTCGGCCAGGATGCGGTGCGCGGCTCCTCAAATCGGGGCGCGCGCCAGGCTTTCAAGCACCTGCTCCAGATAGCCAAGCAGCCGACCGATCTGGTGCTCACCCCGGATGGACCCAAGGGCCCGCGGCATCAGATCAAGGACGGGGTGGTGCAATTGGCGCGTTTAAGCGGCCGACCGGTTATTCCCATGGCTTTTGTCTGCAGCAGGGGGCATCGTTTCGCCTCATGGGACCGTTTTTTATTCCCCTATCCCTTTTCGAAGGGGGTCTATTCCTTCGGCGAAGCCCTCTTTTACCAGAAGGGTGAATCTACAACCTCCTTTCGGGAGCGCATTGAACAGGCGATGAGCCTCAACCAACGTACGGCAGAAGACGATCTGGAGGCCCAGGGTGAGACTGCTGTATGACCTGATTATCGTCTGCGCCGCGCTGTTTCTGGTGCCTTACGGTTTTTTGAAGGGACTTCCGCAGCGACTTGCCGTTCGCGGGACGCTGGAACGCTTCGCCCATTATCCGCGCGCGGTCAAGAAACAGCTGCACGGCAAGCGGTTGATTCTGGTCCACGCGGTCTCGGTGGGCGAGGTGATCGCGGCCACGCCGCTGATCAAAAAGTTGAAGGCTGAGCGGCCGGATCATTTCATCGTGCTTTCGACCACGACCTTTACCGGGCGTCAGGTCGCCGAGCAGATCGCCGAGCTCGATCTGCTGGTCTTTTTTCCCCTCGATCTCGGCTTTATCATGCGCCGCTTTCTGCGCCGACTGAATCCCTGTCTGGTGCTGATTGTCGAGACTGAACTCTGGCCGAATTTTTTGCGTCTGATCCGGCGCCGAAAAATTCCTCTCCTGCTGGTGAACGGTCGCATCTCCAAACGCTCCTTTTCGCGCTATCGGCGGATCCGCTTTCTGATCAGGCCGATGCTGCTGGCCTTTTCCGGTTTCTGTATGCAGGACAATATCTGTGCACGACGGATCCGTTCACTCGGAGCTAATGAAGAGCTTGTCTCCGTCACCGGCAACGTGAAATTTGATGTCGCGGCCAGTGGTGGTGATCGCAGCGGTTTGGTGAGATTAGCCAAAATCGTTAACCCAAGCGCGTTTGTCTGGGTGGGCGGCTCGACCCACAGCGGTGAGGACGAGATGTTGCTTGACTGCCATCGGCAGCTGCTTAAAAAGGGGATCCCGAGTTTTCTGGTGCTGGCGCCCAGACATCCCGGCCGGTTTGATGCGGTCGCCGAACTGTTGAATAAAAGTGAGACCGCATATTTCCGTCGTTCCGCGGGGCAAGGCAGAGTGTCGCATGAAGATTACACTGTGCTGTTACTTGACAGCATGGGTGAGCTTGAATTGGCCTATGAGCTGGCCGATGTGGTCTTTATCGGTGGCAGCCTGGTGCCGGTTGGTGGGCATAACCTGCTCGAGCCGGCGCGCTGTAGTAAACCGGTGCTGCATGGTCCGTATATGACCAATTTCTTGGAGATAACCCGACTGCTGAGCAAGGCCGGGGCATCGCGCCGGGTGGCCGATCAAGCCGATTTATTGATGAATCTTGAGCAGTTATTTTCTGATCAGCCGTTGCGCAGCAAGATGGGTCACAACGGTCAGCTGATGGTCGAACGAAACGCCGGTGCGACTCTCAAGACTTTTGAGCGAATCAGACCATTTTTGCGGGGTTGAGATGGGTCAAATAGAAGAATTTCACCGTCGTCTGGTTGAGCGGGGTCCGCAGGGGTTCTTAGAGCAGGGTCTTTTCCTGCTCCTGCGCCTGCTTGCTGGGCTCTACGGCCTGGCGATTATGCTGCGCGGGTTGACCTTCCGTTTCGGCCTGCGCAAGGTATTTCGCAGTCGCCTGCCGGTCATCTCGGTGGGGAACCTTGCCGTCGGTGGAACCGGCAAGACGCCGCTGGTTGATCTGCTCATTCGCTATGTCCAGCAAAAAGGCTTGCGTGTCGCCGTTGTCAGTCGCGGGTACGGCGGGGTATATTCGGGAGAGTTAGGCATTGTCAGCCTGGGCGACGGTCCCTTGCAGTCGGCGGCAGAGGCGGGGGATGAGCCCTGTCTCTTGGCGCGACGAAATCCATCAGCGGTCGTGCTGGTCGCAGCAAAGCGTCGGATGGCAATCCAGTATATCGAAAACCACAACTGTGCCGATCTGATTATCCTCGATGATGCCTTTCAACATCGTCAGGTTGCGCGGGATCTCAACCTGTTGCTGCTCGATGCACAACACCCCTTCGGCAATAATCTGCTTCTGCCCGCGGG
>JBDNGT010000138.1:0-13405 GCA_041689145.1 Geopsychrobacter sp. | reverse complement strand
GAAAACTGCTATGAAACCGCCGAGGAATACGGCACCCCCGGCAACTACGTCAACGGCGCCAACATCGCCGGCTTCATCAAGGTCGCCAAGGCAATGGTCGCGTTCGGCGTGATCTGATTCTTGTCCCAAGATGAGTACAGGCCTGTGGAGACCGCTGCAGCGGAATCCACAGACCTCCCTTTTGCTCGATGCGCGTCGCGACCGGACAAACCTGCCAGCCCTGATCTCCCTTGCCGGTCGTCTGCGAAACTGGCAGACTAAAGAACCTCGCTCTACAAACCAACACCAAAAACAACAGGTCCCCGACGGAGAAGACAGATGCAAACAGCAGGGCGCGTCTCGACCGGCTATGCCGGGCTGGATGATATCCTTGACGGACTGCGGATCGGCGACAATATCGTCTTGAAAGTCGATGCGATCGAAGATTATCGCTATTTCGTCGGCCCCTTCGTCGACCAGTCGCTGGTCGCCGGCAAAAAGTTGGTCTACATGCGCTTCGGCGACCACCCGCCGCTGATCGAAGCTTCGCCGCATGTCCGCATCCACGAATTCGACCCAAGGCAAGGGTTTGAAACCTTTGCCAGCCAGATCCACAAGGTCATCACCGACGAAGGTCCGGGCACCTTCTACGTCTTTGATTCGCTCTCTGAACTACTCTCCGCCTGGGCCACCGATCACATGATCGGCAATTTCTTTAAGGTCACCTGCCCCTATCTCTTTGAACTCGACACGGTCGCCTACTTTGGCCTGATCCGTAAGCAACATGCCGTGCGCACCCTGGAGCGGATTCGCGAAACCACTCAGGTGCTGATCGACATCTTCAAGCATGACGACCAGCTGCATATCCACCCGCTGAAAGTCTGGCAGCGCAGTTCTCCAACCATGTTCCTCCCGCACCGCAAGCTGGGGGAACAGTTCCTGCCGCTGATCAACAGCTTTGAAGCGACTCATCTGCTCAGCTCGGTTTCCGCGCACCAGCAAGACGGCACCGTGCGGCAGATTGACCACTGGCACATCCAGTTTCTGCAAGCCGAACTGCTACTCGAGGATCCGGCCTCCGACCTTGAACAGGCCCGCATGGTGAAACATCTCTGCCACCATATGATCGGCCGCGAAGAACGGATTCTATCCCTCTCAATCAAACATTTCAGCCTGAAGGATCTGCTCAACATCAAATCCCGCGTCATCGGCACCGGGTTCATCGGTGGCAAAGCGGTCGGCATGCTGCTCGCACATAATATTTTGCGCCAAGAGACCGAATTCGACTGGGATAGCCACCTTGAGACTCACGACTCATTCTTTGTCGGCTCCAATGTTTATTGTTCCTATATCGTTCACAACGAACTCTGGCGCCTCTTCATGCAGCAAAAAACCGCGAATGGATACCTGACGACGGCCGGCGAACTGCGCCATGAGATGTTGCACGGCCATTTCCCCGACGACATCCGTGACGGGTTGCGCAAGATGCTCGATTACTATGGGCAGTACCCGATCATAATCCGCTCCAGTTCACTGCTCGAAGACGGTTTCGGCAACGCCTTTGCCGGCAAGTATGAGAGCGTCTTCTGTGTCAACCAGGGCAGCCCCGAGGCACGCCTGGAGCAGTTGGAAAACGCCATCCGCAAGGTATTTTCCAGCGCGATGAGCGAAGACGCCCTCTCCTACCGCCTGCAACGCGGTCTGGACCAGCAGGATGAACAGATGGCCCTGCTGGTTCAGCGGGTTTCAGGCTCCTACCACCAACACTACTACTTCCCCGAACTGGCCGGGGTCGGCGTCTCCTACAATACCTTTGTCTGGGACAAAGAGATGGACCCGCGCGCCGGAATGCTCCGTCTGGTACTGGGTTTGGGCACCCGCGCCGTAGACCGCGTCGAGGATGATTACCCGCGGATCGTTGCGCTGGATGCCCCGCAAAAGCGCCCGCACAAGGGGTTCGAGGATGCGCGTAAATTCTCACAGCGCGACGTTGACCTGCTGAATATCAACGACAACTGCCTGCAGACGGTCTCCGTCCTCTCCCTTGCAAAACAGGGGATCGACATCCCCTGGCGGCGCTATGCGGTCCAGGATCAGGAAACCATGCAGCTATTGGAACGGCGAGGCCAACCGAAGCAAGATGTCTGGTTGCTGACCTTCGATCAGCTATTTGCCGATAAGAAGTTCTCTGGCCTGATGCAAAGCATGCTTAAGGCGCTCGAAAAGGCCTACGCCTACCCGGTCGATGTAGAATTCACGGTCAACTTCACCCAGGATACGGCACCCAAGATAAACGTTGTCCAATGCCGACCGCTACAGACCAAAGGTGCGGAAAAGGAGGTAGCGATCCCGCGCAACATTCCCGACGACCAGACCTTTTTTCGCACCGAGGGGAACTTCATGGGCGGCAATATCTCCCAGCCGCTCAAATGGGTGATCTGGGTCGACCCGGCTGAATACAGTGGCCTGCCGTTGACAGATAAGTACGAGGTCGCCCGGCTGGTTGGGCGTCTCAACAAGCGGATCGCCGACAAGATCGACAGCCCGACGCTACTGCTTGGACCCGGACGCTGGGGCACCTCTACCCCCGCGATGGGCGTGCCAATCTCCTTTTCAGAGATCAATAACTTCACGGCCATCGCCGAAGTCGCCTTCACTAGCGGTAACCTGATGCCGGAGCTCTCCTTCGGCTCGCATTTCTTTCAGGATCTGGTCGAAACCGATATCTTCTATCTGGCGCTCTTCCCTGAGAACAAGGATTGCTTCTTCAACAGCACCTGGCTCGAAAACCAACCGAACGCCCTTGAGGGCCTGCTCCCGACCTACGCACGCTTTAAGAGTGTCGTGAAGCTCTTTCGCGTCCCCGATAAAAACCTTTACCTGATGGCCGATGTGGTGACGCAGCAACTGCTCTGCTTCACCCAGCCGACCTGAAGTCGCAGACTCAACACGACAGACAAGTCCACCCCGCTAAATATGCTTCTGCAGAAAACCCTGAATCGCCCACAGCGTTTCCGCAGGTCGATCACGAAAGGGGGAGTGCCCGCAGGCGGGCAGGAGGATCCGTTCAGCTCCGCCGGACAGACCGGTAGTGATCTTGTCGAGTTGTTTGAGCGTTCCGTATTGATCATCCTCACCCTGAATCAACAGCACCGGCAGAGCTATCTGCGGCAGCAAATCCTCCAGATTCCAGTTGCTAAAATCGGGATCAAGCCAAGCCTGATTCCAGCCCCAAAAAGCACAGTCGACATTCTTGCCGTGGTAACGGGCGAGCCGCTCGCGCAGATCGCTCTGTTCATAGGCGGTTCTGGCCTCACGGATGCTGGCCAGGGTGAGCTCTTCGACAAAAACATGCGGTGCCATCAGGGCCAGACCTATGATGCGCGGATCGGCCAAGCCACCTGCGCTGATCAGTGCGATCGAGGCCCCGTCGCTGTGCCCGATCAGCACCGTCCGTTTTATTTCCGCTTGGTCGAGAATTTTCGGCAGGACATTCAGCCCTTCAGCGTGCATGAAGCTGAGCGGACGAGGCAGGGTACAGGGATCGGAACCGCCGTAGCCGGCTCGACTGTAGCAGAGGACCGGGCAGCCGGTCAGCTGGGCCAACCGGTGGGGAAAATCCTTCCATTGAGCGACACAACCCAGCCCTTCATGCAGTAGCACCAGGGTCAGTCCCGAATCCTGTGGCGGGGTGAGCAACCAGTATTCCAGCTGAACGCCATCAATGTTGTAAAAACCGTGCATTTCAAGCATTGACCGATTTACTCCCTTGATCAAAGATGCGCCTAACCCACAGAGGAAATACACCCGGGGTTAATCCAGCAGATAATCGACCTCTGGGGAGTTCACCTTTTCCCCCTCTTCACCTCTCGCCGAGCTGGTTCAATTTTTCAGGATCAAGCCCCAGACTGAGGGCCGCCCGCAGGATCTCAGCCCAGGTGTTCTGCTCGATATTAATCCCCCTAAGCAGACGTACCTTTCTGCGTTGCCGTTCCGGATCGCCTGGGATCAGGACTGACTTGCCGGCCTGTGCCGCCGGGGTTGCCCGCATGTAAGCGATCAAGGCCTCGATCTCCTGTCGCATGGCATTATGCTCGCCGTACAGCGCGGGGTCGATCAGGATCGTCAACATGTGATTGACGATTCCTCCGCACCGCGCATGGTCGGGGTGAATCGTCGCACCGCCGGTTAAGGCCGAGGCCAGCACTTCACAGAGCAACCCCAATCCATAACCTTTGTGCTCCCCGAAAGGCATAAGCGCGCCCTGATGATCCGGTGAAAACAGCACGGCCGGATCGCCGGTCTGGCAGCCCTGGGCGTCGATCAGGTCGAGTTTCGAGACCTGCTCTCCCTTGTTGAGAGCGACCCGCGCCTTGCCGACGGCGATTCTGCTGGTTGCCATGTCGAGCAGCAGATGATCCTGCTCATTGATCGCGGGGACCGCGATGCACAACGGGTTGGTTCCGTAGCGCCCCTGTTTTCCGCCAAAGGGGGCCACCAGCGGGAGATGATCGACGACGCTGACGAAGTGCAGGGAGATCAGCCCCGCCTTAAGACTCTGTTCGCCATAGGCGCCGACGCGACCGATGTGGTGCGCATTGCGCAGGCCGACCAGGGCCATGCCGGTCTCCTTGCAACGCGCGATCCCCTGCTCCATGGCGATCTTGGCTGCCACCTGGCCATAGCCGCGGCGTCCGTCAAAGAGCAAAAAACTTCCCTGGCCGCTGATCCATTCAGGCGGACAGTTCGGCTTGAGCAGGCCCCTGGCGATATTTTCGACATAGGTCGGCAGTATCCCCACGCCGTGGCTGTCATGACCACAGAGGTTGGCCTGGACCAGATGAGCGGCGACGGTGCGCGCTTCGGCTGTGGCGCTGCCTGCCGCTTCAAGCATCCCTGCCGCCAGGTCTTCCAGATTTATATGACTCAGATTCATGAGCGTTTTTACCTTATTTCCCCGATGAGTATTTGACGCACCTTATGCTGCCGAAAAAGGACATAACCACGGCGATTCGATCGCTTTCAGATCAGCAGATACCTGTGGCGGGTGGCCTCGTCCTGGCGAAGGTCGGTAACGCTCCCCGCGTAGCGGATATGCCCGTTGTCAATGATGTAGGCGCGGTCGCTCAGACGCAGGGCGACGTTCTGGTTCTGCTCGGCCAATAGCACCGCAAGACCGCTCTTCTTCAGTTCCAGGATTTTCTCTTCAAGCATCTCGACGATGATCGGCGCCAACCCCTCCGTCGGCTCATCGAGCAGCAGCAGGTCGGGGTTGGTGATCAGGGCGCGGCCGACGGTGAGCATTTGCTGCTCTCCGCCGCTGAGGACACCGGCCCGACGTTTATCCAGCGCGCGTAACGCGGGGAAAAAATCGTAGACCCGCTCCATGTCCCAGCTATCCGTCTTCTGACCAGGTCGTGCCGAGATTTCGAGATTTTCCCCGACGGTCAGATCGGCGAACACCCTGCGATCATCTGGAACAAACCCAACACCATTGCGGCACATCCGGTAGGGCGGCTGGCCGGTTACGCTGTCTCCCTTGAAGACGATTTCGCCCTGTTTGGGCGGGGTCAGCCCCATGATGCTTTTCATGGTGGTGCTCTTGCCGGCCCCGTTTCGACCGAGCAGGCAGACGATTTCGCCCTTGTTTACGCTGAGCGAAACATCAAAAAGAATGTGGCTGAGTCCGTAATAGGTGTTGATCTCTTTAACCTCGAGCATCAGTCATCACCTCCCAGATAAGCCCTCTTGACCTGTGGATCGTTGCGGACCTGCGCCGGGGTTCCCTGGGTAATGGTGCTGCCCTGTTGCATGACCATGATCCGGTCGGAAAAGGAGAACACCAACTCGACGTCGTGTTCACAGAACAGAATGGTCAAGCCCATCTGGCTCGAAAGCTTTTTCATGAGAGTGATCGCCGTCTCCGTCTCTTCAGCAGACATCCCCGCCGTGGGTTCGTCGAGAATCAGAAGCTGTGGATCACTGCCCAGGGAGATGGCCATTTCCAGCACCTTTTGGTCGCCGTGGGAGAGCAGCCCGCAGATTCGATCGCGTTTGTCACTGAGCCCCATCGCGTCGAGGATCGATTCCGTCTCTTTGACCGCGATGTTGCGCGCCGGAATAAAGAGGTTCGAGGTTTTATTCATGCGGCTGATGACCGCCGTCTGGACATTCTCGAATACGCTCATGCGGCTGAAGATCTTCACAATCTGAAAAGAGCGGCTCATCCCCTTGCGGCATAACCGGTGAGGCGACAGGCCACAGATATCCTCCCCTTTGAACCGGATACTTCCGCCGTCGGGCCGCAGCTGGCCGCTGATCAGGTTGAACAGCGTTGTCTTTCCGGCACCGTTGGGTCCTATGACCGCGACGACCTCCCCTGGCTTGACCGAGAGGTTGGCTTCCTTCACCGCCAGAAAGCCGTCAAACGATTTTCGTAGCGCACTAATCTGCAACATGGCTGCGCTCCTTGAGCGGTTGGCTTGGTGCGCGGGACCGGAACAGATCATTGACGTAGCCCAAAACCCCCTTGGGCAGGAAGAAAATGGTCAGCATCATCATCAGACCGAGAATAAGGGTCCAGTACTCGGTATAGTTCCCCGCAACGGTTCGTAGACCAATAATGAGGCCGGCGCCGAGCATCGGGCCTAAAAAAGTGAACCAGCCCCCTAAAAGGCACATGATGAGGATTTCCAGCGAGAGGGACCAGGAGAGCAATTCCGGGAAGACGCTGCCTTCCAGAGTGACGAAGAGCGAACCCGCGACCCCGGCGAACAGCGCGGCGACGACCATACCGATGATCCGGTGCCGGGTGACATTGACGCCGATGGCTTCGCAGCGCTCCGGGTTATCGCGCAGCGCCTGCAAGATTCTGCCGTACGGAGACTTGATGATGATAAACAGCAGCAGCAGACAGAGGCTGGTGAGCGCCAGGATGAAATAATAAGCCGGTGTCGTCCCCGAAATCGCGCTCGGCACCGGAAGACCGTGGATGCCGTCGTCGCCACCGGTGAAATCGTACCAGCGATAGACGACCGCCCAGATCAGCGAGCCGAGTGAGATCTGCAGCATACCAAAGTGCAGGCTGCTCAGGCGGGCGCAGATAAGACCGATCAGCAGGCCGAAAAATGCCGCCGTCAGCGGTGCCGCGGCAAAGGCCAGCCAGACCGGCAGGCTGGTCTTCGTGAGCATCAAGGCCGTCGTGTAGGCACCGACCCCGTAGAATGCGGCGTGATGGAACTGGTACATTCCACCATAGCCGAGCACCAGATTCAGACTGGTCGCCAACAGCCCGGTGACCAGCACGACGCTGGTCAGGTAGATGTAGAATCTGGGGACTGCAGCAGGCAGAAAGATGAGTCCGACGAGTAACAACGCCGCCAGGGGCAGAGCTTTTTTTCCAAAAATTCCGCAGATCATGGAAAGGTCCCTTACCAGATCGATTTCAAGAGCCCCTTGGGGCGGAAGAGGAGCACGGAGATTACGGCGAGGTAAGGAAAGATAATGCCGAACTGGGGGGCCACCAGGATGCCGATGGCATCGGTGAGGCCAAAGATGACCGCTCCCAGCAAGGCTCCCCACACATTTCCGAGGCCGCCGATAATGACGATCAGAAAGATCTCAATGATGATGGAGTGATCCATCCCCTGGCTGATGTTCTGCGTCGGCGCCACCAGCGCTCCACCCACCCCTGCCAGATAGCAGCCGAGAACGAATACGGCCGCATAGACGAGGTTGACGTTAATCCCGACTGCTCCCACCATCTCGCGGTCGACGGCTGCGGCCCGCGAAATCTTGCCCAGTCGTGTCCGGTTGGTCAGAAACCACAGACCTGCGGCAAACAACGGTCCCAGCAGCAGCAGAAACAGATTATAGCGTGGGAAAGGGAAGCCGAGCAGCGCGTAGGAGCCTTGAAATATCTCGGGAACCGTCAGGGAACGGTAATCCGAGCCCCAGATCATTTTGACCAGATCGCCGAACACCAGGGTAAAGGAGAAGGTGAACAGCAGCATCATCAGATGATCGCGTTTATAAAGAAAGCGGAACAGCCCCTGTTCCATGATCAGTCCAATCAGGGCAACGACCAGGGGCGCCACCAGCAGCGCCACCCAGAAACCGAGGCTGCTTTGCGAAAAAGCCGTGGCGATTGAATAGGTGGTGAAGGCACCGATCATGTAGAGTGAGCCATGAGCCAGATTAGGAATGCGCAGCACCCCCAGGATCAGGGTGAGCCCCGAGGCAACGATAAACAGGATAGTCGCCTTGCTCAGACCGACCAGAATCTGGATGCAGAGGACCGAAAAGGTCAAATTGGGAAACAGTTCCATGTAAATTTCTTTGCTCGCAGAAGGATGAGTATTCTAAGTTGTACGCTGGAAAGGGGGCAGCGTCGCCCCCCTTCCAGAATGGTCTACTTTTTGCGGGCCTTGCGGATCTCGTCGAGTGAAGGCATGACATCCTCGGCTGAGATAGTGACAATATCCTTAGCGACCAGAACCTCTTGACCTTCCTTTTTGGTCGTCACCCCCATGAACATCGGCAGCATGACCTGATGATCTTCGGCGCGCATGGTCACCCTTCCCACCGGGGAGTCGACACTCAACCCCTCGAGGGCGTCGATGAACTTCTCGGTGTCGACCTCACCGGCCTTCGCATAGGCCTGGGAGATGAACTGCGCGGTGATATAGCCATACAAGGCACCCACCGCCGGCGTGCGGCCATAGGCCTTTTCAAACTCGGCGACAAAGGCGCGATTTTCGGCCGTGTCGGGGTAATAGCTGTGATAGTTGGCGGTGCCGATGACCCCTTCGGGAGCGCTGAGGCCCAAAGGTTTGAGGGTCGAAATTTCAGTAGCCGTATGCATGTAAAAGGGGACCCGTTTGTTGAACCCTGTGGCCTGGGCCGCCTTCAAGAAGGGTACGCAATCACGCCCCCCGGTGGCAATGATAACCGCATCGGGTTTTTCCGCTAACATCGCAGTGATATAAGGAGTAAAGTCGGGCTCGCCGACCTTCCACCAGGACTGGCCAAGCAGCTTGACCCCCGGCTTGAGCTGCTTGAGATTCTCCCAGACGCCTTCGGCAACGGCGTGGCCGTACTCGTAATCATCCCCGGCGATCCAGTAGTTGGTGTAGGGGAGTTTGGCCAGACCCGTCGCGGCCGCTTTGCCGATCATCGCCGTATTTTCATTCATCGAGAAGACATAGCGATGCCCTTTTTCGCCGGTGATCTTGGCACTCTTGGCGAAAGTGGCCAGAAAGGGGATCTTCTCCTGTTTGGCAAAGTCTGAGAGGGCTAGCGCAAGGGCGCTATTGATCGTCCCCATCAGGATGTCCACATCCTCGCGCATCACCAACTCTTTAGCGGCACTCAGCCCAAGATCCACCTTGAACTTGCTGTCGCGCGTGACATATTCGACCTGCTGGCCCAAAATCCCGCCGGCGGCGTTTATTTTACCAACGGCCAGGGCAAAGGCGTCACGAACGTCATTGGTGTAAGTGCTGGCCGGACCGCTGTAGGTGTCGACAATGCCGACCTTGATCGTCTCGGCCGCAAAGACGCTGGTTGTGCCAAGCAAAACGCCGGCCGCAATGGCCGTCAAACAGAACAGTTTCAACGTTGTCTTCATATGCCTGAATCTCCTTTTCCTACGCAAATTTAAAAACTCCCAGTGAGCAAAATTCTACGAATTGGCAGCGGTTCCGGTCTGCGGTTATCCCCCGGCAACGTACGAGATCAGGCAGATCTCGCTTCCATCAGGAACCGGGGTCTGGTCTTCACCGGCCAGAATCATTTTGCCGTTCAGAATCAGATTAAGGTTTGCGTCGTTCAGAATCTCGCTCGCTTCAGGCAGCTTTTGCCTCAGTAGCTCACGTAGTTCGGCAAGATTCACCACCTGTTCATCGATAATGACCGCTTGTTCAGGCACACCGGGCAGCTGGCCAGAAAACTTGATTCGGATGCTGTAACCGGTGACGACCTGCGAGAGTTTGGCATGCCAGTCGAGGGCGGGAAGGCCCTCCGGATTGAGGCCGCTCAGCTGATAAAAACGCTGCTTGAGCGCGGCAAACTGTGCGCGGTCGAGCTTTTCGCCCTTAAAGGGGCCGACCGTGATCGGTTCATCGAACCAGCGATCCGGCAGGCTGTCATCGGCGCCGCGCAGGCCGAAGCGGAAGTTGAGCATCCGCTCCAGTCCGGTAATATTGCGCCCGATCTCATCCAGCTGCGCGGCGTCGAAATTCAGTCGGGTTAAGCCATTCAGCTGGACGGCAAAGTCCTCCAGGTCGGGGGTAGACGGCGAGTTGAACAGTTTGGTGTTAAAGCGGCACATACCGAGAGCATCCCCGATGGCGAAGGTGTTTTCGCAACGCCGGACTGCATATTCCTTCCCCTCGTAAGAGGTCGGTTCGGCGGCGACCACTCCACCGTAGAGTGCGGTCTTAAAGGCGGCATCGTCGTTGATCCGCGCGTTGATCTCGAGGGTGACCCGATTGCGCAGATGATCCATGCCGCGGGTGGCGACCGCCAGTCCCAGGGCAAAGGCCTTGAGAATCCGCGCATCGTGGGGATCGGACTGAAACAACCCCTTGGAGGCCATGCAGTATTGCAAAGCCGCGGCCGGGTATCTCCCCTGCTCGACGGCGCGGCTCGAGGCGGCGATGGTAACCCCGAAGCCTGTGCGTTTGGCGGTCATAAACAACAGCTGTTCGATCACCGGATAGTTCCCCCAGGAAAGGTCCAGCCCGCCGGTGGTCTGCTGATCGATGATGCCGCGTTGGTAGAGCTCCATGGCCCAGGCGATGGCGCTGCCGGTGCTGGACGCGTCGAGGGCCAAGTCGTTGAGGATATTGTTGAGGCGTAAAATCTGCTCCGGCTCTTTAAGGCCGATATTCGGGCCGAACTTGCCGACGATGATGTACTCCGGCCCCTCCCCCCTGTCGTACTTGTCGAACTGGCCGTCATTGTTGATGCCGTTGTAGGTCCGCTGTTTGTGGTGCTCAAGAGCGCTCTGCTCTTTATCATAGCTGGCGTTCCCCTTGAGACCGGTCAGGGCGCTGGCCCCCCAGCCCCCCTTGCCGCCGGGGAGCATGTCGTTGTTGGCCCGACAACAGACCGGACACTTGTAGCAACCGCTCATCCCCGGGCGATAGGGGTCGAAGTTGTCGGCGTCAAGACTGGCGTGCCAGGTAGTTTCCTGGTTGTTCTTGGTCCCCATGGCGCAAAGCACCCGACTCGGCTTGTAGAGAAAGGGGGTGCCGACCTTTTTCAGGGCATTCTGGACCACGCTCGCACCGAGGATCTTCTTGCCGATCTCCCGGTTTTTCTGCTTGTAGGCTGCGGACAGCTCAAATTCGGGAAGCTTTCCCTGGATGAGAATTGCCTTCAACTGCAGTGCGCCCATCTTGGCGCCGCCACCGCCACGCGCCCAGATCGCCTTCTCTCCCGCCATGATCCCGCTGCACAGCACCTGATTTTCACCGGCGCTGCTGATCCTTGCCATCGCCATATCCTTGCGTTCGGTACAGTCGAAGTCCTGCTCGATCCTGGCGGTGAATTCGATATTGTCCATGCCGCAATAGGGGGAGGCGTCGATAAAGTCGATCTGTTCCTGCTGGATATGCAGCAGGGTCCACTGGGGGTTGCGCCCGTAGAGCACCAGATGATCGTAGCCCTGGCGTTTCAGGTAACTGGGGAAATAATCGCCGGCGTTACTGTCGAGGATCGTCCGGCTTTCTGGGGAGCGGCTGGTGACGTTGCCACGGGTCGCGGCCGGCATGTTGCCGGTCAGTACGCCGGCCCCGAAGATCAACGGCACTTCGGGATCAAGGGCATCCTTTTCGTCCTGCAGCAGGTTATAGAGCAGATACATGTTGCCGCCACGGCCGGCCAGAAAGTGCTGGACCGCCTCAAGCGGCAGATAGGCTCGCTGGCAACTGCGCCGTTCGAGATCAACAAACAGCACCGCACCCTGACTTGGGTATTGGGGAGCTGGGTACATCCGGCTCAATAGCTGTTGAACACGCTGTCTGATATCCATCTTTCCCTCTCTCTGCGGTTAAAAAAGTAAGAGCGGACACTTGACGGCCCGGATGACATAGTTAGCCACCGAGTCGAACATGAGGTCGCCAAGTCCACCGCCACCAGGATGCCGACCGATGATCAACAGTTGAATCTGCTGCTCCTCGATGACTTTCACAATCACTTTGCCGGGGTCGCCCAGTTCAAGCCGCAGTTGCGGTTCGAAGCCAGCGGCCCGGAAGGGTTCCGCCAGCCTTTCAAGGATCCGTTTCCCAGATTTTTCAGCAGAAGCATAGATCATGCTTTTCTGGATATCGGGAACGACTCGCTGGGACGCCTTGACGTCAACAACATGCAGCAGCATTATCTCGCGCGGCAGCAGATCCTTATTTTTAAGGATGGCGTCCAGCGTATGCTGAGTCGTTTCCGACTCGTCAACCGGGATCAATATCCTTGTGCTCATACCAAACTCCCTGCGCAGTTGATAAATTCTTCGACCATGCCACTCATCCGCCGGCTAAGCGAAAATTTCGCGACGCCGTCAGCCATACACCAGACGCGGCAGAAACAAGACCAGATCCGCCCAATAGGTCAGGACCAGCAGAATCGCGATCTGAATCAGCAGGAAGGGCATGACGGCCTTCGAGACATAAACCAGGTTCCGGTCAACCGCCGCGCCCGTGATATAGAGGCTGACGCCCAAGGGCGGTGTGCAGTAACCGATACCCAGGTTGATCGTCATCAGCAGACCGAAGTGCATGGTGTCAATGCCGAAAGAAGCGAGCAGCGGTAGAAAAATCGGAGTCAGAATCAGGGTTGCCGAGATGACATCCATGAACATGCCGACCACCAGCAGCATGACATTGACCGCCAGCAGAAAGACCCATGGGGACGAGATCTGGCTGACGACGGCGGTGGCGATTTTGTCTGGAATCTGCTCAAAGGTCAGATATTCGCCGAATACCGACGCCCCGGCCACGATGATCAGCAGGGTCGCCGAAGTGACTGCTGAGGAGACAATGACTTTTTTGATATCGACGAAATTCATATCCCTGTGGATGAAGACCTCGACGATAAACGCATAGAAACAGGCCACGACCGCCGCCTCATTGGCCGTAAACATCCCGGAATAGATGCCGCCGAAGATCAAAATCGGCAAACATAGGGCCCAGAAACTCTCCTTAATCACTGCGACAATCTCGACAAAAGTCGGCCGATCCAGGGTCTTGTAGTTTCGGTTTTTGCAATAGAAATAGGCGTACAGACTCATGGCGACCATGATCAGTATGCCGGGAACAAAACCGGTCAGAAACAGGGCCTCGATCGGATCGTTGCTGACCATGGCGTAGAGGATCATTGAGATCGACGGCGGGATAATGATCCCCAGGTTCGGGGCGGTGGTCATGAT
>JBDNGT010000137.1:0-12147 GCA_041689145.1 Geopsychrobacter sp. | reverse complement strand
TTTTGCTCGACTTTTGCGTAGCGATCTCCCTAACGGGTGTCGCGGGAGCAAACAAATCTGGCCCGATCAGATAAAAGATCGCGCAGGCCCCACCAACCAACAGCAATAAAAGTAGAAGTAAGCGCAGCAGCCCGCCCTTTTCCCCTGGTTTTTTTTGCGGGGTCAAATCAGGCGGAACTTCTGGCAATCCGCCAGTTCCAGTTCCAGTTCCAAATTCAAATATAGGCTGACCGCCAAAAGTAAACTTTTGTTCATCGTTTGGTTCTTCCTGTGTCAACTTGTCATCGTCCACGTAACATCTCCTTTTTGAAACCATTCAGCATAGCGGCCTCCCCTCTGGTTTATTAAACTGGTGGATTATCGGTTTCAGACTTTCCCGATATCCGCTAAAACTTTTGCCGTCTGATGTGAGGGCACATCTTCATACTTGTCGAATTCCATGGAAAACATCCCGCGATCAGAGGTCATCGATCGAAGCTCTGGAGCATAGCGTAACACCTCAGACATCGGCACCTCGGCACGGATTGTCTGCGCATTCGCCTGTGGCTCAACGTTGGTGACCTTGCCGCGGCGCGAGTTCAGATCGCCGATCACATCGCCCATGCAGTCGTCGGGAACCGTTATTTCCATATTCATGATCGGTTCAAGCAGGGTCGGCTTGCAGTTTTCCATCGCCTTTTTAAAGGCCATGGATCCGGCAACCTTAAACGCCATCTCGGATGAGTCGACCGAATGATGTGACCCATCGTAAAGGGAAACCCGCAGATCGACCATCTGGCTTCCGGTTTGCGGCCCATGTTTCATCGCCTCAATCACACCTTTTTCGACGGCCGGAATATAATTGCGCGGCACCACGCCGCCGACCACATTATCGACAAACTCAAAGCCTCTCCCGCGCGGGAGAGGCTCGACCTTAATCCAGACATCGCCATACTGACCACGACCACCGGACTGTTTCTTGTATTTCCCCTGAACCTCAGTACTGGCGCGGATTGTCTCGCTATAGGGGACCTTGGGTTCCTTCAAGGTCACATCGGCACCATACTTGCGCTTAAGCCGCTCAACCGCAACCTCCAAGTGCACCTGACCCATCCCCGACAGCACCATCTCATGAGTCTCTTCATCACGCACAATGCGTAGAGTCGGATCCTCTTCCATCAACTTCTGCAGGCCGGTGTAGATCTTATCTTCATCCCCCTTTTTGGTCGATTCCAGGGCAAAAGAGATGACCGGTTTCGGCGGCACCAGGGGTTCATAAATAATCGGCCGCTGCAGATCACAGAGGGTGTCCCCAGTCGCCGTGTATTTCAGTTTCGGCAGCGCAACGATCTCACCTGCCACGGCAGAATCGACATCCTGCTGCTCCTTGCCGGTCAGGCTGAAGATGTGCCCAATACGCTCTTTTTCATTACGATTCGGATTCAGCACGTTGCTGTCAGGCTTCAATGTTCCTGAATAAACCCGGATCAGGCTCAGCTTTCCGGCATAGGGATCATTGATGGTCTTAAAAACCATCGCGGAGAAAGGCGCATCTTCATGCGGCAGCCTTTCGATGACCTCGGCCTTGCCAGGCAAAGTTCCGATTTGAGTCCCCTTGTCGACCGGAGAAGGGAGGCAGGCGACGATGTAATCGAGCAGTTGGCGCACCCCGACATTGGCCAGAGCGCTGCCACAGAAGACCGGGGTAAAGACACCGGTCAGGGTACCCTCACGCAGCCCGCGCATGAGTTCGGCTTCGCTGAGAGCCTCTTCTTCGAGGTACTTCTCCATCAAGGCATCATCGGCTTCGGCTACTGTTTCAACCAGCTGCAGCCGCAGACGTTGCGCCTCTTCAAGCAACTCAGCGGGGATCTCAACCTCTTCATAGGTGCCGGTCTTGTCAAAGGAATAGAGGCGCGCCTTCATCGTAATCAGATCGATCGTGCCGCGAAAATTTTCTGCAGCGCCGATCGGCAAGGTCACAATCACGCTACGAACACCCAGGGATTTTTCCATATCGTCGACCGCTTTGAGAAAATCGGCCCGTTCACGATCCATCTTGTTGACAAAAGCAATCCGCGGCACCTCAAACTGATCGCACCACTCCCAGACTTTACACGTCTGCGACTTAACCCCTGAAATCGCCGACACAATCACGACCGCGCCACCTAGCACACGCAGGCAGCGTCGGGTGTCGTGGAGAAAATTGCTGACCCCGGGAGTATCGACAATATTGAGATTGTGCCCTTTCCAGACACAGTGATTGAGACTAGCCCCCAGGGTCATTCCACGCTTGATCTCCTCTTCCTCAAAATCCATGGAGGATGTGCCCGCGGTAACCTTGCCGATTTTTTTGAACATACCGGTATCAAACAGCATCGCCTCAACCAAAGAGGTTTTCCCCGCGCTGTTGTGTGCAACAATCCCAAAATTTCTCAACGTCGTCGTATCATATTTGCTCATGCTCGCTCCTTTGCATCAAAAAAAGGGGGCGTGTGAGAGAAGGCCTGCAATACAGCTCCATTAATCACGCCAGAGTCACTCCACACGGCAATATTTTGTTCGACAGTCTTTCGTCCGATTGGATTTATCCGCGATTCCGTTGATAGATAATTCGCAAACCTTCGAGGGTTAAAAAAGGTTCCACACAGTCAATCATAACACTTGCCCCGGCGATCGACGCTGCAAGACCACCGGTGGCAACGACCTTGAGAGGCTGTCCCACCTCTTCACGGATACGGGTGACTATTCCTTCGACCAGTCCAACATAACCGTAGAAAATTCCCGCCTGCATGCTACTGACCGTATTTTTGGCGACGATCTGTGGCGGCCGGATAAATTCGACCCGGGGCAACTTACTGGCCCGAGCAAACAGGGCCTCAGCTGAGATGTCGACGCCTGGGGCGATGGCCCCGCCCTGATACTCGCCAGCGGCCGAGATGACATCGAAGGTCGTCGCGGTCCCGAAATCGACCACGATCATCCCGCAGTGCCAGCGCTCGAAGGCCGCAACAGCGTTGACAATCCGATCAGCACCTACCTCCTTCGGGTTGTCATACTGAATCGGCATCCCGGTCTTAACCCCGGGACCGACAACCAACGGCACAAGACTGAAGTACTTGCGGCAGAGGCGATCCAAACTGGTCAACAACGGCGGCACAACACAGGAGATGATGACCGCCGAAAGCTGGTCAAACCGCATCTGCGCCAACCCAAACAGGTTGTGCATCAGGATCGCATATTCGTCAACCGTGCGTTCTTTATCGGTCGCAATCCGCCAGTCGTGCACCAATTCATCGTCACGGTAAACCCCAAGAACCGTGTTACTGTTGCCAACATCAATCACCAGCAGCATTAAAATCTCCATTAGAGAAATTTCGAAATTTCACGTTCGACGTTATGTCTTCGCGTCTCATACCTCAGCAACCGATCGGCCGAACATCCCCCGCGACGATCCGCTCAACTCTGCCGTCAGGTAAAAACAGTTTCAACGCGCCGTCAGGTTCAAGCCCACCGACTACGCCCGAGATCGTCCGCTGACCGAGATCAACTTCGACCTGGCGATCGAGCAGATCAAAGAGGGACTCCCAGCGTCTCCGCATGGGTGCGAATCCTTGGTCGAGGAACTCGGCATAGAGTGCATCAATTTTTTGAATCAACAACCTGGCCAGCGGCAAGCGCAGATGAAGTTCGCCCGTTTCAATTCTGACCGAGGTCGCTGGATAACGCAGCTCATCTGGAAACTGCTCAACCGTCATATTGACGTTGACCCCAATTCCCAGAACCAGGGCATGAATCTGTTCAGTTTCGGCGCTCAACTCGTTGAGTAAACCGGCAATCTTGCGACCGCCAACCAAAATATCGTTGGGCCATTTAACGCGGGCGTCGATGCCATAGAGCTCCTTGAGAGCTTCAGCAGTGGCAACCGCCGAGAGGAAGGTCAATTGCGGCGCCTGCCGTGGCGGGATCTGTGGTTTCAGCAGTACTGAACAATAGATATTGACTCCGGCGGGCGATTCCCAGCGGCGTCCCATCCGTCCGCGACCGGCCGTTTGCGTCTCAGCCAAAACAACCAGACCCTCGGGCGCCCCCTCGGCAGCAAGCTGTTGGGCCCGTTGATTGGTCGAAATAATTTGATTTTCACATTGGATTTGTCGGCCGACCAGAAAGGTGCCAAGTTCACCGGAGATCTCATTCGGCAACAGCAGATCGGGAGATTCCAGCAGCCGGTAACCACGCGCACGGCGGGCCTCTATGGCATACCCGAGGTCACGTAACTGCTCGACTTGCTTCCAGACAGCAGCCCGCGAGATGTGCAGCACGCTGCAGATCTCCTTGCCGGAGATATATTCGCCGGGACGTTTGCGAAACAGGTGGACAATCTGCTCACGTGAGGTCAATTCGACTCCTGATATGCCTCTGCTCAGCAGAGGCAGACGCTGAAACTCCAGAAAAGGCGAGAGGGTCAATCAAACAGCATGGAGATGTCAGCGGCATTGATTGAGTGGGTCAACGCACCGACCGAGATAATATCGACCCCGGTCGCTGCAATTTCAGCCACCGTTTCAAGGCTGACTCCGCCTGAGGCCTCAACCAGAGCCCGCCCGGCAATCAACGCGACCGCCCGACGCATCTCTTCAAAGCTCATATTGTCGAGCATGATGATGTCGGCGCCGGCAGCCAAGGCCTGCTCCACCTCATCAAAATTACGTGTTTCGATTTCAATTTTAAGGGTGTGAGGTAATTTCTGCCGCGCGCGCCCAATCGCCGCGCTGATACCACCGGCGGCGGCAACATGGTTCTCTTTAATCAGGACACCATCAAACAGACCGATCCGGTGATTCCGACCGCCACCCATCCGCACCGAATATTTATCCAGCACCCGCAAGCCGGGCACAGTTTTACGTGTATCGACGATCACCGCCTTGGTCCCCGCTACTGCAGCCACATAGTGACTCGTAAGACTGGCAATGGCGCTCATCCGCTGCAGCAGGTTCAGCGCAACGCGTTCGCCCTGCAGCAGGCTGGCCGCCGGGCCGCGTAACCAAGCCAACACCTCCCCCTTGCGCACCTTGCAACCATCCTGCAAAATTTTTTCGAAATCGACTGCAGGGTTGACCGTCTGAAAGACCCGACCGGCGACATCGATCCCGGAGAGAACAAAATCCTCTTTGGCAACCAGTTCGGCACGCGCCATAGTCTCAGGGGCAACGGTCACCTCGGTGGTGATATCGCCAAGGCCGATATCTTCCTGCAGAGCGGTCTCTATAATTCTCTTAATCTCAAACATAAAGGACTCCGCAAACCCATAATTTTACAGGGCAGTTTCTCATTTGAAAGCTTCTTTTTTTATAACACAGCCCCCTAATGCTCGCAACTGAAATTCCGCCATTCAAGCCAGCGGAATCCTCTTTACATTTCGAGGACTTGTGTTAACAATATGGACCAGTTTTGACGACTCAATTTCTGGGAGCAGACGATGAAAAAACTTATGCATCTTACCATGGTTGCCCTGCTGGTCGCCTTTTTGTCCGGCTGTGTCAGTCAGGGAACCTTCGATCTCAAGGCCAACGAAGCGGCACAGCTGGCGCAAAATTTGGTTGCAGCCAAGACCCGAATCGGCAGCATTGAAGCGCAAAAACAGGGACTTGAAGCCGGAGTATCGGCGTTGAACGCCAAACTGATTGAGCTGCTGAGGAAAAACTCCGAACTTCAACAAACCCTGATGGCCGATCGAGCGGATAAAGACCGCCAGCAGCAGACCTTCAGCAGCCGAAAAGAACAGATGCAACGGCAGCTTGAAGACCTGAGCCAAAACAACAGTCAACTGCTGGCCAGCATCGATCAGCTGCAACAGGAGAACGCTGTCCTGGCTGATCAGATTGAAACAGAACGCAAGATTCGACAGGAGAAACTGGCCAGGCTGCAGAGTACCTACGATCAGCTGGTTGGTGCTCTGGAACAAGAAATCAAGCGGGGTGAATTGACCATCACCAATCTCAAAGGAAAACTTTCAGTCAATCTACCGAACAAGATCCTCTTCGATTCGGGCAAAACAGAGGTTCGACCCGAGGGGAAAAAAGTTTTACGTAGCCTCGGGGATATCATGTCCAAGTTCCCGGACAAAGCGCTATTGGTTGAGGGGCACACCGACAATGTTCAGATCAGCAGCCGGCTCAAGGAGACCTATCCGACCAACTGGGAGTTGTCCACCGCGCGTGCCGACAGTGTCGTCCATGTTTTACAGGACGAGGTCGGACTGCCGGGAGAACGCCTGGTCGCCGCCGGTTATAGTGAGTATCGCCCGATCGCAAGCAATGAGACCGACGAAGGGAAAGCCTTCAATCGGCGCATCCAGATCCAGCTGGTGCCGATGCCGCAGACTGAGTAGGCTGTGGATATTGACAGTTCGGTGCTTACTGCCGTATAACATCAGCTCAACAACAAACTGACCGGTCAAGGGAAGAGGGGTGCAACTCCCCCGCGGACCCGCCGCTGTGAGCGTGGACTAAAAGGCCACAAGGAGTCGCACACCGACTTCTCGTCACTGGATATTTTCCGGGAAGGCGGCCTTGAAGGGACGATGCGCAAGCCAGAAGACCTGCCGGCCAGAAACCCAGCAACACTCCCCGGGCTTAAGGGAGGCTGGCCCCTTTGACAGAGCTTCCAAAACGGACGAAGCCCGCAGACTGTATTTATACAGCCTGCGGGCTTTTTGCGTTGCAACTTGAACTTTACCCCCTGCTGAGGTCATTATGAATCGTCTTCTACTGTCAATCGGCCTGATCATCATGGCCTTGCCTACAATGGATTCTGCCGCAATGGAAAAAAACCCCGAGAAAACGGCGATTGTCATCGCTTCTTTCGGCACCACCTACCCTGCGGCGATCGATGCTTTGCTGGCGATCGTGCGTGATGTCGAGGCCCAATATCCGCAGATCCCAGTCAAAATGGCATTTACCTCCAATACCATCCGCAAGAAATGGCATGGCCGCGCCGCCGATCAGAATTACCACAAAGCGCATCCCGCAGTGCCGGATTATTTTTATCGGATCAAAAACCTGCTCGGCACGCTGGCCGATCTGCAGGATGCCGGATTTAAAACCATCGTCGTTCAACCGACCCTGCTGACCCATGGTGAAGAATACCTGGATATCGAAGCCTACATCTATGGTCTGCTGGCGATCGACACCGTCAAGGAGCGCTGGTGTCCTTTCAGCAAAATCGCGCTCGGCCGTCCCTTGATGGGAACCTGGGACGAGACCCATCCCTATGTCGAAGATCTGCAGCTACTTGCATCCGCGGTTGCTCCCGATGTCGCGCTGGCCCAGGCCGCAGACGCAACCCTGGTTTACATGGGGCACGGCAACACGCATTTATCGACCGGACTCTATTACGAATTCGAAGAGCTGATGAACCAGCTTTATCCGCAGATCAAAACACGCGTCGGATTGGTTGAGGGGCACCCTGCCTTTGCCAAGGTCCTGGAAACGCTCCAACAGGAGCAACACGGCAAAATTCTACTCAAACCGCTGATGGTGGTTGCCGGCGATCATGCGACCAACGATATGACAGGGGCTAACGAGGCCTCATGGAAGTCACAACTCGACCGGACCGGATTCACAGTTCAACCGGTTATGCAGGGGTTGGGTGACAATCCGGCCGTGCGACAACTCTTCCTGAAACACCTACAGGACGCCGCCACGGAGGCCGGGATTGAGCTGCGCTGATTGCCCCGAAATTCTGGTGCGCGAGCTGCGCCGTGCCTACGGCAAGGTCGAAGCGGTGCGCGGCATCGACCTTGATTTGAAGGCGGGGGAGATCTTCGCTTTTCTCGGCCCCAACGGCGCCGGCAAAACCACCACCATCAATATGCTGACCGGGCTGATCTGCCCTGACGCCGGCCTGATCTTCTACCAGGGGGAACTTTTTACCCGCTCCTCACTGGCAGTCCGACGCCGCATCGGCGTGGTACCGCAACACAACAACCTCGATCGCGAACTGACTGCCGCCGAAAACCTGCGGGTTCACGGCCGACTATTCGGCATGAGCGGCAGCCATCTGCAACAACGGATCGGTGACTGCCTTGAACTGGCAGGTTTAAGCGACAAACGCGACACCTCGGCGGGCAAGCTGTCGGGCGGGATGAAGCGCAAGCTGGTGATCGCGCGCGCGCTGCTGCACGAACCGGCGATCCTGTTTCTCGATGAACCGACCGCCGGCCTTGACCCGCACAGCCGACGGAAAATCTGGGCCTTTTTGCGCCACATCAATCAAGAACAGCGCTGCACCATGTTTCTGACCACCCACTACATCGAAGACGCCGAACAGCTCGCCGAACGCGTCTGTTTCATCGACCAGGGGAAAATCATCGCCGAGGGCACCCCCAAAGAATTGATGGAGCAGACCGGCAGCACCGTGCTCGACATCTATCAGGATGATGAAGTCGAAAACGAGTTTTTCAAAGACCGGGAGAGCGCGCTGCTGCGGCTCAAGCAGATTGATAACGCAGTGCGCATCCGCCAGACCACCCTGGAAGACGTTTTTCTGCAACTGACCGGCAAGAGGATCGAACCCTGATGTTGTACGGAGCCCGCGGCATATTTTTGCGTGAAACTTTGATTCTGCGCCGCAAGCTGATCAAAACCCTGCTCGCCTCGGCCGTCTCCCCGGCACTGTTTCTGATCGCCTTCGGCTTCGGTGTCGGGCGCGGCGCCTCGGTCGGTGGACAGGATTACCTGAGTTTCCTTCTCCCCGGCCTGCTGACCATGGCGAGCATGAACCAAAGCTACGCCATCGCGACCGAAATCAACATCTCGCGCTTCTACTTCAAGGTCTTTGAAGAGTACCTGATCGCCCCCTTCGGCCGCTGGCAGATCGTGCTGGGCGAGATGGGCTACGGCATCGTGCGTGGTCTGATTCCAACCGCGATCATCGCACTCTACAGCCTGTTCTGCGGGGTCAGCCTACACTTCGGCCCGGCCTTCTTCATCGCCCTGCTCCTGCATCTGGCGATTTTCGCCCTGCTCGGCGTACTGGCAGCGATGATCGTGCGCAGCCATGCCGACCAGGCGACGGTCAACGCCTTTCTGATTACGCCGATGATGTTTCTTTCGGGCACCTTCTTTCCGGTCGAGCAGATGCCGTTGGCGATCAAGCTGGTCGCCAGCCTATTTCCGTTGACCTATTCGACCCGTTTGATCCGCGCGACCCTGCTGCAGAACGGCGACAGCAGCCTGCTGCTCTACCTGTTGCTGCTCGCGATGGTTGCGATCCTCTTCTGGTTATGCTGCCGAATCATTGATCGAGTCGAGGCATGAAACGCCTGCTGTTCGGCTTGTTAGCGGTCGGCTTCGTTGTCGCCCTGCTTAGTGGAGCCACGGCGCTCAACCCCTTTGCCCTAAGCGGAATTGAACGGCAGATCCTGCTCGAGCTACGCCTGCCGCGCGTGCTCTTTTCGGCGGTGATCGGCGGCATGCTCGCTCTCTCGGGCAGCATCTATCAACTCACGCTAAAGAATCCGCTCGCCGACAGCTTCACCACCGGCACCGCCAGCTCGGCGGCCTTAGGCGCGGTGCTCGGCATCGCCTGCGGACTGCCGACGCCGCTGGTGCCGCTTTTGGCTCTGGTTACTGGACTCTGCGGACTGTGGATGGTCTATCGCCTCTCGGTCACGGACGGGGTGATCAACCCGGTGACCATGATCCTGGCCGGGGTGGTCGTCAATATCGTCGCCTCGGCGGTCATCAGTTTCAGCAAGTTCTATTTCGAGGAGAGTCTCTCGTCGATCGTCTTCTGGCTGATGGGCGGCTTCTTCATCGTCGACTGGACGCGCCTGATCGTTTGTGCCCTGCTCCTCGCGCTCAGCTTCGTGCTGCTCCAGCGCATCGGCCTGCAGCTCAACCTGCTCGCCTTCGACGAAGCCTCGGCGCGCACCATGGGGGTCGATGTCGCGCGTCTGCGCCGCTTCAGCTTCGTGCTCGCCACCCTGCTGGTCGCGGTGGCGGTCAGCCACACCGGAATCATCGGCTTCGTCGGCCTGATCACGCCGCACATCGCGCGCAGCCTCTACGGCAGTGACATGAAACGTAATCTGACCGCCTCGACCCTGCTCGGAGCCCTGCTGCTGATGCTGGCCGATGCCGGCGCGCGCAGCATCATCCCCGGCGGTGCCGAACTGCCGGTCGGAATCCTCACCGCCCTCTTGGGCGGCATCTTCTTCCTCTACCTGCTGCGTACCCGCCGCGAAAGGCTCTGGCATGGCTGAACTGAAGCTTGCGGGGCTAGAATTCAAACGCGGCGATTTTCACCTGCAGTTGCCGGATCTCAAGGTTGCGACTGGCGAAAAACTGGCGATCCTGGGCGAGAACGGCTCGGGCAAGAGCACCCTGCTGCAACTGCTGACCGGGCTACTTGCAGGGCAAGGAGAAGTTAGCTACGCCCAGCAGTTGCTGACGCAGATTCCGATTATCGAGCGTGCCCGGATCTTCGCCCTGTTGCCGCAACAATCCCAGGTCATCTTCCCTTTCTCGGTCTTCGAGGTCGTGCTTTTCGGTCGTTTCGCCCAGACCGATGGCCGGAGTCCGAGCGAAAAGGATCGAGAGAACACCCATGAACTGCTCGGGCAACTCGACCTGACCCATCTGGCCGAGCGCAGCTTCAACCAGCTTTCTGGCGGCGAGCAGCGCCGGGTTATGCTGGCGCGCGCCTTGAACCAGCAGGCAAGGATCCTCTTTCTCGATGAACCGAACGCCAGCCTCGACGTGCGCCACAGCCTGGATATCTTCGCGTTTCTCAAACAGACAACCCAAACGGTGATCTCGCCGGTGCATGATATCAATCTGGCGGCGCGCTTTTTCGAACGCTTCTGGCTACTCAAAAACGGACGACTGCTGGCCGACGTATCACGTGCCGGGCTCACCAGCAAACTACTTTCGGAGACTTATGATGTTCAAGTATCTACTGCTACTGATAACTTTTCTTTTTCTCGCTGAACCGGCCCTCGCCAGGCGGATTGTCCTGCTGGCTCCTGCGGCCGGCGATATCCTGCTGCAGCTCGGCCTCGAAGATCAGGTGGTCGGCAAGACCCGCAGCCTTGAAGAGTTCCCGCAGGCCAAAAAGGTCGGCTCGCACATCAAGCCGAACGTCGAGCTGATCATGGGACTCGAACCCGACCTGCTGATCATCTCGTCGAACCGCTTCTTCTCCGAGCAGATGGCCGAGACAGTCGGCGCTGAAACCTTCGACTATAATCCGCAGACCCTGGCCGAGATTCTGCAGCAGATCGAAGCCCTGGCACAATTAACCGGACGCGCAGCGGCCGGGGCAGAGCTGACCCAAAGCCTGCGCCGGGAATTGCACGGCCTGACGCGCCCTGCTCACAGCCCCAAGGTGATTTACGAGATCAGCGCCCTCCCCTTGAGCGTCGCCGGACAGAATAATATTATCAGTGACATCATCCGCGCCGCTGGCGGCGCGCCGATCGACTTCGGACCACAAAAGATCATCAAGCTCAACACCGAAGCGGTGGTGGTCAGCCGTCCCGACCTTTACATCTACCAGATCGGCCCGATGAACCAGAACCCGACCGAACCCGCAGAACGCGGCGACTATCGCTCGCTACAGTCCAGCTTCCTCAAGGTCGACCAGCTGGAATGGTCACGCGCCAACAGTCAAAGTTTCGCACGAGTGGTTGAGCTGAACGCACTTCTGGTGAGGAGTGAGGAGTGAGGTAAGTCGGCGTTCGGGGCCGAGACCCCGATTTCACTAACCACAAATATTGCAAAAGAGCAGAAGAGAACCTAACCAATGTCAAACACCATCACAGCACAGCCCGGCAACTTCTACGCCATCGGCATCGGCCCCGGTGCCAGCGATCTGCTGACCATCCGCGCGGTCAATATCATCCAATCCGCCGACATCATCCTATCGCCGCAGGCCGAAGGGAGCAACCGTTCACTGGCACTTGCGGCGATCGAACCCTATCTGAAAAACCAGCAGGTTAACACCATCAACTACCAGATGAAACGCGACGGCCAGTCGACCCAGGATCGCTGGGATGCGGTCGCTCAGCAGGTCTTACAAGATTGCAGAGTGGGCAAGTCGGTAGCGATGATCACCATCGGCGACCCCCTGATCTTCGCCACCACCAGCTACCTGTTACAAGGT
>JBDNGT010000136.1:0-2899 GCA_041689145.1 Geopsychrobacter sp. | reverse complement strand
TGTCGGCTGGAGATCCAGCTAGAATAGACGAAACTCTAATCAAGAAAAGACGTGCCGACCATGACGACTCTCCCGACCCCCGAACCCATTTTTCTACACGACTACACAACCCCGGCCTATCTGGTTGAAAGCATTGACCTCCGGTTTTATTTGTCTCCGTCCGCAACCCGTGTGACTTCCAAATTGCGCTTAGCGCTCAACCCCGACCGCTCAGGGACCGAACCGTTGCACCTGCAGGGCGAGCAACTCAAGTTGCTGTCGCTCAAATTAGATGGTGTGCTGCTCGAGCCTGCGGACTTGAAGCTCAGCGCCGAAGGGCTCAGCATCGCCGTGGTTCCACAGACGTTCACCCTTGAGATCGATACTGAAATCGATCCCGCCAGCAATACCGCACTTGAGGGCCTTTACCTGTCGAGCGGGAACTTTTGCACCCAATGTGAACCTCAAGGCTTTCGTAAAATCACCTACTATCCGGATCGCCCCGATGTGATGGCCCGTTTTAAGGTCCGGATTGAAGCGGATCGAATTGATTATCCGGTCCTGTTGAGCAATGGCAACCTGGTTGAGTCTGGGGCGCTTGAGGCGGGACGGCACTTTGTGCAGTGGGAAGATCCCTTCCCTAAACCGAGCTATCTGTTTGCTTTGGTCGCCGGTGATCTGGCCTGTATCGAAGACCGTTTCACGACCCGTTCCGGCCGCGATATCCTGTTGCAGATTTATGTTGAATATCGCAATCGGGACCTCTGTGATCATGCAATGCTCTCGCTCAAAAGGTCGATGCAATGGGACGAAGAGGTCTACGGCCTGGAATATGACCTTGACCGGTACATGATCGTGGCGGTCGATGATTTCAATATGGGGGCGATGGAGAACAAGGGCTTAAATGTCTTCAACTCCAAGTATGTGCTGGCGCGGCCCGAGGTCGCAACCGACAACGATTTTCTCGGGGTTGAAGCGGTCATCGGCCACGAATATTTTCATAATTACACCGGCAACCGGGTGACCTGCCGTGACTGGTTCCAGCTCAGCCTCAAGGAAGGGCTGACGGTCTTTCGCGATCAGGAGTTTTCAGCCGATCTCAACTCGGCGGCGGTCAAACGGATCGATGATGTACGGTCTCTGCGCCAGAGCCAGTTCCCCGAAGATGCCGGGCCGATGGCGCACCCGGTACGCCCGGTGTCTTATGTCGAGATCAACAATTTCTACACCATGACGGTCTACAACAAAGGCGCCGAGCTGATCCGCATGCAGCAGACCCTGCTCGGCAAAGCGGCCTTTAATCAGGGGGTACGGCACTACCTGCGCAAGCACGATGGGCAGGCGGTGACGACCGATGATTTTGTTAAGGCCTTGGAAGAGAGCAGCGGGCGCGATCTCAGCCTCTTTCGCCGCTGGTATGCGCAGGCCGGCACGCCGCGGGTAGCACTCGAGACCAGCTATGATGCGGCCAGCCAGGAGTTTCGTTTGCGCTGTCGCCAGAGCTGTCCTGTGACCCCGGATCAGGCGGTGAAGGAACCTTTTCAAATTCCGCTCGCGGTCGGTCTCATCGGTGCCGCTGGTGCCGATCTGCCGCTGATGCTGACGGGTGGGGAAACAGCGGGGGAGACGACCCTGGTCCTCGATCTGCAGCGGGCTGAGCAGGAATTTATATTTGTAGGGGTTAAGGAGAAGCCGTTCCTCTCCGCGCTGCGCGGATTCTCGGCACCGGTGATCCTCGATTACGCTCAGCCTGATGCCGAACTCGCTTTCCGCATGGCCCATGACAGTGACTCTTTCAACCGCTGGGAGGCGGCCCAACAATTGGCGCAGCGCGAACTGCTGGCGGCGCTCGGGAAAAGCAGTCCAGAGGTTCTGAGTGCCCTGTTTGTCGACAGCTGGTGTCAGGCTTTGGGCGATCGCAACGCCGACGGCAGCCTCTTGACCCAGCTGCTGACGCTGCCGTCTGAGATCTATCTCGGCGAGCAGATGGCGACGATCGAGCCTGGCCGCATTCATCAAGTGCGGCAGGCCGCACGTCGGCAGTTGGCCATAGCGGGGCGCGGCTTGTTGCTTGCGCGTTATCGCGAAGTGTGCCAGACCCTGCCCTATGGTCTTGATCCCAAGCAGGTTGGTAGCCGCAGCCTGAAAAACTTCGGTTTAACCCTGTTGATGTCGGTGGAAGATGCCGAGGTGATCGAACTTTGCCTGCAGCAGTACGAATTTGCCACCAATATGACCGATCGTCTGGCGGCCCTGACCTGCCTGGCTTCAAGCGCGGTCCCCCAGCGGCAGACAATCCTCGAAGACTTTTATCAGCGCTGGCAGGACCATCCGCTGGTGGTCGATAAGTGGTTTATGCTGCAGGCGACGGCTGACCGCGAAACAATCTGTGATGATGTGGTGGCCTTGTTGAACCATCCCGCCTTCACGCTCGACAACCCCAACCGGATTCGCAGTCTGATCGGGGCCTTTTCTGCCGGAAACCCGGCCGGTTTCCATCAGGCCGATGGCGCGGGCTACCGGTTCTTGACCGCGCAGCTGCTGCTGTTGAATCAGCGCAACCCGCAGGTTGCAGCACGCACGGCCTTGCCGCTGTCGCGCTGGAAGCGGTTTGAAGCGGGCCGTAGTGCTTTGATGCGGGCAGAGTTAGAGCAGTTGCAACAGCAGGAGCTATCACGCGATCTGTATGAAATCGTCAATAAGAGTCTGAAATAGGGAAGGCGCAGCGTGAAAAAGATCTTTTTTGCCGGTTTTGGGGATATCGCTCGGCGTATTGCGCGGCAGCCCGAGGTTGCCGGTGTGCCGTTGGCGGCCATCACCCGTAGTGAAGAGAAATTTGCGCTGCTTGAAGCGCAAGGGATTGAAGCTTTCCTCGACAGCTTTGACGATCCAGAGAACCTCGCGACTTTGCCGCTTGCGG
>JBDNGT010000135.1:0-4511 GCA_041689145.1 Geopsychrobacter sp. | reverse complement strand
CTGACGGCGACCATTGCCGGTTACTTCTGGCACCCGATGACCCCGGTGGTCGGTGCTTCGGGTGCGATATTCGGCATGATCGGCTTCTCCGTCAGTTACTTCCACCGCATGGGGGGCGCCCTGGCGATTCAACAACGCAACTTCATGTTTCAATGGGCGGTGATGGCCTTTGTCTTCGGGCTGATGCTCGGAGCCGATAACGCTGCTCACCTCGGCGGACTGCTGACCGGCGCGGCCTTCGGCTGGTTTATGCCGACCAGTATCCGCGCCCAGCGCAAAACCGAGAATATGTTCAAAATTCTCGGCTGGGTCTGCGTTGCGCTGACGGCGGCCAGCATTATCGCGATCCCATTTAGTTGGCTATAAGTTTGATGCTTTCGCAAGAAAGAAAAATATCCGATGGCTAAGCAAAAAGCGCCAAATGCAAGGCGTGAAATTTTCGAGCAATGAGGCGTACTTTCGTACGTCGAAGCAGTGAGAGAAACTACAGCAACGCAGCAGTTGGTGAGTTTTTGCGACGCCATCAAGTTTGTTGCCACCAAGACACCAAGAGCACCAAGAAAACCTTTTTAACGGAGAGCCGCTGTGTTCTCTCCACTTCTGCTTCTCACCGTCTCTGCGTTAAGATGTCTTTACCCTTCTTGGTATGTATCCTTGGTGCCTTGGTGGCTAACCCTTCTTTTGAGTTTCAAGACAGTTTAATTATGGTCAAGGAAAAGATCCCGGTCACCCAGGCGATCCGCCTGTTGCGCCGGCACAAGATCGACTTCATCCCCCGCCCTTACCGCTATGCAGAGCGGGGCGGAACCGCGGCCAGCGCCCGCGAACTACAGGTCGCAGAACATCAGGTGATCAAAACCCTGGTCATGCAGGATGAACAGGGTGCCGCCCTGATTGTCTTGATGCATGGTGATAGGGAGGTCTCACAGAAAAACCTGGCTCGCCAGATCGGGGTCAAGCAGGTCACCCCCTGCTCACCCAAAATCGCCGACGCCTTAACCAGTTACAAGACCGGCGGTATTTCCCCTTTCGGCACCCGCAAGACACTGCCGATCTACATCGAGAAGTCGATCCTCAATCTCGAGCAGATCTACATCAACGGTGGAAAACGGGGATTCTTGATCGAAATCAAGCCGACCGACCTGATCAAGGCGCTAAACCCGACCGAGGTTGAAGTGGGGGTTTAACCCGAGATGGGCACAAATATAACCGAACCCGACAAACCTTCAAGCGGGGCCGCCCTGGCGACCGGATCGAGTTTGTAAGTTTTTGCGCCGCCATCATTGCGGGTAATGAATCGACAAAAGAGGGTCCCGTCCAGTTTTTTTATTGACATAAGAATTTAAAAATCAGCATGGTATACTTTTTTTCCCTGGAAGCGAGCGGGATGCCTTACTGATCGGGCCTGGCGCATATGTCGAAAGGTGGGACACCTTGGTCTTTTCATAGAAAAACCATGTCAAGAACTATTTTGCTGAATAGTTACGGTGATGGCGGCGCAAAAACTCACCAGCGGATATTTTGCTTTCTTGCGAAAGCATCAAAGGTGGATTGAGAGCCGTTCAAGCCCCTCTAAGGCTCCGACATCAAAACTGAAGTGACCGCCGCCGATCTGTGGCTCGCGGGGATTGATGCGGATGACAGCAACCCCCGGCTGTGAACCGAGATTTTCGCTCAGCTGGCGGATAGTGGGGATAGCGCTGCCCGCACCCACCTCGATCACCACCAGTTTCGGGTCAGGGTGTTTCGCCATAAACCGGCCAAAACTATCCTCCTGCGCCGAGGTTCGGTCAGACAGCCAGGAGAAATCCCCGAACATCAGGATATTAGGTCGCGCAACCCCTCCGCACGAGGGGCAGGCCGGAGCCCGCTTCGCCCGCATTGAAGCCAGGTCGATGGTAAATTCGGCCTGATTCGGCCAGATATCATGACAACAGGGGCTCAGACACTGCAGGTAATGGATCGAGCCATGCACCTCGAGCAGCCGGTCAGGGTTAAATCCAGCCTTTTGAAACTGGCCATCTACATTGGAGGTCACGACAAAACTGGCGAGGTCGTAACGGGCAATCCAGTCGTGGAGTATAGCGAATCCGGCATGGGGCTCGGTCTGTCGGTAAAGAGTGGTGCGGTGACCGTAGAAGCCCCAGCCGAAGAGCGGATCACGCTCAAAATAGCGCGGATTGGCGGCATCGACAAAGCTAAGCCCCAACCGTTCATACATCGGGTAGGCCTTCCAGAAACCCTGATCTCCGCGAAAATCGGGCAGCCCGGAATCAACCCCCATCCCTGCACCCGCGGTGATAATCATGGCATCCGCTGCCGCAATTACGGCTGCTGCCGCTGCATAGCTATCTGACATCCCCTGACAACCCCTTAAAGTTCAACCAAATGCTCATCGGAATAGGTCAGGCGCCTGAGGCCATCAGCCTCGACCCAGAAGGTGTTTTCGATCCCGACCGCCCCCTCTCCAGCAAAAACCGCCTTCGGCTCAAAGGCGAAACACATCTTCTCCTCAAGCAGTTGATCATCGAAGCCGCGGGCGATAAAGGGAAACTCATCGATTTCGACCCCGAGCCCATGGCCGATAAACGAAACCTGCGCGCCGGCATTCCCCATGAAGTGGTCCCTGTAGCCCAGGGATACCGCCAGGTCGTAGCATTGCCGATAGACCTCGCCCCAGGCGACACCGGGACGCGCGATTTCAGCCAGCCTCTGCTGGACCAGCCGCATGTCGCCATAGGCTTTCTCCAACTTTTCCGGCAACCTGCCCACGACGAAGGTGCGCGTCATATCCACCATATAACCATCGAAGGCCGCGACAAAGTCGACAATGATCGGCTCGCCTGCGGCGATCTTCTTATAGCTGGCCCCCTGGCCGATCGAGGGGTTTAGCCCCAGGCCACCCAGAGGAGCATCGAGGTAGGCCGGTACGGCAGCGTCGGCCCCGGAGAAGATATGCCCATAAAAGAGCTCAGAGTTGAAGCTGCGAAAACGGGTGATCCCCTGATGCCCCTCTTTACGCGCCAGGCATTCGAGTTCGGCTGCGACCTCAAGATCGGTCTTGCCGACCTGAATGACCTCTTTGGCCCGCTGGTAGATCTTGTCCATCAGCAGACCGCAGTCCTTCATGATCGCGATTTCATAATCACTCTTGATCGCCTTGACCCTGCGGACCAAGGGAGTGACATCACAGACTGCTCCCCCGCCCAGAACCTGATGCCAGCGATTAAATATAGCCACCGGCAGCACATCAAGTTCGAAACCGACCTTCTGCGGCAGCATTATGCCGTGCTCCCGCAGCTGCCCAACCAGGTCACGCATGCCTGCCAGGGGTGCAATCTGTTTCAGCCCCGACTCCATCTGTGCCCGCCCGAAATCCTTACGCACCAGATAGAGCGGCTCGCCGCTGGCCGGGATATAGCAAACGCCCTGCTGGATCGAGCCGGTAAAGTAGAAGAGATCGGCGTTCTGCAGCAGAACCGCGGCATCGATCCCCTGTTGAATCATCAGGGCCTGCAGGCGCAAGGTCCGCTGTTCCAGTTCGTTTTTCGGGGTAATTCTCACATCCACTCCTTTAATTTATGTAGTTGCAGCTAAGCAGCTTGAGCTCGACAATCGCCTGTTCACGCAGCTTGAACGTCTGAACCTTGCCACTGGCCGTCATCGGATAACTGTCGACAAATTTCACATGGCGCGGAATCTTACTGATTCAAAGATTCTGCGGTGACTTCAGCCAGACGCTGGCGTCCATTTTCGCCAAACCAACCTCTGCGGTAAAGTGGAAATTTCCACCCTCTGTTGCTGCGTATTTTTTAGGCAAAAGGCCACACCCCTGATAGCGATTGAAGTCAACGCCAACCCTACCCCTTTTTGCACATGGCTATCCACAGAAACTGTGCACAGTGTTCAGAATAATATTGGTGAAGGACGGATTTAATTTGAATTTATTTTGCATATTCAGCAGGTTAGAAGTTATCCCCAGTATGATTTGTCAGCGAAAAACCAATGGCCACGAAAAAATATCAACAGTACGCCCAGTGAAAATCGTCGAAAAAAGTGTCTTGAATTAAGGCCTTGCGCGATGTTAATCTGATTTTAAGCCACGCCCCCACGCAAGGAGGCGACCCAAGGTTGTGGAAAGGTTCGCCCTTGGGGTTCTCAAGGTCAGCGATCAAATACAACGGGTTGTCGCGAATTACAGTGGATATCGTAGGGGCGGACCCATGTGTCCAATCAAACCATTCGGTTGCAAATTATTTTCGGCCTTTATTCCCAGTCTGCGGCCAGTCTGAGAAACGGCGGCATCACTTAATCCAGAAGTAATCACCGTCGCGACGACTATCTTCGGCAAGGGACCGTCAGATTCGCTGCCAGCCCGACCTTCGACATATTTCTGATAGTTGCCGCCCTGTTCTGAACCTTGACCAAAACACCCTAAAATGAAATCAGTCTTCTGCTAATCAAGCACGATGCCTTAACCAACCTGCGCTCGATAGCTGGACCAGCGGTAT
>JBDNGT010000134.1:0-3330 GCA_041689145.1 Geopsychrobacter sp. | reverse complement strand
TTGAGCCGTGTGCGGTGAAAGTCGCACGCACGGTTCTTAGAGAGCCCGTGGCTGGCAACAGCCACGGGCTACTCGGTGGCGGCACAAGTTAGAAGGAGCGCGCGTGGAACCTGACATTTCTGAGTTTTCATATGGTTTTGCACTTACAAGCGAACTTGTCGCGACCTACAAGCTAAAGCGAGCAGGTGCCCCAGAGTTCGCGACTCTAGATTGCGGAGGCAAAGCCAGGGGGCGGATGGGACATGAAGCTCCCAGGTCTTCCAATTTTCTTGCAGTTCAAAAGAAGTGATCGCATGGTGCGGCGTACGGCTAGAGAATCGCACAAGTTCGCTAACCTTCCATTTTTCAGAATGCATCTTCGAGCAAGGCGGCATTCATGCCAACACCAGCTTTTGCTCGATCTTGAGGCTAAGGGAAACGTTGTTCTCTATGCAGCACCAGGCTTCACAAAGCCTAGAGAGTTAAATGTCGCATACACGTCAGATACGGTTGCCTATCAGTCATTGTTTGTTCGCCCTTCGGCGATAGGCCCCCTTGCTGACGACAAGTCGCACCATGTAGCTTTTCAGCTACCAGCACCTGCATACTTCTGCTCGGAGCCAACTCGTATAAAGACGGAGAACATCCATCAATTGCTTACCGAAGTACTCCCTAGCCGGACTAAGGCGCTACCGCCTCGATCCGCCACAGAATTCTTTCTTGAGGTTGCGGATCAGATGCTCGAAATATACGAGCGCGACTCACCGGATTTGAAGACCGAACCATTTGGCGCACTTCGGCAACTTCGCCAACGAAGAGAACCTGCCGAGTACGCCGGTCTGATCGCGCGTACGTTATTCGACGTTGACCTGCTGGTTCTCCCTCGTGGTTGACGTGCCGCCCAACCCTGCATTCGAGAGGGTCAGCTCAGAAACGGGCTGCCTCTCAATTTAAACGTTAGGCCTTTGGAGTCTTTTATGACACAAGGAAAAGAAGATGACCACGTTACAATCTATTCAAAAATTCTACTTTCGTTCGGTACTGGCATGTTGCGCTTCTGGGGCGCAGAAGCCGCTACTTCAAGACTTAGCTTGGCTTGGATGAGTTTTAATTTTGAAAAAGAAATGAGTATTTCAGACAACCCTTTCCGCGAGTGCTTGGAGCAGTTAGCCAAAATCCCAAAAGAATCCTTCGATTCATATACATATATTGAAGATATCTCTCACCTCGTTTATGCGACAACACTTCTTGATTCATTTTTGTACGACACAACCTTATTTCTTCTATTGAAATTTCCAAGAACGATGAGCGTGAATCGGCAAGTTTCTTTTGACACTGTTCTCTCAGCACAGTCTGTTTTTGCTGTGATAAATGAAACTGCATCTAAAAAAGCACGGGAAGTTGCCTTTTCCACATTTATAGAACGACTTGATTATCTGAATGAGAAGTTTGGTCTTGAAATAAAACTCGATAAAGACACAAAAAAGGCATTAATTCACTATCCATCCATTAGGAACACAGCGGTTCATGATCAAGGTGTTTTTGCACTAAGTTTAAACGACAAAGGCGAATTAACTTCCTCGCAAAAAACATGCATTAAACATCCGACAAGAGTAAGTGCAGAGGATGTTAGTAGTGCTGTAAAATGTTACGGGGCAGTGGTTAAGTTGGTGGCAGAAGCTATATTCTTTAAAGTCCTCAAAGTAGAAGAACATCAATCACTGTCTTTGCTACGTTAACTATATGACTATTGCTATGCATGGTCTATCCTGTAAAAAACGCTCAAGCGGGCTGGGTGGTGATCAGTGATCAGAAATAAAAACCTTCCATCAAAGAAAAAATGTCGGGGTTACCCGGTACCCTCTTGCCTTTGTGCTCGCCCTTCGCTACAAGAAACCACCACAGACAGAACACTACGAGGCTACTGCTGGAGCCATTAATCGCATGAGAATTACTCAGGGGCATGAACCACTAAAGAAGTTATGTCGACGCACTCTGCCAAAATAGACATCAGAATCGAGGGTAACTCTATTCACCGGAACTTATAGAGAACATAAAGATATGAGGATTGGAATGAACAAGCTAAATGTTGACTTAGAAAATTGCTACGGGATTAAGAAGCTCCAAGCACAGTTTGATTTCTCGCAGCACAAGGCTTACGCTATCTATGCCCCCAATGGTGTGATGAAGACCTCGCTGGCACATACCTTCAAAGACATAGCTGACGCAACTGCATCTAAGGATCGGATATTCCCAGCTCGAGTGTGCAATAGAAAAATTACTGATGAGAACGGTATTGATTTACCACGGGAAAGCGTTCTTGTTATTCGACCCTATGATGAAGTTTTCGGCCACACGGAGAAAACCTCAACTCTCCTCGTGGACAGTAAACTGAGAAAGGAATATGAGGACCTTCACGTTGAGATCGACAAGTCTAAAGTATTGTTCCTCAAGGCATTAAAAGAGCAATCTGGCTCGAAGAAAAACTTGGATAATGAGATTTCCTCCACATTCACCAAGAGTGATGACGAGTTTTACCGTGCTCTTATCCGGGTTAAGGATGAGGTGATGGCCCAAAAAGATGCACCATTCGCCGATATTAGCTACGACACAATATTTGACGAGAAGGTACTGAGCCTTCTTGGAACCAAAGACGTAAAGACAGCTATTGAGACGTACATAAAAAAATACAACGAACTTTTAGCTACTTCAACCTATTTCAAAAAAGGCACGTTCAACTACTATAACGCTGCCACCATTGCGAAAAACCTTGCTGATAATGGATTTTTCAATGCCAAGCACTCGGTGAATTTGAATGCAGACGAGAAGCTTGAAATCACTAGTCAGAAGCAGCTTGAAGACCTGATTGCGAAGGAGAAAGAACTCATCTCTAACGACAAGGAACTCAAGAAAAGTTTTGCTGAAATTGAAAAGCTGATCCAGAAAAACGTGACTGTTCGGGACTTTGAGGCTTACCTGGCGGAACATGAGGAGCTTCTTCCAATGCTGGCAAATATCGACAGCTTTAAGGAAGAAATTTGGAAGTCGTATTTTAAGGTGCGAATTGAACTCTACAAAGATTTGATCGATAAACACCTGGCAGCCGGGAAGAGGAAGCAGGAGATCGAAGAGGAAGCAGGAAAACAACGGACGCAGTGGGAGTCGGTAATTGGGATTTTCAATAGCCGTTTTTTTGTCCCGTTCAAGCTTACTGCCAAGAATAGGGTTTCAGTCATTTTGGGGCAGGAGCCGATGCTTAGTCTCGGTTTCACCTTTGAGGACGGGGAGGAGCAGGTGCCAGTGGAGAAGGCCGCTTTGATGCAGGTTCTAAGCACAGGCGAGAAGAAGGCC
>JBDNGT010000133.1:0-7313 GCA_041689145.1 Geopsychrobacter sp. | reverse complement strand
TTGATATTTTTGGTGCGCCCGACAAGATTCGAACCTGTGACCCCTGCCTTCGGAGGGCAGTGCTCTATCCAGCTGAGCTACGAGCGCGTAAGGCGTTACTATATACTGCAATTTAAATATGATTGCAACAGCAAAACGTCTAACTCTCCTGTCTTGAAAGCTAAGCTTTTCCTGACGCAAAAGCTTAGTATAGACCTGCAGGCAAAAATCCGGATCGGCCCCCGAGAGTGAGCAACCTGGGTAAAAAACCCTTTTAGCGCCAGCCCTAGAAGCAAAGTAACGACTGTTCTTAAGCTTTAATTCCCCGCGTTTAAACCAAATTTTCATGTTAGCGTTCACTGTCTGGCCGACGTGACTGCCGGATTAAAAACAGGAACGCGGCAGCATATCGTCGACGTAAAATCGAACAGTACCCTGCCGCGCCCCAGTCGAGATGTAACTCTTCTTTTATTCTTCGTCGTGGTAGCTCTTGCGGATCAGCATCGCGATGCAACCAGCTGCCAGCAGCAGCAAGACCACCAACCCACCGACCATTTTACGCTGAGAGAGCTCATCTTTGATCCCCACGATTTGCGCATCAACCTTGCCCAAACGGGTTGCAAATCCGGCCGTTTCAACCTCTATTTCCTCAACGTTTACGGTATGGAAAAGTCGTCTGAAATCGTTGCGGGTGGCAAAGAGCTGCCCACTAATTTTCTCGGTATCAATCCCGCTCCGATGCAGTTCAACGAGTTGCCCCTCAAGCCTTTGCAAGCTCGCTTCCGTCTGACTGATAGCACCCTTAACCTTGGCCGCTCTGTCGTAACTATGACAGCGCGTACAACTTTGTTCGTTGATCAACTCGATTGAGGCTTTTTGAACGGCATGATTGCCGTGGCACATAACGCACTGAGGTCCGCCATGCTTCAACGCCTTGCCGTGGGCGCTTCCTTCATAATCTTCACGCACGCCAAGGTGACAACGTCCACAGAATGCCGGAACGTCTGCGTACTCAGGTGCACCAATAAAGCCCTTCGACGGGTCCATCGCCATGCCGAAGTCGGTCGGGTCGCCACCGTGACAGTCGTGACAGGCGATGCCGTTGGCCGCATGAATGCTGGTTTTCCACAGGGCAACCGGGGCGCCAAGGCGTCCTTCCTGCCCACTATGACACTGCACACAGACCGTATCCTCAGCCAATGCCGGGCCACACAGCAACAACACAACAAGAAAAGGGATGAGTTTCCGTATCATGAGTAGTGCCCCCAGAACGACAGCCCGACAAAAAGGAGAGTGCCGAGGAAAAAGCAGGTCAAAAACAGCGGACGCTTAAAGGGCCGACGCTCAGAACCGTAATCAATAAAGGGCAACAGGGCGATAAAGGTCATGGCCGCTACCTGCGCCGCCAGCCCGAGGAGCTTGCTCGGGAAGATTTTCAGGGTCTGATAAGCCCACAAAAAATACCACTCCGGCTTGATATGCTCAGGGGTATTAAATGGATCTGCCGGGACAAGAGCCTCCGGCGGAATAAACAGTCGGGGTGCATAAAAACTGATCGCAACCAAGGCGGCCAGAGCAAAAAAGATGATCGACAGATCCTTGATCGTGTAATTCGGGTGAAAGGGCACGCCGTCGGGATGATGCTCGTGCTCGAAGCCCTCACCAAAGCTGCGCGGCTTGTAGGAATCCCCGAATGGCGGCTGAGAGATCCCGGCGCGCCGCACACAGAACAGATGGAAGCCGACCAGCCCCATCAGTCCCAGCGGCAACACCATGACGTGCAGGGCAAAGAACCGCCCCAGAGTTGCGGCACCGACCGATGGTCCGCCACGCAGGAATGCGACAACATACTCACCAACAAACGGCACCGCGCCGGCGGCGTCGGTGGCAACGGTGGTCGCCCAGAAGGAGAGCTGACTCCAGGGGAGAAGATAGCCGGTCAGACAGAAGACCATACCCAGATTCAGCAGGGTAAAACCCGAAACCCAGGTCAGCTCGCGCGGACGCTTGTAGCTCCCCATGAACAGGACCGACATCATATGCAACAACATAAAGATGATAATCAGGTTCGAGCCGACTATGTGCAGGTAACGGAACAGCCAGCCGTAAGGGACATCATTCATGATCGCCGTCACGCTGGTGAAGGCCTTATCCGTATCGGGCACATAATAGACCAGCAGTAAAATTCCGGTCAGGAACTGCAGTCCCAAGAGAGCCATAACCACGGAGCCCATGGTGTACCAGATGTTGACATTTTTAGGCAGTTTGTAGCCGCCCATGTTCTGGTAGATCAGATCCTTGATCCCCAAGCGGTTGTCGAGCCAGTCGACGGCCAATTTTGGCAGATTCATCTCGCCCTCCTATCCGACCACAAGGTCGGTATTTTCAATATTAACGCTATAGGTCGTCAGGGCCTTAGGTGGTGGGCCGCCGAGGACTGCGCCATCGGTAGAGAAGCGTCCACCATGACAGGGGCAAAGGAACTCTCCCTTGTCCTCCACCCACTTGACGATACAACCCAGGTGCGTACAGACAGCACTCAGAGCAACGAAGGTCCCAGCACTCGGCTGCAGCAGCACGGCAGGTCGCCCCTGAAAGCTAAAGAAATAGGCGCCCCCAACCTTGACCTCAGCTTTAGAAACTCTGACCTGAGCTCCTTCGCCCCCACTTTCACGTGGAGCCAGAAAGCGGAAAATCGGCCAGGCTAAAACCCCAGCCAGAACCACGCCAACTCCACCGAGGAGAATCCCCAGAAAAGTTCGCCGTTGCTGATTACTTTCAGAAATATCGCTCATGTAACACCCTCCAGAAGTGGGGTTTCGTGACGAGGGACTTATGCCCTCTTAACAAATTTAATTTCAGACAAAAGAAACGATAAAATCAGGATTACTTTACGAGCCGGCCAGAGACCGAAATTCGTAATTGAGGCATAGGGGTGAAATCGGTCGCAACCAGCAGATAGCCGTTGAGACGCTCCGAATCCGGCGGGAGGGAACCGCTCACGCTCAGGGTCGCTTTTTCACCGGGAGCAAGCTCAAGGTGATCAAGCGTTGCAGTCACCTGCGGGCTGGTCGATGTCGCTTTCCGCAGGACAATTTTCTGCTGACTCTGATTGCCGATGATGACCTGCGACCGACTGACCTGCTCTGCCGTCGAAAAAGTCCAGGAGATACGGGCCGTGGAAACACTGAGCAATTCATTGACAACCCCCTTCAGCTTAAATTGCACCTGTGGGTGGCTGGGCGCATTGGTCGTCAGCGTGATGATCTTGGCCACCTGTCCGCGAAAACGGCTTGAATCGAAGGTCGCCTTGATCTCCCCCATGTCGCCGGGCGCAATCCTCTTGGACGAGAGTAACGCGGCGGTACAGCCACAGGAACTGCTGACCGATGATATTTCGAGCAGTTCATCACCACTATTTTTGAAGCGGAAAGGATAACTAACCTTATCGCCCTGTGCCACTTCTCCGAAATCATATTCCAGAACTTCGGTCGAGACCACAGGGGCCGCAATCACTTGCAGGGGCAGAGCAAGCAGAATCAGTAATAGGAGCAGACACTTTTGCACCGGAAAATCCCTTCTCAATCGCTGAACGTAAAATCACACCCAAAGTTTCGGAATTATAACACAATCGACATCAAAACGAATAGACTGACTGGCTGGGGATAAAGGCCCCGCGCTCACACCTAACGGGGATTACAATTGACAGTTTTTATCACCCTCTGCTAATGTTTGTCTGTATTTTGATCTTTATCCAGATGTCTTGATTATGGTCCATTTAAACTGATTTCTGGCGACGACGAGACCACTCTCAAAATGTTGCCTCTCTGCGGATCCAGGACGGTATAAAATTGATCGACAGCTTTAGTAAGACCGAACTGGTTGCTGGACGCATCAGTGAAATCTACCTGCTCAACCAGCGTATCGTTCTCGCCTGAGTTAAAAAGTAAACCCTGAAGTTGGAACCTGAAGTGTGTAAGCACATGCGGATGGCGCCAATATAGGCTATTTGACAGGAGCGCGCTCATGCTTTCCGGACTCTACCTGATCACTGACGACAACGGCGACGGCAAGCTTCTCAAGCGGGTTAAAAGTGCGCTCGCTGGTGGTGCCCTCACGGTTCAATATCGGGCCAAAAACTTCAGCGCCGACGAACGACTTAAGACAGCGAAACTGCTGCTCGCCCTCTGCCACAACGCTGGTGCCAAGTTGATCATCAACGACTTTGTTGAACTGGCCAAAGAGATCGATGCCGACGGTGTCCATCTTGGCCAGGAGGACATGAACATCTCCCAGGCACGGCAACTCCTCGGCCATGACAAGATCATTGGCTGCTCAACTCACAGTGTCGACCAGGCCCTCAGGGCTGAAGCCCACGGCGCTGATTATATCGCCCTCGGCAGCATCTTCCCTACCGCCAGCAAAGACGCACCGCAAATTGTCGGGCTCGAGACCCTGCGCAGGGTTCGGCGAGCGATCCGGGTGCCGCTGATCGCTATCGGTGGAATAGATATCTATGGTGCCGACCAGGCGATCGAAGCCGGTGCTGATGCCGTCGCCGTCATCTCAGCGGTCATGCAGGACAGTTCACCAGACATTGCGACGCGTGAAATTGCGCTGCTCTTCAATCGCAAGCTCGACCGTCCGCGCGGACGCGTTCTAACGATTGCCGGTTCGGACAGCGGCGGTGGCGCGGGTATTCAGGCGGATCTAAAAACCATCAGCTTGCTCGGCAGCTACGGCAGCAGCGTGATCACCGCTCTTACCGCCCAGAACACCCAAGGGGTCAAGGGGATACTGCCGATCGATTCAAATTTTGTAGCAGAACAACTCAATGCGGTGCTCGACGACATCGGCACCGACACGGTCAAGACCGGCATGCTCAGTTGGGGTGGAACGGTTTCGCGGGTCGCACAAGCCATCCGCAGCCGCAGCCTGCTGACGATCGTCGATCCAGTCATGGTCGCCAAAGGGGGAGCTCCGTTGCTTGACGAAGAAGCCCTCGACAGCCTGCTTTCGCAACTGTTGCCGCAAAGCTATCTTCTCACCCCCAACCTCCCTGAAGCCGAAAAGATCACTGGCTCTCCGGTCAGGGATCTGACCGAAATGGAAGAGGCCGGACGGATGCTGCAGGACCTCGGCGTGCGCAATGTCCTGATGAAGGGTGGGCACCTCAAAAATGATGATGCGGTCGATCTGCTCCTAATTGGTAATGAGAGACATGAACTGCGTTCACCGCGCATCGACACGATAAACACTCACGGTACGGGCTGTACCTTTTCCGCAGCAATAGCAACTTTTATTGCCCAGGGTTTGCCGCTACTTACAGCAGTTGAGCAAGCGAAAAAATTTATTGACCTGTCGATTTCGACAGCTGTGGCCTGTGGCAAAGGGCATGGTCCGGTCAACCATGTTGAGGCGGCCTTCCGTTATTTTCAGCAGCAACAAAGTTGACCTTATATACCCTGCCCCCTTATGCTGACCCGATATTGCGACATTGCGACATTGCTTGATGCACCGTGCAGAGTTGCAACTCTACCCTATGACGGGACCCAACCTATTTCATAGCTGCAACGCCATAAAAACGGGTGCGCTGCTATTTTTTCGAGGAGAACATGACCCAACTTGAGATGGCCCGCAAAGGGCAAATTAGCGATCTGGTGCGCCAAGCCGCGCAGATTGAAAACATTGACCCGGAACGGCTTCGCCAGAAGATTGCCGCCGGCACCGCGGTTATCTGCCTGAACAACAAGCACAAGGGCGGAAAGCCCTTGGCCGTCGGTGAAGGGCTACGGACCAAGGTCAACGCCAACATAGGCACCAGCCAGGATGACACCAGCATCGATAAGGAACTGGAGAAGGCCAAGGTTGCGCAAGCGGCTGGCGCTGACGCCTTGATGGACCTGTCGACCGGAGGACCGATTGATGAAATTCGTGCCGCGGTGATCGCCGAAACCGACCTGTGTATCGGCAGCGTCCCTCTTTATCAGGCCGCGTGTAACGCGATCCTCAACCAGGGCAAGCCGATCGTTGACATGAGCGTTGAGGACATCTTCGCCGGGGTCAAGAAGCACCTCGACGATGGCGTCGACTTCATCACTGTTCACTGTGGCGTTATTCGCGCCACCTTCGAACGCATGGAGAACGAAGGGCGGATCATGGAAGTGGTCTCGCGCGGCGGCTCCTTCACCGTCGAATGGATGCTGCACAACAACGCCGAGAACCCCCTCTATGAATATTTTGACCGCCTGCTCGAGCTGGTCCGCCCCTACGACGCAGTCCTCTCGCTGGGTGACGGCTTTCGCCCCGGCTGCCTGGCCGATGCCACCGATCGCGCCCAGGTTCATGAATTAATTGTGTTGGGCGAACTGACCCATCGCGCCCAGGCAGCAGGTATTCAAATCATGATCGAAGGTCCCGGGCATGTCCCGTTGAACCAGATCGAAGCCAACATCAAGCTGCAGAAGCGTCTCTGCCACGGAGCTCCTTTCTACGTCCTCGGACCTTTGGTGACCGACATCGCCCCCGGCTACGACCATATCACCTCGGCAATCGGTGGCGCGATCGCCGGAGCTGCCGGAGCCGACTTCCTCTGCTATGTCACACCGAGTGAGCACCTGCGCCTGCCGACGGTTGAAGATGTTCACGAAGGAGTCATGGCATCGCGCATTGCCGCCCATGCCGCCGACATCGTTAAGGGTTTGCCCGGAGCGATTGAGAAGGACAATGCGATGGCCAAAGCACGCAAGGAGCTTGACTGGAAAAAACAGTTCGAGTTGGCGATCGATCCGGAGAAGGCTCGTCGCCTGCGCGCGGAATCAGGCGTAGACGAAGAACATGGTGCCTGTACCATGTGCGGCTCACTCTGCGCTTACAAGGTGATGAACGAGCGGAAAACGGTCAAGCGCAGCGCTTGATTTCGCACCACAAAATATAAAAAAAGGGGGTCACTTCTCAAGGTGACCCCCTTTTTTTTATATTTTGACCTGAATCCCCTGCGGTCATTAATCGCCTAGATAGGTATAGGAGGTCAGCATCTTGTCGAGCAGTTCGATAAAATGGCTGGTCTCTTCAAAAGAGACCTTGCGTGAAGCAACACTCTGCTCTAAAGAATCACGCACCTGTTTCAGAATCTCCGGTCCCTTGTACTGCACATACTTCAGGCTTTCCCAGGTGGCGTCACCATTGATCACGGTGTCGATCTTGTAATTGTTCTTCTGATTGAAGGTAATATGCACCGCATTGGTGTCACCAAACAGGTTGTGCATGTCGCCGAGAATCTCCTGATAGGCGCCGATCATGAAGAATCCGATAAAGTAATCTTCCTCATTTCG
>JBDNGT010000132.1:0-16875 GCA_041689145.1 Geopsychrobacter sp. | reverse complement strand
TCCGGTTGTTGAAGCTGTTCCGGTTGTTGAAGCTGTTCCGGTTGTAAAGGCTGCTCCGGTTGTTGACTCAGAATAAATAGTAATTAAAACAGAGGTCATTCCGACGGCTGGGCAGCAGTGCCCGGCCGTTGGCGTAAACAACTGAAAATATGGTTTCCGCTGTATTTGGTACGGAGGGAACCCCGGTATGAAGGAGAGACGACGTGAGTATCACAGCATCGATGGTATCTGAACTGCGTAAGCAAACGGGCGCGGGCATGATGGATTGCAAAAAAGCACTAACTGAAACCGGTGGAAATATAGCAGAGGCGGTCGACTTTTTACGCAAGAAGGGCCTTTCGGCTGCGGCTAAAAAGTCTGATCGGGTTGCTGCTGAGGGTGCTGTCGTCGCCGCTGCTGCAGGCGCGCAGGGTGTGCTGGTTGAAGTTAACGCCGAAACCGATTTTGTTGCCAAGAATGCAGAGTTTCAACAGTTTATTCAGAGTATTGCAACCGTCTGTCTGGAAAACGACGTCACTGACGTTGAAGGCATCAAGGGTCTGCCCTTCCCCGGGACCGGACGCACGGTGGCTGAAGAATTGACGCATCAGATTGCAACCATCGGTGAAAATATGAGTTTGCGCCGTCTCGATCGCTGCAATGCCGGCGAAGGGGTGGTTGTTTCCTATATCCATGGTGCCGGGAAAATTGGTGTTCTGGTTGAACTGAAAACAACTTCGACCGATTCTCGTGTGAAAGAACTGGCCAAGCAGATTGCCATGCATGTTGCTGCAGCCAGTCCGCAATATCTCAAGCGCGAGCAGGTCTCTTTCGAGGTTGTCGACAAGGAAAAAGAGATCATGCGGGTTAAGGCGATCGACAGTGGCAAACCAGAAAATATTGTAGAAAAGATCATTGCCGGTCAGATCAATAAATATTATGGCGAAGTTTGTCTGCTTGAGCAAGCCTTCGTTATCGATCCTGACCTGACCGTCGGCAAGATTGTTGAAAACCTCGCGAAGGAGATCGGTACCGGTATCGAACTGGGCAACTATGTTCGCTATCAACTGGGTGAAGGTCTCGTGAAAAAAGAGGACGATTTCGCTGCTGAAGTTGCCGCTCTGAGCAAGTAACCTGTCAATTTTTCCTGGGGATTGTCGTGGCTGAAGTCAAATACCGTCGAATTCTGCTCAAACTCAGTGGTGAAGCCTTGGCTGGTGATCAAGGTTATGGCATTTCGCCTGAAGTGATCATCGGGATCGCTTCTGAGATCCGTGAAGTTGTCGCCTTGGGGGTCGAAGTGGCTCTCGTGATCGGTGGCGGCAATATCTTTCGCGGTCTGGCGGCCTCATCTAAAGGGATGGATCGTGCCAGTGCCGATTACATGGGGATGTTGGCGACGGTGATGAACAGCTTGGCTATGCAGGATGCCCTCGAAAAGCAGGATGTTGTCACCCGCGTGCAGTCAGCCGTCGATATGAAGCAGATTGCAGAGCCTTATATCCGTCGTCGCGCTGTACGGCATCTCGAAAAAGGACGGGTCGTGATCTTCAGTGCCGGAACCGGCAACCCTTATTTTACAACCGATACTGCTGCGAGCCTGCGGGCTATGGAAATCGGTGCCGAGATCATTCTTAAGGGGACCAAGGTCGACGGTATCTATACGGCCGACCCGGCTAAAGATAAAAATGCAGTGAAGATTAATGATCTGACCTACCTTGAGGTTCTGCAAAAGGGGTTGCAGGTCATGGATGCGACAGCGACTTCACTCTGTATGGACAATGATCTGCCGATGATCATCTTCGATCTGACCAAGCGTGGCAACATTATGAAAGTTGTGTGTGGTGAACCGATCGGCACCATTGTCAAGGGGGATAAAAACAATGGTTAAGGATGTTCTCGCTGAGGCTAAGACCTCCATGGAGAAGGCGATTAAGGCATTGCGTCGCGATATGGCCAGGGTTCGCACCGGCCGTGCGTCAGTTTCGATGCTTGATGACATCAAAATTAACTATTATGGGACGCCAACCCCGCTTAGTCAGATGGCCAATCTTAGCGTTCCTGAACCACGTCTGATCACGATCCAACCCTGGGAGAAGAATCTTATCTCCGACATTGAGCGGGCGATCTACAAATCTGATTTGGGACTCAATCCCTCTTCGGATGGCATCTTGATCCGCCTGCCCATACCCGCGTTGACAGAAGACCGTCGTAAAGAGATGGCAAAGCAGGTGCGCCGTATGGGCGAAGATGCCAAGGTCTCAACCCGCAGCGGTCGACGTGATGCCAATGAGACGCTCAAGCTACTGGAAAAAGACAAAGAAATTAGCGCTGACGAACTGAAGCAGGGCGAAAAGGATGTTCAGCAATTGACAGATGATTATGTTTCCAAAATAGATGCGATCGTGAAGGAAAAAGAACAAGAACTGATGGAACTCTGATTTAGCAGAGATCCCTTTCAAACAAGGAGAAGATCGATGGCTCTGAAAATTACTGAAGAATGTATTGCTTGTGGTACCTGCGTTGATACCTGCCCCCTAGGCGCTATTGCCGAAGCTGGTGATATCTATGCGATTAGCGATGAGTGCACTGAGTGTCGTGCCTGCGTCGACAGTTGCCCGGTCGGCGCGATCGTCGACTGATGTTTTCGATTTAAGTGCCTTGAGGGCGCCCTTGTGGCGCCCTTTTTTATTGGATAGATTCTGGCTGACGTGTGTGTTCTTAACCCTTGCGGGATTTTGGCGAGCCATGCTAGTTTTGACCCTTTTAAGTTGCTACAGTACTTTCGCTGCTCTTTAATGAGCCGCTCGTGAAATTAGACGATGCCTAAATCATCTCCCACATTACGTCACCTCGCGATTATTATGGATGGTAATGGTCGCTGGGCCGAAGAGCGTGGCTTGCCGCGCGTCGCTGGGCATCAGCAGGGCGTACGTACCGTTATTGACATTGTCAAAGAGTGCGTCCAGCAGCGTATTGCTTATCTGACCCTGTTTGCGTTCAGTTCTGAAAATTGGGGTCGTCCTCAATCAGAAGTAGCGACTCTGATGGCCCTGTTGCTTGAATTTTTGGTCTCACAACGGCAATCTATGCTGGATGACGGTGTGAGCCTACGTGTGATCGGTGATCGCAGTCGTTTGTCTGGCGAGGTCAAAGCTGCGCTGCGACAAGCTGAGCAGGAGACCGCTGCTGGGCCGAGGTTAACCTTGACGCTAGCCCTTTCATACGGCGGTCGCGATGAAATTGTGCGTGCTGCACGTAAGATCGCCCAGCGGGTTGCGGCTGGCAAACTTGCTCCTGATGCTATCAGCGCCAATGACTTTGAAACCATGCTCGATACTGCCGGTCTGCCCGACCCGGATCTGCTGATTCGAACCAGCGGGGAATTGAGAATCAGTAATTTTCTGCTCTGGCAACTCGCGTATGCGGAGTTCTATTTTGTCGACGCCTATTGGCCCGACTTCGGACCCGTTGAATTGCGCCAGGCGCTCGACAGTTATCGACAAAGACGGCGCCGTTTCGGATTAACTGCGGAACAGACCGCAGAAGGTGAGGGTCTATCAAACAACGCATCCTGACAGCTCTAATTGCACTCCCGCTGCTCTTCGCTTTTCTCTACTTCTCTACTCCGGCAATTTTTGCCTTGGTTGCTGCTGTTTTCTCTTTGATCGGTCTGCTTGAATTCAATCGCATGGCACTGCTGGGCGAACGAGTTGCCGAGCAGTATCTGAGCTCGGTTGCCGGTAGCCTTTTGATCGTTCCCCTCTATCTGCAACGATTTGATCTGCTGCTTTTTTTTCTCATTTCCACCCTCCTGCTTCTCGCTCTCATGTATCTTTTTAATTTCGGGTCTCTCGACCAGTTGATCTTTCGCCTTGGCTGGCAGGTTATGGGCCTGATCTATCTGCCGTTGCTGCTCGGCCATCTGGTCTTATTGCGCCAACTGCCGGATGGTCGTGGTTGGGTTTTCCTGGTCCTGTTTGCTGTCATGGCCTGCGATAGCCTGGCCTATTTCGTCGGGTCATCTTTCGGCAAGCATAAGCTCTATCCGGCCGTCAGCCCCAAAAAGAGTATTGAGGGTGCGTTGGGTGGCTTGGTTGGTGCGTGCCTCGGGGTCTGGCTGGCTGCTGCGCTGTTTTTGCCCGCCTTTGGCCTCGGCCATGTGGTTCTGGTAGGTCTGTTGCTCGGAGTTGTCGGGCAGGTTGGCGATCTGTTCGAATCCTTGCTTAAGCGGGCCTGCGGGGTCAAGGATTCTGGGGGGTTTTTCCCTGGGCACGGTGGAATATTGGATCGACTCGACAGCCTATTATTCGCTTTTCCGCTTGCTTATTATCTGGCTCGCTTTCTCTCCTGATGTTGTTGTCTGGATGAAAATAGAAATATCTGATGATCAGTAAAGAACCGAAATCGATAGCCATTCTCGGCTCTACCGGCTCCATCGGAGTCAGTACTCTTGAGATCGTTGCTGCTTTCCCTGAGCGCTATCGGGTTGTCAGTCTGACCGCTGGGTCGAATATCTTTCTGCTTAAACAGCAAATCAAACAATTTAAGCCCAAAGTCGTTGCCTTGGCGGATGAGGTTGCCGCCCACCAGCTACGTGTTGAGATGGGTGCCGATTGTCCCGAAATTCTTCCCGGTGTCGATGGGCTGATCCGCTGTGCCACTCACCCCGCTGTCGACATGGTCGTATCCGCGATCGTTGGCGCAGCCGGCTTGATGCCGACCATGGCCGCGGTCTGCGCGGGCAAGGATATTGCGCTGGCCAACAAAGAAATTTTGGTCGCGGCGGGTGAGTTGTTTATGACTGAGGTCGAACGCCATGGGGTGCGCCTGATTCCGGTTGATAGTGAACATTCTGCTATCTTTCAATCCTTGGCGGGGCAGCGCGGGCAAGATGTTCGTCGCCTGATTCTCACGGCCTCAGGGGGGCCATTTCGGAACAACAGCCTCGAAGATTTGCGGCGCGTGAGTCTTGATGATGCCCTGGCTCATCCCAATTGGGAAATGGGCCGGAAAATTACTATCGACTCAGCCACTATGATGAATAAAGGACTTGAGGTTATTGAGGCGCGTTGGCTATTTAACCTTCCGGCCGAGCAGATTGCGGTCCATATCCATCCCCAGAGCATTGTTCATTCCCTAGTTGAGTACTGTGATGGCGCGGTGATTGCCCAGCTTGGAATCCCTGACATGAAGACGCCAATTGCTTACGCCCTCTCCTGGCCTGAGCGGTTGCCACTAAAGCAAAATTCCCTCGATCTGTGCAGCTGCAATGACCTTAGCTTTTCTGAGCCTGATATTGAGCGTTTCGCCTGCTTGGGTCTTGCTTATCAGGCGCTTAAGCGGGGTGGTACCTGTCCGGCCGTCATGAATGCGGCCAATGAAATTGCGGTTGGTGCTTTCTTGCAAAAGAAGATCAGTTTTCTGCAGATTCCTGAAATTATTACCCAAGTGATGAAAGACCATAATGTGATTCCGATTAGTGAACTTGAACAGGTACTTGAAGCCGATAGATGGGGCCGCCAGCAGGCCATACGATTGATCGCAGAAGGAGTGAGTAGATGACCATTATTGCCGGAATAGTTATGCTCGGGATTCTGGTCTTTGTCCATGAACTGGGACATTACTGTGTTGCCCGCCTTGCCGGGGTCAAGATTCTAAAATTTTCGCTTGGATTCGGACCTAAACTTATCTCCAAGACCTGGGGAGAGACGGAATATCTGGTTTGCGCTATTCCGCTGGGTGGTTATGTTCAGATGCTCGGCGAGGGTGGGGGGGAGCGAGGGGCAGATGCTGAACTGACCGCCGCAGAGCGTGAGCGCTCTTTTGCCGATAAATCAGTGATTCGACGGCTGGCCATTGTCGCGGCTGGCCCGGCGATGAACCTCATCTTGCCTTTTCTTATTTTACCGATTTCCTTCATGGTTGGTGTGCAACTGCCAGCCTACATCGATCAGCCTGCCTGCATTGGCTATGTGACCCCCGGTTCTGAAGCGGCCGTAGCCGGATTTACGGCCGGCGATTGTTTGCAGAGTCTCAATGGTAAAATACTAAATGACTGGTCAGACGCCAATAAATCACTGGTCGGCTATGCTGGAGAAGCGTTGCGCTTCACGGTGCTGAGGCCAGGCGGACCAGTGCAGGTTGTTTTTCCGGCCGAAAACGGCAGTCTTGAAGGTCTGCAGTCAATCGGTCTGCTTCCGCGGCAACCGGCAATCGTCGGAAGCTTGATGCCCGATATGCCCGCGGCTGCCGCTGGGCTGCAAAAAGGGGACAAGATTCTCCAGATCTCTGGTGAGCCGGTCACCTCATGGTATGATCTCAAACATTTAATTCAGCAGGCAGAAGGCCAGGTCGTCGATCTGTTGGTCGAGCGTGATGCGGTTCAATTGAGTCTAAATTTGCAGCCGCGACTGCATGAGAGCGGAACATGGCTGATCGGTATTGGGCCAGAACAGCAGACCGTCAGCAAGAAGTTCGGACCCTTGGCAGCGTTTCGTGAGGGGGCTGATCGTACAATTGAGTTGATCGATCTAACCCTGGTCTTTATTCAGAAGCTTTTTACCGGCCACGTTTCAGCTAAAAATATTGGTGGCCCGATCACCGTTGTTCAGGTCGCAGGACAGGCGGCCCAGACAGATCTGTCGGCTGTTTTGTCGGTGTTAGCCTTTATCTCGATTCAACTCGGCATTCTCAACCTGTTGCCGATTCCGATTCTCGACGGTGGGCACATTGTTTTCTATGTTTTTGAAGCGATCTTTCGCAAGCCGCTGTCGGTTCGGGCGCGGGAAATTTTGCAGCAAATTGGCCTGGCCCTGTTGATCATGCTGATGGTTCTCGCATTTTATAATGATCTTGCCCGCATTTTCTGGTCGAGTTGATATCGATGAAGATCCTCGCATTGGATACCGCGACAAGAACAGGTAGCGTTGCTCTGCTTGATGGTCCAAAGCTGGTCGCCGAAACCCTGCTGAACATTAAAGCTGTTCATAGTGAGCGCCTACTTGATCAGGTTCGGCAGGTGCTACAGGCGGGCAACCTGGCTCTTAGGGAACTTGATCTAATTGCGGTGGTTCGTGGGCCAGGATCTTTTACCGGGTTGCGCATCGGGCTAGCGACAGCCAAGGGCTTGGCTCAGGCGGCGAAAATTCCACTGATGGGCATCTCTTCCTTGCAGTTGTTGGCCATGAATCTGCCGATCTGTCCAGTGCCGATCTGCACTTTTCTTGATGCCCGCAAGCAAGAGGTCTATACAGCCCTTTACCGTTGGGTCGACGGGATGCCTGTCGCCGTGGGACCGGAACTGGTTCTTCCCCCCGAGAAAGCTTTACGCCTCATCATCGGTGAGGTTGCCTTAGTTGGGGATGCGGTTGAGCTTTACTATCCACTGATTCAAAAAATCCTTGGTGACCGCGTCCGTTTTCCTGCCGTCTGTCATCACCAGCCACGCGCTTCGGCTGCAGCTGTGCTAGCCGCTCAATTGTTTCACCCCGGGATGCCTCTTGCTGCCGCGCAACTGGCGCCTGTTTATATCCGCCCTTCAGACGCTGAGTTAAAGCCCCTAAGCGTTGCCTGATTTCTGCAGCGAAAGAAGGCATGAATTATTGACAATCGATAAGGGCTGTGTTTTCCTCTTGTTAAGACGTTTTAGACCTTCAAACCCCTGCGCGGAGGTGCAATATGGACATTGATCAGAATATTCTGCAAAACCTGCTAAACACCAACTCCCAGTTCCGCACGCTCTATGATGAACATACTCTTTTTGAAAAACGTTTGGCTGAATTTAAGAAAAAAGGCCTCCTCTCCCCTCAGGATGAGGTTGAGATGCTAAACGTCAAGAAGATGAAGCTGGCCGGCAAGGATGAAATGGAGCGGCTTGTCGCAAGCGCTGCCAACTAGGGCTGTAGGAAGATACCAAATAGCGCAGAATTGTAAAGGGTTTGAGCCAGTCGCTTAGACCCTTTGCTGTATATACTGTATATAGAGTGCTTGGTGCGATCAAACCAACTTTTTCAGGAGGGGTGCGCAGGGCGCTCTGATTGGCTTGTCGTGCCCAAGTGAGTTCTCCGTCGGGGTCGGGGTGTTTGCACCGCCGACTGATTCATATTATATTCACTTTTTTGTCGGGTAGAAGTTTGAATTCGTTTGAAATGTTTGAGAGAGCCCTGTGTGACTTGAGGGGCAGGAACTTCAGTGAGGAGACTCCGTTGAAATTGACCGGTTCACAAATTTTGCTGGAAAGTTTGCGTCTCGAAGGGGTCGAGACTGTTTTTGGTTACCCCGGAGGTGCGGTTATCAATATCTATGATGATCTGTACGATTCGCCGATTAATCATATTCTAACCCGTCATGAACAGGCGGCAGTCCATGCTGCCGACGGATATGCGCGGACCACCGGCGAGGTCGGGGTGGTGATTGCGACCAGTGGCCCCGGCGCAACCAATACCGTTACCGGGATTGCGACGGCCTATATGGATTCGATCCCGCTGGTGATTATCACCGGTCAGGTGCCGACAGCGCTGATCGGCAATGACGCATTCCAGGAAGCCGATATCTGCGGCATCACGCGCCCCTGTACCAAGCATAATTTTCTGGTTCAGGATCTAAGTGACCTGCCGCGGATGATTAAGGAGGCCTTCTACATCGCCCGTACCGGTCGACCGGGACCGGTACTTATCGATCTGCCGAAGGATATTCAGGTCGCTTCGATGAAGTTCAGCTACCCCGAAACTGTCAAGATGCGTGGCTACAAACCGACCGCCCAGGGGGATGTCCGTCAGATTGGCAAAGCGGCGCAGATGATGCTCAAGGCGAAGCGGCCGGTCCTCTATGTCGGCGGTGGTGCCAGTCTTGCCAATGCTGATCCAGAGCTGCTCAGGTTGGCTGAGTTGCTTCAGATTCCGGTGACGACCACTCTGATGGCGATGGCGGCCTTCCCCGGCGATCACCCTTTGGCCCTCGGCATGCTCGGTATGCACGGCACCTATTTTGCCAATATGTCGGTTACCGAATGCGATCTGTTGGTCGCGATCGGTGCCCGTTTTGACGACCGGGTTACCGGTCGGATCGATGCCTTCGCCAAAAAAGCCAAAATCATCCAGTTCGATATCGATCCATCCTCAATCCATAAGATTGTCCGGGTTGACCAGCCGGTGGTCGGCGATCTGAAGTGGGTTCTGACCAGCCTGCTCGCGCAATTAGAAGAGCAATCGCAGGATGTTGCCAGGCAGATCGAAAACACCATCGATTGGCGTAAGGAGATCGCCGGCTGGAAAGCCAAGCATCCGATGGGCTATCAAGCCTCGGACTCGGTGATTAAACCCCAATACGTGATCGAGAAGCTCAGTGAGCTCTCGGCTGAGGATGCCATCGTAACGACTGAGGTCGGCCAACATCAGATGTGGACCGCCCAGTTCTTCCGTTTTCGTCAGCCGCGTACGTTTTTGACCTCCGGCGGGCTCGGGACCATGGGCTACGGTTTACCTGCGGCACTCGGGGCACAGGTTGCCTTTCCGGGTCGACAGGTGATCGATATCTCAGGCGATGGTTCTTTCCAGATGAATTCGCAGGAGTTGGCAACCCTGGTGCAGTACCGGTTGCCGGTCAAGATCGCTATCCTCAACAATAATTACCTTGGCATGGTTAGGCAGTGGCAGCAGCTTTTCTTTGATAAGCGTTATAGTCAGACAGTTATGGAGTTGCCGATCGATTTTGTTAAATTGGCCGAGGCCTATGGCGCAACCGGTCTGAGTACCGACCGGGTCGATGAGGTAGAGGCGGTTATCCAGAAAGCGTTCGCCATTGATGGCCCGGTATTGATGGAGTTTAAGGTTTGCCGTGAAGAGAATGTCATACCGATGGTCCCAGCCGGTAAGGGGATACACGAAATGGTTCTGGCCTCCTGATAGGCCGGTCTGCTTTTATATTGAGAGGACGGAGAGATAGATGAAACACACAATATCAGTGTTGGTCGAGAATGAGTTCGGCGTGCTCGCACGGGTAGCGGGCCTTTTTTCTGGGCGTGGCTTTAATATCGAAAGCCTTTCGGTGGCGCCGACGCTCGAGCCCGATACCTCGAGGATGACCATCGTTACCCGGGGCGATGACCGAATCCTCGAGCAGATTACCAAGCAACTCAATAAGTTGATCTCGACCATTAAGGTGGTCGACTTTACCGATGAGGAATATGTTGAGCGTGAACTGGCGTTGATCAAGGTGACGGCTGAATCTGATTCACGGGCAGAAGTTTTGCGGATTGTTGATATCTTCCGCGCCAAGGTGGTTGATGTCACCCCCAAATCCTACACCGTTGAAATGACCGGCGCACCAGCCAAAATTGATGCGGTACTGGTTCTTCTTTCCCCGTTTGGGATTAAAGAGGTTGTCCGCTCCGGCCCCGTGGTGATCGGTCGAGGCTCAAAGGGCGTTGCCGGCTAAGGCCTTGTGGCATGAAATGGAGATTCTCAGCGTCTGTTCGCCGCGGCTTTTATTTGCCATGACGAGCGCGTATGTGTTATAAATTTTAATCTTTTTGCACCCGAAACTGGTTCTATCTATTTATTTTTATTAAGAGAAAAAGGCGTTGCCCGCGATGACGGTATGTCGTCGTAGCAACACGGCACATTCGATCGAAGTGGTTGGTGAAGAGCTGCGGAGCATGCTGCCTTAGATTACTAAAATTGTTGACAAGGGTAAAAACTAAGCATAATTACCAAATTTGATCCCTGAGAGGGCTGTTGAATGGCTGCCCTCTCTTCCCTTTTTTTAGAGGTGTTTGAACTCTTATGCGAAATGCCAATCAGCCAGTTGTCCAAGAAGGCTATCCTTTCATCGGGCTCTTCGCTTTTATCACCCTGATTTTTGCCTTGCTCGGCTGGGGTTTTATGGCCCTGTTGTTATTGGCACTGACCCTTTTTACGATCTACTTTTTCCGCAACCCTGAGCGCGTTACGCCGCAGGGGGATGATTTGGTCGTGGCTCCGGCCGATGGGGAAGTGATCTTTGTGGGTGAAGTTGAAGAGGGTCGTTATTGCGAAGGGCCGGTGCAGAAAATCAGTATTTTCATGTCGGTCTTCAACGTGCATGTGAATCGCGTGCCCCTCAGCGGTCAGGTCGTCGACATGTTTTATCGCCGAGGGGAGTTTTTCAACGCTTCACTCGATAAGGCAAGTGAGCAGAATGAACAGGGCGGAATCCTTCTCGAAGATGCAAAAGGCCGAAGGATTCTTTTTGTTCAGATTGCCGGGTTGATTGCGCGGCGCATCGTGACCTATCCGGTCGTCGGTGATCTGCTTCAGGTGAGTCAGCGCTATGGTCTGATCCGTTTCGGGTCGAGGGTTGATGTCTACCTACCCTTAAGCTGTGAAATCGAAGTTGGGCTTGGAGACAAGACCATTGCCGGTGAATCGATTATTGGAAGATTGCATGACAACTGATGTGATGCCTGCTGAGAAAAAAGAGCCGCCGCATCGTGGCGTCTATCTGCTACCCAACCTGATTACGGCTGGTAGCCTGTTTGCGGGCTTTTATGTCATTATCCTATCGGCGGACGGTAATTTTGAGCGTGCAGCCTGGTTTATTCTCCTGTCCGGGATCCTGGACGGCCTTGACGGTAAAATTGCGCGTCTGACCGGCACCACGAGTAAGTTTGGGGTCGAACTTGACTCCTTGGCCGATCTGGTTGCTTTTGGCGTGGCTCCCGGTGTGTTGATGTACACCTGGGCGTTGCGTGGCTTTGGTAAATTTGGCTGGTTGGCTGCTTTTCTGTTCGTCGTCTGTGGTGCGCTTCGCTTGGCACGCTTTAACATTCAGGTCAATACCGTCGAATCGAAACGCTTTGTTGGTCTGCCCATTCCCGCTGCGGCCGGGATTGTCGCAACCTGTGTTCTGCTCTTTTATGAACTGGGTGGGTCAGGGACCGTGCGTCAGCTGTCGATCATGCTGCTGCTTTACGTGTTGGCATTTTTAATGGTCAGTAATATCAGCTATTATAGTTTTAAAGATCCCGAACTATTCAAGCGCCAGCCCTTTTTCTTTCTGGTGCTCGGCATCGTTCTGTTGATCGTTATTGTTGCGAAACCTGTCCCGATGCTCTTCACTATCGGCATCATCTATATGATATCTGGCCCTCTCTGGACCTTGAAGCGGAAGCGCAAAGACAAAGTCATTGAGACCATGGACCCGGTTGGTGACGAGGATTTAAAGTTCTAGAGTGTTATTTTGTTGTTCAAGAACCCCGTCAGATTCTTCGATTCTAACGGGGGTTTTTTATCCCTTGTCGGGTTTGATTGGAAAATCGGATTCTAAAAAACTTGACAGGCTGAAGTCTTTGCTGTTGAATAATAAATCACATTTTAGAACGGCGTTGAAAAGGAGTAGTAGACTCTGTCTTTCGTCTTAGAGAGCCGACGGTTGCTGCAAGTCGGTACGAAAAGAGGGTTGAACTCGCCTTGGAGCCGCAGCAGTGAAGCCCTGTTTTGGGCCTAGCTTCTGCCGTGAGCCAGCGTAAATGGCCAATTAAGGGTCTGTGGGAATCTTTCTTTACAGGCTGAAACAGGGTGGTACCGCGAAGCTTCAAGCTCTCGCCCCTGCAAGGGGCGAGAGCTTTTTTTGTTGCTGACATGTCAAGCCGGAAGGAGGTGGTTTCATGGAATCTGACCTAGGGAAGCTAGAGGGGACATCGTCTATCGCTCAACAGATTGAGGCCGCCGATATCTTGGCAGTTGCAGCAAAATATTTAACCGACAGAGGTGAATGAAAATGGCCAATCAAGAGAAGATTATTATTTTTGATACCACCCTGCGTGATGGCGAGCAGTCACCTGGCGCCAGCATGAATATTGATGAAAAGATGCGGATCGCACACCAGCTTGAACGGCTGAATGTCGATGTTATTGAGGCGGGTTTTCCGATCGCTTCTGATGGCGACTTCGAGGCCGTTAAAAAAATTGCTCAGACCATTCAGGGCCCGCAGATTGCCGGGTTGTCCCGTGCCGGTAAGCTCGATATCAACCGTGCCTGGGAGGCATTGAAGTACGCCGGCGAGCGCGGGCGGATCCATACCTTTATTGCGACCAGCGATATCCATATGAAATATAAGCTCAAGATGAGCGAGCAACAGGTGTTAGACAGCGCGGTTGAGGCTGTCAAGCTGGCGGCCAGCTACACGCCGAATGTTGAGTTTTCGGCGGAGGATGCCGTGCGCACACGTCTGCCGTTTCTGGCTCAGATTGTTGAGGCGGTTATCGCTTCGGGGGCGACCACCGTCAATATCCCGGATACCGTCGGCTACACGATTCCGTCGGAGTACTTTGATATTATCGGCTACCTTAAGCAGCATGTCAGCAATATCGACAAGGCGATTATCTCTGTTCACTGTCACAATGACCTCGGCCTGGCGGTCGCGAATTCCTTGGCTGCAGTCCAGGCCGGTGCGCGGCAGGTCGAATGTACGGTCAATGGCATCGGCGAGCGGGCCGGGAACTGTAGCCTCGAAGAGATTGTCATGGCTCTGCGCACCCGGCATGACATTCTGCACTACGCCACCAATGTTGCCACAGAGCAGATCACCCCTTCGAGTAAGCTGCTCTCGACCATTACCGGCATCCAGGTGCAGCAGAATAAGGCGGTGGTCGGTGCGAACGCCTTTGCCCATGAGGCAGGGATCCATCAGCACGGCATGATGATGGATAAATCGACCTATGAGATCATGACCCCCGAATCGGTCGGCCTCAATCAAAGCAAGCTGGTTCTCGGTAAGCATAGCGGGCGTCACGCGTTCATCGACCGCCTTAAGACTCTTGGCTACGATCTGACGCGGGAAGAGACCGAAAAGGCCTTCGCCCGCTTCAAATCGCTGGCCGACGGTAAAAAAGAGATCTTCGACGAAGATCTTGATGCGATTGTTGCCGATGAGGTGTTGCGTGTCCCTGAAACCTTCAAACTGATGCAGATGAACGTCAGTAGCGGTTCTTTTGCGGCACCGACGGCGACGGTCGAAATGGAAATTTTCGGCAAGGTCAAGAAGACAGCGGTGCTCGGCGACGGTCCAGTCGATGCGACCTTCAAGGCGATCAAAAAGTTAACCAAGAGTCAGGCCAAACTGCTCAGTTTTTCGGTAGGCGCGATCACCGGCGGGACCGATGCGCAGGGTGAGTGCACCGTGCGGCTGGCTGCTGAAGGGCGTGAGGTCCTCGGGGCCGGTGCGCATCCCGACATCATCGTTGCCAGTGCCAAGGCTTATATCCACGCATTAAACAAGATTGCGGGCAAGGCGATCATCAATAAAAAGTCCCCGGTCTAAGAGGGATAGCCAAGTTTAAACAAGGAGTTTTTATGGGCAAGACCATTGCAGAAAAGATATTTACCGCGCACCTGCGCGATGAACCGTTCGTGGGGACGCGCGTGCTCAACCTTGACCGTGTGCTCTGCCACGAGATTACCACCCCGGTCGCGATTGCCGATCTGGTTTGGCGTGACAAGGACCGAGTCTTCGATCGCAATAAAATCAAGGCGGTGATCGACCATGTCACCCCGTCGAAGGACAGCAAGACCGCGCTTCAAGCCAAGATTCTGCGTGATTGGGCGCGGCGGCATGAGATTCCCGATTTCTTTGATATCGGACGAAACGGCGTCTGTCACGCGATCTTCCCGGAAAAGGGTTTCATCCGTCCTGGCTTCACCGTGATTATGGGCGACAGTCATACCTGCACTCACGGCGCTTTCGGGGCCTTTGCTGCCGGTGTCGGAACGACCGATCTTGAAGTCGGGATATTGAAAGGGGTTTGCGCTTTTCGCGAGCCAGCCACGATACGCATCAACATCAATGGTCGCCTGTCTCAGGGGGTCGTGGCCAAGGATGTTATCCTGCATGTAATCGGGCAACTCGGCGTGAACGGGGCCACTGATCGAATCCTTGAGTTTCGTGGCCCGGTGGTTGATGCCATAAGTATGGATGCACGGATGACCCTGTGCAACATGGCGATCGAAGCGGGTGGAACCTGCGGTGTGTGTATGCCCGATATGACCACGGTCGATTATCTCTGGCCCTTTATTGAAGAAGAATTCGGCAGCAAAGAGGCCGCGCTTGCTGACTATAGCCAGTGGGTTTCTGATGGTGATGCCAGCTACGACAAGGTGCTTGACTTTGATGTCTCGGACCTCGCGCCACAGGTGACCTATGGCTTCAAGCCCGACTGCGTCAAGCCGGTTTCTGAAATGGCCGGGACGCGTATCGATCAGGTCTACATCGGCACCTGTACCAACGGTCGGATTGACGATCTGCGCGAAGCGGCGGCCGTGCTCAAAGGAAAGATGATTGCTGATTCCGTGCGGGGTATTGTTTCGCCGGCGACGCCCAAAATATTCAGCGAGGCGCTTAATGAAGGGCTCATCCAGATTTTCATGGATGCCGGATTCTGCGTGACCAACCCAACCTGCGGTGCCTGCCTGGGGATGAGCAACGGGGTGCTGGCTGAAGGTGAGGCCTGCGCTTCGACCAGTAACCGCAATTTCAATGGTCGTATGGGCAAGGGGGGCATGGTCCACCTGATGAGCCCCGCTACCGCAGCGGCATGCGCTATCACCGGTGTGATCACCGACGCCCGGACCCTCTAGGTCGAGAAGGAGACTAAGAAGAATGAGAAGCAAAAAAACTTTTGGCGGCTCGGTGATCGTTCTTGATCGTGCCGATATCAATACCGATGAGATTATCCCGGCCAAGTATCTGACCGAGGTCACAAAAGAGGCGCTGACGCCTTACCTCCTAGAAGATCTTAAGTTGGAAGGATTCGACCCCAACGGGGAGAAACTCAAGAATGCAACCGTCGTGGTAACCCGGACCAATTTTGGTTGTGGTTCATCCCGCGAGCATGCACCCTGGGTGTTCGAGGTCAATGGCGTGCATACGGTTATCGCCGAAAGTTACGCGCGGATCTTTCGCCAGAACATGTTTAACTGCGGGATGCTGGCGATTGAGCTGCCGAAGTGCGATATCGATCAGATAATTGCGCTGGAGGTTGATGGAGTTATCAATATCGATGTCGATGTTGACGCGCAAAACATTACGGCCACAGCCGGTGGCAAGAGCCTCAACTTCAGCTGCGAAGTCAGCCCATTTGACAAAGCACTGGTCGCTGCCGGCGGTTGGGTTGAGTTTGCTGACGCCCGTTACTAAAGAGATCACTAAATAACTGCAAAAAAAACGGGGCATCTCTTGACGAGGGGTGCCCTGTCTGCTTTGGTATTTAAAGATGCGCAAACGAATCAAATTAATCGCCAACCCAATTTCAGGGGGTGACGCGCGGCCGCGAATCGAAAGGGCAAAGTCTTTCCTCGAAGCTGCCGGTGCCCGGGTTGACCTGTTCATGACCTGTCAGCGTGGTGATGCGACAGACGAATCGTCACGTCTGGACTCCGCTGATTATGATGTGGTTATAGCCGCCGGAGGCGATGGCACGCTCAATGAGGTCGCCAACGGCTTGGCCGGCCGGAAAATCCCGCTGGCCTTTGTGCCCCTTGGCACCGCTAATGTCATGGCGCTAGAGATGGGCCTTCCTTTGACGGTCGAAGAGGCCTGTCATGTGGCGTTGTTTGGAGAGGCGTTGCCGGTTACTCTGGCTGAGACAGGCGGCGCTTTTTTCCTGATGATGGCCGGAATCGGCTATGATGCCGCAGCGGTGCGCGCGGTTAACCCTCGTTTGAAGAGGCACACCGGCAAGTTTGCATATTTATTCGCCGGGCTTAAGGCACTAGTAAGCTATCGGCCAGTTGCGTTTCGGGTGCAGAACGCAGAGGGGGAGTCGCTGGCGGCTTGGCATGCGATTATTAGTAATATCCGTTTGTATGGCGGATGTTTTATTATGGCACCGCATGCCGGCTTGGCAACATCGACCCTCAC
>JBDNGT010000131.1:0-4187 GCA_041689145.1 Geopsychrobacter sp. | reverse complement strand
CTGCCGACCGAGGCGATGGCGTCGGTGCGGTTGACGACCTGTCCCTTGGCGTTCCGTTCCATGAAGGAAGCGTCGCGGGTCGTCTTAACCCGGTCCGCAATCTGGTCAAGGGCCCAATCCCAGGTGACCGTCTGCCATTCTCTGGCGCCCTTGGCCCGGTACATCGGTTGGGTGATGCGCTTCGGGTTGTCGCGCAGCTGGAAGACCGAGGCTCCTTTACTGCACAGGGTGCCGAGGTTGATCGGATGGTCGGGATCCCCTTCGGTGTTGATTACCTCGTTGCCGCGCGAGTGCACAATCAGCCCGCAGCCGACCGCACAATAGGGGCAGATGGTGGCGGTCTCCTTGGCATACTGGATCGCCAGGGGGAGCGCAGCGGCTTCGGCTTCTGCTGCTTCCAGACCGATACCGAGCAACGAGCCAGCGACGACACTGCCTGAAAGCTTGAAAAACCCACGTCTGTTCAATTGCATTCTGATGATCTCCTTTACGCTGGGAACCGAGCGATAAACCCTGTAGTCAGGGGATGAACGAATCAACATTGCATTGGGCAGAAGGCAAACTGCCGTAAGACTCATATCGCAAGTTATATGCCAGTGTTCTGTTTTAGTGATCCAGCATGAGGATTGACGGGCGTTTGGTAATTTATTGCGCAAAATTAATGCGCAATTTCTGACTCCAGAGTTGTATACATCCTTCCCATACAGTATGGTTTTTGGATAAAAAGTATCCAGCTTGTTCGCTAAAATATTTTTAGAGAACTTTGGATTTCATTGGGGATGAGACGCTTATGGATGGGCTGATCTACGTCTGTGACGATGAAATAGGAATGCTGCGTTATCTGAAAAAGATGCTCTGCAGTTGGGGTGCTGAGGTGGTGACCTTTGAGGGAGCGCTGAGTCTGCTTGAGGCCCTGAACAGTAGCAAGGCGGATGTCGATCTGTTGCTGCTCGACATCAAGATGGCCGAGCTTGACGGGCTGGAAACCTTGCAGCGGGTGCGCAATTGCCGCCCTGAGCTGCCGGTCGTGATGATGACCGGACACGGCAGCATCGAATCTGCGGTTGAGGCGATGAAACTGGGAGCGCAAAACTATCTGACCAAACCCTTTCCCCAGGAGCAGTTGCGCGCGGTGGTCGAACAGAGTCTGCAGCGCGAAAAACTGCTGGCCGAAAATCGCAGTCTGAAACAGAAGTTGCAGCAACAGGCAGGCGGCGAGGCGCTTGTTTTTGTGAGTGCTGCCTTTGCCGAGGTTTATGATCTGGCGATGCGCGTGACAGGAGTTGATTCGCCACTGCTGGTATTGGGCGAAAGTGGTAGCGGTAAAGAGTTGATCGCGCGCGCGGTGCATAACCATAGTCCACGGAGTCAGGCCCCATTTCTGGCGCTCAACTGTGCGGCCCTGACCGAAACCCTGCTGGAAAGCCAGCTCTTCGGGCATGTGAAGGGCGCCTTTACTGGCGCGGTGCGGGCTCAGCAGGGGCTGTTGGCCGCCGCCGCGGGGGGCAGCCTGTTTCTGGATGAAGTCGGCGAATTGAGCCCGGCCTTGCAGGCCAAACTGCTGCGCGTGTTGCAGCAGGGAGAATACCTGCCGGTCGGTGCGACCCGGACCCAGCAGGCCGATGTGCGCTTTATCGCGGCAACCAATAAAAACCTCGAACAGGAGGTAATCGTCGGCCATTTTCGCAAAGATCTGTTTTATCGTTTGAATGTCATCTGCCTGGAGTTGCCGTCGCTGCGTAGTCGGCGCGAGGATATCGATCCGCTGATCAAGCATTTTCTCTGTAAAATGGCCAAGCGGCTCAACCAGCCGCCTAAACAGGTCAGTGCCGAGGTTTTGCAGGTGCTGCGCAATTACGACTGGCCGGGGAACGTACGGGAGCTGGAGAATATCATCGAGCGCTGCGTAGTGCTGTCCCGCGCTACGACCCTGACCCTCGACTTGTTACCGAGTAAATTTCGTCTGCTAGAGCTGCAACCCGGCGGCGAACTGCTCCCCTCATTCAGTCTGCGTGCTGCCGAAAATTTGCAGGTTCAGCGGGCCTTGGAAGAGACCAGCTGGAATAAGAGCCGGGCCGCCCAACTTCTCGGTGTCACCCGTAAAACCCTGGACAAGAAGATCCGGGATTTTGAAATCGGCCCTGGGTTTCAGATATGACAGGTCGCGGGCCGAAATTTGCGCTACTGGTGCTGATCCCCCTTTTGTGTGGGGTGTTTCTGTCGCCGGCGGGTGCCGTCGCCCCGGATAAAAATGAAATCCTGCTCGGTATGTCGACGGTCTTGAGCGGACCGGCTGCCGTCCTTGGCCAGGAGATGCGCCGCGGGGTCTTGGCTGGAATTACGCAGGCCAATCTGGCCGGCGGTTTCGACGGCCATCAGCTGCGCTTGCTGAGCATCGATGATGGCTATGAACCGGCGCGGACGGCGCCGAATATGCGCAAACTTTTGAAAGAGGATCAGGTTCTGGCGATTATCGGCAATGTCGGCACGCCGACCGCGATCGCTGCTCTGCCCTTGATACGTGGAGCGCAAACCCTGTTTTTCGCACCCTTCTCCGGTGCGGGTGGTCTGCGGCGTACCCCGCCAGAACGTTATGTCATCAATGTCCGCGCCAGCTATGCCGAAGAGCTTGCCGCCATGGTCGATGCCCTGATTGAGCGAGGTGGCCTGCTACCCGAAGAGATCGCTTTCTTTACCCAGCGCGATGGCTATGGTGATGCTGGGTATGTGGGTGGTTTTGCCGCTCTGAAACGGCACGGTCTGGTCGACGAGCAACAGGTGCTGCACGTGCGCTACCGGCGGAATACCCTCGCCGTCGAAAACGCCCTCGCTGACCTGCTACTGGCGGAACATCCACCCCGCGCGGTGATCTTGGTTGGAACCTACGCCCCCTGTGCCAAGTTTATCCGTCTGGCCCGACAGTCGGGGCTTAAGGCGCTGATGCTGAATGTCTCCTTTGTTGGCAGTGCCGCGCTCGCCCATGAGCTTGGAGCGGCGGGAGACGGTGTCGTCGTCACTCAGGTGGTACCCCATCCGCTGGAGAGCCAGCTGCCTCTGGTGCGCGATTACCGTGCGGCGCTCCAAAAGTTAGATGCGCAGCCACCCAGCTTTGTCAGCCTCGAAGGCTACTTTGCTCTGCAGACTCTGCTGGCCGGCATGGCCATGGCCCCCGCTGAGCTGAATCGTGAGACCTTGGTTGATGGGCTGGAGCGGCTCGAAGATTTTGATCTAGGGCTAGGGATCTCTTTGAAACTCAGCCCGGAGCAACATCAGGCGAGTCATAATGTTTGGCCGACCCGATTGCAGGACGGCCAGGTGGTGTCGATCAGCTGGCAGCAAATCGTCTCAGACCTTCCGCCCAGGACGCTGCCATGAAACCTCTGATGCCCGGGCGAAAGATTGTTTTACTGGTCTGGGGTTTGGTGATGGTCGGCCTGCTGACCGGTGTGGTGACCAACGGCCTGGTCGGTTGGACGCTGCATGGGCTGAATCGGGAAGGGCAGCAACTCGCCGAGCAGGAAGCGCGTCTGAGTCGCGGGGCCGAGCAACTTAGAAAGCTCAGTCGCCAAACCCAGACCTCCCTGAGTGACCTGCTGCAGCTCGATTTCGGCCCGTTGCATGAGACTTTCCCTGCGGATGAGTTTGCGCAACTGCAGATCGAACTACAACAGCCGACCGAAATCCCCACGCTTGCACGCGTCAGCAATGATCTGGGCCAGCGCAGCTATAATCTGCGCAGGGTCTGGCAGCGTGCGGTCGCCTGGCGCGACGCCTATCAACCGGTTTTTCTAGACAACCGGGACAAACAGAGTCTGTCGCAGGTCCGGAGCCAACTGCACCGCCTGCGCGCAGAGCTGGATATCTTCGAAGGCGGACAACGGCTGGAAGAGGCTTTGAAAATCAGACGTTGGCGCACTGCAGGCCCAGATGAGGCCCGCAAGTTGTCGAACGAGCTGCTCAGTTACCGCGCCCAGACCTGGCGGCGCAGTCTTAACGGAGTCAACACCGAATTGGTCGATCTGTCACGCATGGTCGAAATTCTCGCCGGTGAGGATCGCTTCGACCAGCTGGCCGATCTCAAAGACAATCAGTTCAAGCCGAGCCTCGAGCGATTGGAAACTGAGCTCAAGCGGTTACGCAACGCCGACCAGCTCAATTCAGACGGATTGTCGGCTGCCACCCTGCAG
>JBDNGT010000130.1:0-6063 GCA_041689145.1 Geopsychrobacter sp. | reverse complement strand
GAAGCCACCGGTTGCGCCATTGACATTCAGGATGACGGTTCGATCAACATCGCCTCCAGTGACGGTGAAGCTGCCAAAATGGCTATCAAGATGGTTCGCGACCTGACACAGGAAGCTGAAGTCGGCAAAATTTATCAAGGGACCGTGCGCAAGATTATGGAATTCGGTGCTTTTGTCGAGATTTATCCTGGGACTGACGGCCTGGTGCACATCTCTGAACTGTCAAAAGAGCGAGTTCGCACTGTGACTGAGGTCCTGAACGAAGGGGATACGGTCCAGGTGAAATGCATCGGCGTCGACCGTCAGGGCAAAATCAAGCTTTCGCGCAAAGAAGCTCTCGATCAGAAGTTGCCTGAAGAAGGTTAATCAGGTCGGTCCATGCAAAGGAAAACAACCCTGACCAACGGCCTCCGGGTGGTCACCGAATTTATGCCCGAAGTTCATTCGGCTTCAGTCGGTTTCTGGGTTGAAAATGGTTCACGTCATGAAGCAGGCCCCTTAAACGGCATATCTCATTTTCTTGAGCATATGCTGTTTAGGGGGACCTCGCGTCGCACGGCTCTTGAAATTGCCCGGGAGGCAGATTCTTTCGGGGGCACTTTTAATGCTTTTACTGCTCGCGAATACAGTTGTTACTACGCCAAAATATTGAGCAACAGGCTTCCTCAAGCGGTTGATCTTATTTCCGATCTGGTCCTGAATTCAACACTAGACAGTGCTGAGATAGAAAAAGAACGCCGCGTCATCCTTCAGGAGATCTCGATGGTTGAAGATACCCCAGAGGATCATGTCCACGATCTTTTCAGTGAAAAAATCTGGCATTGTCATCCCTTGGGACGACCTGTGCTTGGCAAAACGGTCAGTGTCGAGTCCATCACGCGCAACGACCTGCAACAGCTATTAAATCAACGCTACCTCGGGCAGAACATTATCGTTACTGCTGCCGGCAATCTCGACCATGACCAATTCTGTCGCTGGATTAAAAAGGCCTTCAGTTCATTGCCTACAGGAACGGTCCACAGTGAGTGTATTTGTTTCTCCTCTATCAGCCCGGAGTCTCCCTCCTTAAAAAGACCCTGCAGGCTATTGGTAATATCCGCGATTTCTCTGTATCATTCGATGATCTGATCATTTAAAAGGATCCGTCATGCTAGACAAACCTGAAATTCAATTTAAAAAAATCCGTTCTGACGCAATATTGCCCGTCTATATGTCTGAACTTGCCGCGGGCCTGGATGTTTGTGCGCTGCCAAATGAAACGCTGTGCCTTGCCCCGGGCGAAAGAGTCATTGTGCCGACGGGACTGTCTGTTGCGATTGAGCCTGGCTATGAGATTCAAGTGAGACCTCGTTCCGGGTTAGCCCTGCACCATGGTGTTACATTGCTCAATACTCCAGGGACAATAGATGCAGATTATCGTGGCGAAATAGGGATTATCGTTATCAATCATGGGACAGAGAATTTTCTGATATCCCCCGGTGATCGTATTGCACAACTGGTGGTTTCTCCCGTTGTTCAGTGTCGGATATCAGAGGTCAATGAACTGTCTGAGACTGTACGAGGCACTGGCGGGTTCGGTCATACCGGACTCAGCGGGGCGAAGAAATGAGTGAGGCGGCAAATCCTGAAAATCTGTTCGAGTTCCCTTGTCATTACACTTTTAAGGCGGTGGGCATTAGTGATTTGAAATTTTCTACAGAGATCTCTGCTGCTGTGAACTCTCATGTACCAGTTCATCAGGATGCCATCCATGTCCGGCTGAGCGGTAAAGGGAATTACCAGACGGTTTCAATTTTAGTGCAGTTGGAAAACTATCAGCAACTTACGGATATTTACGCCCGGATGAAAACAGTCCCTGGCTTGAAAATGTTGTTATAATTCAATGATACATGATTTTTTATAGTTTGCTCTCTCCCGGAGGAGCGTATGCGTAATAGAATTAATCCTGAAAACCCCCAACTGCGGCTTGTCAGGCTTGTGGTTGATTGCTTGAAACAGGGAGGAGTGATTGTCTATCCGACCGATACCACCTATGGGCTGGGCTGCGATATTTTCAACCCAAAAGGGATTAAAAAAATCTACCAAATCAAACAACGTGATCCGCGTAAGCCGTTCTCGTTTATTTGTAGCGATTTAGCTGAAGTCTCAAATTATGCCGAAGTGAGTAACTTTGCCTTCCGTATACTGAAACGGCATCTTCCCGGGCCTTATACTTTTATTCTGGAAGCCTCGAAAATTGTGCCTGAATCATTAATTACCCGACAGAAAACCGTTGGTATCCGGATTCCCGACAATGCAATTTCACAGATGATCGTAAAGGAACTTGGGCATCCTCTGGTGACGACCAGTGCTAATATCTCTGGTCAGAATGTGATTCAGGATCCTGAGTTGATTGATGAGCGGATGGAACGGATGGTTGATATGGTGGTCGATGGGGGCGTTTCCATGGGGACCGAATCTTCCGTTATCAGCCTGATCGGAGATCGGGTAGAGGTCCTGCGCGAGGGCGCTGGTGACCTCTCCTGGATCGTTTAATACGATGTCCATTGCAGCGGCAAGCTCCACTCTCTTGCAGGTCGTTTTTTACCAGCGTGTTCAGGCGCCTGATAGTGACTGGTGGGATAAAAGCGATTGGTTGGCGGCGGAGAGGTTAGTCGAAGACCTTGCGGACGAGTACAAAAAGTTGCATGTCCTTCTAGAGTGTGGGACTGAGTCCACTGAAATAATCGTTCGAGGCTACGCAGATATCCTTAATTCGATTCGACTGCGCTGTCCATCCGGCGGCTTTTCAAATACATGTTTGGGACACGTTATCGGTTGTAGTGCAAATCGAGACATAACAGAAGATCTCAAGCGCGGCATCAATCGAATTCTTTTTGCCCCTGAAACGATTGAGCCACAGGGGAGCGACAAGGTTGTTTGCCATAATTGTGGTTGTGGCTGTTAACCTGATTTCAATACACAAAAAAAGGCAGGCTTGTTTCTGAGCCTGCCCTTTTTTTGTGCCGAATTCTTAGCGGGTAAATGTCAGTTTGCGTTCAAGGTCCATCGAATGTGAAAGGCGCTTGGCCTGCTCAATGCTGATGATATCCTTCTGGCAGAGTTGGATCAGATGCTGATCCATCGACTGCATATGATATTGACCCCGGCCATTTTCGATGTGCTGTTCGATTTCATCGAATTGACCTTCCTTGATGCAGTGTTGAATGGTTGTCGTGGAGCGCATGACTTCGGTGACCGGCAAAACCCGCTCACCCTTTTTGTCTTTGATCAGCCGCAAAGAAACTGTCGCAACCAAAATATCTGCCAAGCGTTGCCGGAGGTTGTCCTGTGATTCAGGTGGGTAGTAACTGAGGATCCTATTGATGGTTGAGGCTGCGTTTTGTGTGTGCAGGGTGGAGAAGACCAGGTGGCCTGTTTCGGCGGCCTTAATGCACGCATCGATAGTCTCAAGGTCGCGCATCTCACCGACCATGATGACGTCGGGGTCCATTCTGAGGGCTGCGCGTAGAGCGGTGGTGAAATTTTGGGTGTCAATCCCAACTTCGCGCTGGATGATGCAACTTTTCTCCGAAGAGAAGAGAAATTCAACCGGATCTTCAATCGTCAGGATGTTGTAACTGAAGTTTTCATTGATATATTGAATCATCGAAGCAAGAGTGGTCGATTTGCCATTCCCCGTTGGACCCGTTACCAGGACCAGCCCGTTGGGTGCCTTGACGATCTCCCCGAGCACCGCCGGCAGGCTTAGTTCTTTAAAACTGCCGATTTCCGGTGGAATGACGCGCATGACAATACCGATATGCCCCCGTTGCTTAAAGAGGCTAACCCGGAAACGGCCACCATTATTGAGGGAATAGGACGCATCGAGTTCGGTTAAATCGTCCGGGAGCGTTCGATTGTTTTTTTCCATGATTTTGCGTGCGATAAATTCAGTGTCCTGACCGCTCAGAACGGGAAGCTTTGAGCGAATCAGTTGACCGCGTCCACGAAAAAAAGGAGGGTTGTCTACCTCGAAGTGAACATCTGAAACGCGTTTTTCAAAAGCAATTTGTAAAATTTGATTGAGTGTTCTTGCGTCCATGGATGATTCCTCCAGTTATGACAGTGGCGAAACTATAGTAGAATATAAAAACGGTTCATTATTGCTTATTGCGTATGACTTTCTCTAGAGCCATTCCCGCCAGCCAAGCCAAACTTTTCAAATATTCAGTGTCAATTTTTCTCTCTTTAGACTGGCCAAAATCCGCATAAATCAAAGCCAGCGTTCTGTCTGCGGCAACGAGTGGCAAGAGCATGATTTTTGATTTATCTGGAGCGCTGATTTTACCAAAAATCGCTTCGCGGATTGTTTTGTCATCGACGGCAGCATAAAAAAGCTGGCCATCTGCGATGACCTTTGCCAGAAGACTTTCCTGCTCAACCTGAATTTTAAAGCGAAGCGGAGCGGATGGTCCTGCTGTTTTGTCCGCTTCAATGCCAAAGGATTTTTCCGCGATCAACTCCTCTTTTTGCAGAATTAAGGTCATGCTGCGCTCAAATATTTGGCAGGTCTGCTCGAGAAGAAAACTGGCAATCTCTGCAGCAGAGCGCATATCGCGCAGTTCGCAGAGCAGGTTAGTTTTAACCTGCGAGCTGGTTGCTCGGTGCCGGCAAAGTCCATGAATAAAGCAGGGGAAACTCTCTAGAAATTGAATGAAATCAGCAATAAAGGAATCCCGTCGATTTTCCGCAACAGATCGGGGTATAACCGTGCAGGCTCCGGTTGTTAGCGATTGCAGTGAGTAAATATAATCGATGGGTGAGGCGATCTGGACCGACTGCAATTGAGGGAAGAGGCTGGCCATTTTTTGACGAACGCCGGTGATTTCTTCTTTGGTAAAGCCTTCAAGGGTGGCGACAGGGCAATCATAGACCAGAACTGGGGTAAGCCAGCGTTTTAGGCTTTGGGTGATTTTATTTTCAAACTCCAGAAGGGTAGAGGTCGTAAAAACCATGATCCCCTCGAATTTACAAGCACTCATCAGCCCGTGGTTAACCAGTTCATCGGCCCCATAGAGAATAATGGTTTGTTTCTCTTCCTGATCAACGGTCCCTTGATGCCCTTGATGTTCGACAATATTTGTTTTGCTGGTTAAATAGTTAACCAACTCTTCACGTTGTGAAGAAGGGAATTCCGGTAGAAATTCACGCACCTTTTGACGGTGCAGTTCTGATGGGTCAAAGGCCTCAAGGCTGGTAAAAACCTCGGGGACCAGCACGTCTATTTGATCAATGGCATCGAGGCCGAGCATGTCAGCAGACAGTTCAACACCCGAATCATTGTCTTCCATATGTGGTTCTGCCGGGATGGAAATATCTTGATAACCATCATAGGACAAAGACATTTCTGCCGGACTAATTCCTGCCGCGCATTTTTCATCGTAAATACGCAGTGCGTCTAACAGAACCATCTGGGTATCGAAAGTTAACTCCTGATGAAGTTTCTCCGGGATATATTTATATTCATCGTTGATCTCGACCGTATCAACATCGAGAGTGAAGGTCCCCTTTTGCCAACTTACCATCTCAACTATGGTCATTTCGATCAAACATTCAAGCCCTTTGGAGGCAACATCTTTATCCAGCGCCTGCTTTTCAATTAACATCCCTATCAACGGTTTGTGCTGGACCCCAGCCGCTTTCTGCTCAGCAAGGACCTGATGTAAGACCTCCTCACTGATTGCCCCCATCTCAACCAGTATTTTACCGATACGAACCGAACCGTTATAGTGATTGGCGCTGACAATATAGCCATTATTAAACACAATCTGGCTGGGCCCTTTATTGCTGGTGACGCAAAGGGTTCCCGATTTTCGGGTGGAATGGAGCAGTTGGATAACGTCGACGATAGCAAGATCTTCAAGATTACCGGCAAAGGACATTGATTCGCAGTCTCCTTGGAGCAATTTACAGAGGCTTTAATATTGGATTCGACGATTGGCTGATTGGTTTAACCTCGCCATTAAACTAAAAAATCGTTAAGTATTCAAGGATTCTTATGCCCATGGATTCTGATAGCGG
>JBDNGT010000129.1:0-4354 GCA_041689145.1 Geopsychrobacter sp. | reverse complement strand
TGGAGGAGTTGAACGAGGAGTTGGCAGTTCTCAACGCTGAAGCGTTGGAATTTGAAGGCATAATTGCAGGTAATGTCTCGGCAATTTTGGAGGCATGAGGATGGAGAATCAATGGGTCATATCGACCATGCACAGTCTCTGTGAAATCACCTCAAGCAAGAGGATTTTTGCGGCTGACTACCAAACTTCTGGTGTCCCTTTTTATCGTGGAAAAGAAATCACAGAAAAGCATAAAGGCAACCTGAACGTTTCCACTGAACTGTTTATTTCTAGGCGTAAATTTCTCGAAATCAAGAATAAATTTGGAGCTCCACAAGTAGGAGACTTACTTCTTACCTCAGTGGGCACTCTTGGAATGCCTTATGTTGTCAATAAAGGCGAAGAGTTTTACTTCAAGGATGGCAACCTGACCTGGTTCAGAAACTTTAAAGTTCTAAATAGCCAATTTTTATACTACTGGCTTCTTTCACCGCAGGGGAAAGGGGAACTTAAGAAAGCAACAATAGGCTCTTCTCAATCCGCATTTACCATCGTTTTGCTCAAAGAGATGAGGGTCGCACTGCCCCCTCTCGAAACCCAGCGCAAAATCGCCTCCATCCTCACCGCCTACGACGACCTGATTGAAAACAATACTCGACGCATCAAAATCCTCGAAGAAATAGCTCAGACCATTTACCGCGAGTGGTTCGTTAACTTCCGCTTCCCCGGCCATGAGATGGACAAAATGGTCGATTCGCCTCTCGGGAAGATTCCTGAGAGGTGGGAGGTGAAGCCAGTCACCGAATCAGTTGATGTTAAACCAAGGACAAAAGTCCCCAAAGAAGGGGAAAAGCCTTTCGCTCCTATGGGATCGCTTTCAACTAATTCTATGCTGATCTCCAATATCGAAACTAAAGAGGGCAACAGCGGGACTAAGTTCAAAAATGGCGATACCCTTTTCGCCCGCATTACTCCGTGCCTTGAAAACGGTAAGACGGGCTTTGTACAATTCTTGCCCGACAATGAGACGACAGCCTTTGGCTCAACTGAATTTATCGTCCTGCGGTCAAAGACCCTGTGCCCTGAATATGTTTATCTCATGGCTCGGTCCAACGAATTCAGAGACAACGCCATTAAGAGCATGTCAGGTGCGACGGGCCGACAACGGGTCAGCGAGAAATGCTTTGACCAGTTTCTTATCGCGCAGCCCCATCAAAAGGTTTTGGATATTTTCAGCAGTCACGCTGCACCAATGTTTAGGCAAATCCATGTGTTGGCGAAGAAGAATGAGAACCTACGACAAACCCGAGATCTGCTTCTACCAAAGCTAATTTCAGGGGCAATTGATGTGTCTGGGTTAGACAATGAAATTAATGCCGCATAGGCCGAGGAGGGGGTATGGCAGAAGAAATTGATTATTTGAAAATTGATATTATTTTGATTGATGTGGTTGGCGAGGAGAAGAAATTCACGACTCTTAAATCGCTGAGCAAATTTATTGATCAAGAGGCTGAGTTTTGGCGGCAAGCCTTTGGTTCCCTGTCAAATCAGAATCCAATGAACCAACTGTTGGGTTCAATCAATAGCGCTAAAAATGAAATCAACACATATAAAACCAACTTCCAAGTGTGGGATGAAACTAAACGCCAGCAGCAGTTAATCCCTTTTTTGAATCGCGTTAAAGAGCACATGGAATTGATTGCGTTTTCGATGACCCCGCTTGCCATCGCTTTTACTGAAATATGTAAGTTGGGCCAACATCAGGCGAGTAGCTTTTGGACCATTGTAACCAACTGCAATAACGGACAGTTACAAGATGCCAGGACCGCGACTATTGAAGGCGCCATCCTCGGCTACGAATTTGCCCATCAAGAAGAAAGTATCATCTATAAACGACGAGACAGCGAAAAACGGGCGCTATCCTCACTACGTAAAACCCTCTCTGACAAAACCGACGAGCTTATAGGTGAAACAGACGATTTCAAGCGAGACATCGATGAGTGGAAAACTACATCTCAATCAGAGCTTGCAACTGACCGTGAATCCTACAAAAACGAACAACTGGAACTTTTGTCCACCTCCGCCGAGAATCTAGCGAATCAACTTTCAAAAGATGAAATCGATAGGGAGACATTCTTCTTAAAGGCCAGCAAGCAGTTAAATGAAATGGAGGAGCTTTATCGCGAAAAGCTTCGTCTTGAACCGGCTGCCACATATTGGAAAAGTCGATCAATCGCATTAAGGAATGCTGGTCGGTTTTATGGTGCCGTTATGGCATCTATTACCGTGCTTGTGGGTTTCGGTTTCGCATGGCTTTTTTACCAATGGATGACCAAAGGGGAACTGATTAAAGAGTTGGCCGCAGAGCATTGGCAGGGCGTGATAATGCTTGGTGCAACTGTTACTATGGCTATTTTCCTGATCCGCGTTCTCGGCAAACTCACCTTCAGTACCTTTCATCTCCAGCGCGATGCGGAAGAGCGCGAGCTTCTGACTTACCTTTATTTAGCTCTCAGCGAAAAAGGAAGTGTAGATACTGAATCGAGGCAGGTCGTTTTGCAGTCACTGTTTAGTAGGGCGGAAACAGGACTTTTGGCCGGTGATCACGGGCCTACAATACCTGTGGCTGAGGTAGTTCAGAACTTTAGGTCGAAATGACAATTCAATGTGAAGGAGGGTGAACATGAGTGAAACAGTTTTTACCAAAGTAGATTACACGTTGGGACCACTCATTGAAGATATTGCGCTCGGGAAAATTGGTCTGCCTGACATACAGCGACCCTTCGTGTGGAAGAACGCCAAAGTCCGCAATCTCTTCGATTCGATGTACCGGGGTTATCCAGTTGGCTACTTCTTGTTCTGGGATGCAGTCTCAGATGTAAGCAAAGCCATCGGTACCGATCAGAAGCAAAAGGTAGCGCAATTGCTGATTGTCGACGGCCAGCAGCGGCTGACTTCTCTCTATGCGGTGGTCAAAGGTATTCCGATCATTCGCGAAAATTACAGCACAGAGCAGATCGAAATCGCATTCAATCCTCTTGAAGAAAAATTCGAGGTTGCAGATGCAGCTATCCGAAAAAATAAGGCTTATATGATGCATTCGCAAATTCTCTTATTCTGGTTTTTACACTTCAATAATATCGGTAAGTTATGAAGCATAAAAAAGGCGTTTTTTGACTTTTTGCGAGTGCATCTTATATCCCCAATATTTCTGTGGTGTGGTCAAAGGATGCAGATTTATTTGATCTGACTGAGGACTATCTTGAAAACCTGGCAACATCCAGGGAAGTCACGGCTGACGACAAGAGGAAAGTCCGGAAGGCTGTCTCCAAGCTTCAGCAATTGATGCACTTTCCCTTCACCGTCCTTGAGTTGAAAAGTTCTGTCGATGAAGAACAGGTTTCGCAGGTTTTTGTTCGTATCAACAGCGAAGGAAAGAAGCTCAATCAGGCCGACTTTATCTTAACTCTAATGTCGGTATTCTGGGACGAGGGGCGCACCCAACTCGAAGAATTTTGTCGGGAGGCACGCACCCCTTCCGTTGATAAACCCTCTTCTTTTAACCATTTCATCCGTCCGAAACCTGATCAGCTTCTCCGTGTCAGTGTCGGCTTGGCATTTCGCCGTGCCCGGCTCCAGTATGTCTATTCCATCCTGCGAGGCAAGGATCTGGACACTGAGAAATTTAGTCCAGAACGCCGTGATGTGCAATTCGGGATACTCAAGCAGGCACAGGGCAGAGCTCTCAATTTGCAACACTGGCAAGACTTTTTAAAAGCAGTGGTACAGGCAGGTTACAGAAGTGGGAAAATGATCAGTTCGGAAGCGAATCTTCTTTACACGTATGTTTTTTATTTGCTCGGTCGTACTGAATACAAAGTTGACGAATTTACTTTACGCCGTGTGATTGCCCAGTGGTTTTTTATGGTTAATCTGACGGGTCGCTATACCGGCTCTTCTGAATCAGATATGGAATTTGATCTCGCCCGCTTACGAGACATTCATACTGCCGATGAGTTTGTTTCTTTGTTGCGACAAATTTGTGATGTGAAAATGACAGGTGATTTCTGGTCAATTACCTTACCAAATGAGCTGGCAACTTCTGCGGCAATAAGTCCGTCACTCTTTGCTTACTTTGCAGCATTGAATCTACTGGATGCTAAAGTTCTATTTTCGCAACACAAGGTCTCAGCGTTGCTTGATCCGGCGACTCAAGGGCCAAAATCATCTCTAGAGCGACATCATTTGTTCCCTAAATCTTACCTCAAATCCTGTGGTATTACGGAGACACGTGATGCCAATCAGATCGCCAACTTCACCATGGTGGAATGGGGCGATAACGTAAAAATATCTGACAAGCCTCCAACTGAATATG
>JBDNGT010000128.1:0-8811 GCA_041689145.1 Geopsychrobacter sp. | reverse complement strand
GGTCAGTGGCGAGTGATTAGTGGTGAGTGGCGGAAAAGCAGGGGCGAGGGGCAGAAGGCAATGGATTTGGTCGAAATGGTGTATCAAGCGACAAGGAATTTTCCGAAGGAAGAGCTTTATGGATTGACCAATCAGCTTCGGCGTGCTGCCGTTTCTGTTCCGTCCAACATTGCTGAAGGGCAGGCTAGAAATTCCACTGCGGAATTCAGAAATTTTCTCTCCATCGCCCGCGGTTCTCTCGCTGAAGTTGAAACACAATTACTCATCGCAGAGCGATTGAATTATATTGATCCTGCAAAACTACAAGAAATACTGGCAATTCAAATGGAAGTGAACAAGATGACAAATGCTTTGATGAACAAACTAGCCCCTCGCCACTAGCCACTTTGATCGGAGGTCAATGATGTACGAAAATATTTCCGACCTGCTTAAACAAATAGACTTGGGCGAAGACTCTGTTCTTGAACTCAAGACCGTGGAGTTCAGCGGCAACAAAGTTATCGGCCCGCACAAGGACGGCATGGCGGACGAACTGGCGGCCATGGCGAATACGGCATCCAGCATCATTGTTCTGGGGGTTGACGACAAGACAAAGGAGATTCGAGGGATACCGTCGGAGAAACTTGACATAGTTGAAGGCTGGCTTCGTTCTATCTGCAACGATTCGATTGATCCTCCCTTGGATTGCGTCATACGCAAACTCATTGTACCCGATCAACAAGGTGGTGAAAAAACAATCCTGCGAATCGACGTGCCCCGCAGTCTGTTTGTCCATAAAAACCCCAATGGCTATTTCCGCCGCCTCGGGAGCTCCAAGCGCGAGATGAAACCGGATATTTTAGCCCGGCTATTCCAGCAACGCAGTCAGGTGCGACTCATTCGCTTCGATGAACAGACGGTTCCGGGCACATCTGTCAATGACCTGAATCCCAAGCTATGGAATCTATTCAGGACGGTAATCTCGTCCAAAGCGGATCGTGAATTTCTTGAAAAGATGAAACTCGTTGCCAAGGACGAAGACGGCACGATGCGAGCCACGGTCAGCGGCATTTTGATGGCCTCGGACGCACCGGAGTCTTTTATGTCCAGCGCCTTTATTCAGGTCGTTTGTTATCGAGGCACCGAACGTAACGCCGCCTATCAACTGGACGCCAAGGACATCACTGGCCCACTTGATGTTCAGATTCGGGATGCCTGCAAGTTTGTGGAGAGAAACATGCGGGTCTTTGCCATCAAAGCGCCCAATCGGATTGAAACCCCGCAGTTCTCCATGAATGCGGTCTTTGAAGCAGTGGTCAATGCAGTTGCCCATCGGGATTACTCCATTTATGGCTCCAAGATCCGCCTGCACCTCTTTTCGGATCGACTGGAAATCTTCTCACCCGGTGCGATCCCCAACACCATGACCATTGATAGCATTTCTGAGCGGCAATCGGCACGGAATGAATTGATAAGTTCCTTGCTGGCTCGTTGTCCAATGAATGTAGACGCCATTGGCAGCCAGCGGAATTTCATCATGGACAAGCGCGGCGAAGGCGTGCCGATCATTATCACGCAAAGCGAGAAGCTCTCGGGCAGGAAACCCGTTTACAGGCTTCTTGATGATTCTGAGCTGATGCTGACGATTTTTGCCGCGCAACCACCTCATAGCGAGGATTAATTTTACGGATGGAATCGCCTTGGCAATACAGCACCGTTCATAACAGCGCCTGCAAGGTCATTGAAGAGCAGACCTTGTGGGAGCAGACGGTATGCCGTGTCTGGTTGCCGAACTCTGATTCTGTTATCCGTGTTCCTGCATCGGATCTTTCTCCACTCGCCTCTCGCCCCTCGTCACTAACCACTAAGCACATTGCTTATGTGGCCGCCGCCGCCAAGGTGGCGGAGGTGCTCGAAGGCGGTTCTCATGCTTTTGGCAGCGCATCCGACGGCCATGTATTGCTGGCTCCCATGGAGTCCAATGTCATCCCGCTGCCGCATCAGATCAACGCTTTGTCGCGCGCCATTTCCGGCGACCGCGTGCGCTATCTGCTGGCCGACGAGGTTGGCCTCGGCAAGAGCGACGCCTTTCATCGCCTGATGAGCTTGCTGGATGACGACGCCTTCCCGGATATGGAGAGCGTCACCCGCGATCGGGTCGCCCCGTATGTCATCCGCACTGAAAAGCGTAAGGCGATTGATGCCGACGGCAAGCCGCTCTTCAAACCCCGGCGCACGCAGATGGTCCCGGTGGCTTGGGAGAGCCGTCATCACCTGCAGCAACTCCTCTACGAAGCGGTGACCGACTACGTGCGCGAGGGTTACAACCAGGCCCTGCGCGAGAAGAAGCGCCCCATCGGTTTTTTGATGATCCTGATGCAGCGGCTGGTGGTTTCGAGCACCTGGGCAATCCGCACCACACTGGAGCGGCGGCTCGCAGTGCTCATGGAGGGCGAGCAACAGGTCAGCCTGCGCCTGGCAGAGCTTGAAAACGACGAGGAATTCTCTGATACCTTCGACGAATTCTATGACATGGTCGGACAGGAGTTGCTGGACGAGCTTTTGAAATCCCACGTGTCGGCACTGCAGAGTGAAGGCAGCTATGTGGAGACCCTGCTGGATGCTGCCCGCAAATGCGAACAAGCAGGACCGGACGCCAAGGCCGAGGCGCTGATCGAATGGGTTTACAAACTTCAGTCCGAGGAAAACGAACCCGATCTGAAGGCACTGATCTTCACTGAGTTTGTGTCCACCCAGCAGATGTTGAAGGAATTTCTGGAGGCAAGGGGGATCTCGGTGGTCACCTTGAATGGCTCCATGGATATGGATGAGCGCCAGCGGGCTCAGGATTCATTCCGTGGTCATACTCGCGTGCTTGTGTCCACGGATGCCGGAGGCGAAGGCCTGAATCTGCAGTTCTGCCATGTGGTCATTAATTACGACATTCCCTGGAACCCGATGCGGCTGGAACAGCGAATTGGTCGCGTGGACCGTATCGGCCAACTCAAGACGGTGCAGGCTATCAATTTTGTTTTTGAAGACTCGGTAGAGTTTCGTGTGCGCGAAGTGCTGGAGCAAAAGCTTGCGGTTATTTTTCACGAGTTTGGCATCGACAAGACCGGTGATGTTCTTGACTCCGCCCAGGCCGGTGAGTTGTTTGAAGGGGTGTTTGCCTCGGCCATCCTTAATCCCGATGGGATCGAATCCTCCGTCGATCACACCGTTTCCAGGATTCGCGATGAAATCCGCCAGGTACGGGAGACCTCGGCCATCTATGGCATCTCGGACGAACCTGACCTCCAAACGGCAGAGCGTCTGCGCACTCATCCGCTGCCCCACTGGATGGAACGGATGACGGTTGGCTACCTGAACTCTCACGGTGGTGCGGCGATTCGCAAACGTTCCTGGTGGGACCTGAACTGGCCGGATGGCGAAATGAACTGCACTCTGCACGACAGATCGTGCCGGAGATCCGGCCGCTATTGCTGCTGCGCATCATCACGGGAGGCGCTCAATGAGTAGCTGGAGAGACGCCATCCTGAACGACTTTGTTCCGAACGTCAGCAAGTTGACCCTGGTCGCCGATCCGGACAGTCTGCTGACCGAAGAGAAACTGGCGTGTGAATTGCGCGGGCGCGGCTTCGACCTGATCGAGTTCAATGACCCGGTCGAATTCAGGTATGCCTACGAATCGAAATACCGCTCGATCTGGGATCGGGGCGAACACACCGATCTAGTGGTGATCCTCCGCTTGCAGGATGCCGAGCTGGAATCCTTGCCTTACGACCTGCTCCAGGCGGACCGCAAACTTTCGTTCAATCTCGGGGATCTCTTTTCCAACCTGAGCTACCCGGTCATTGAAAAGCTCGACCGGAGCCTGCTCGACGCACTCTTTGAGGCCCAGCGTAAGTCGCCGCCGGATCGCGTGGGCGACAATGCCACCAAGGATTTTATCCTCCGCCATGTGTTCGGCATCGCCGCAGAACTAATTGCCAACGAGGTGGAGCTGCTTCGCACCTTGCTTCGCCTGCACTATGGCAAGCTCCAGATCCCGCTGATGCTGGCAGAACGACTTGTTCAGGTTCTCAAAGGTCATGAGGGCTTCAGGACCTGGTCCTTAGAGGAGATCGTTCCGGACAGTGAGGCGTTCTTTTCCTTCCTTCAGGAACGCTGGCCGCTGTTTCTTGCCGGCTTTGGCAATACGAATCATGTCGGGGAAGGCTCACCGGGATATGGTTTCAAATATCCTGGCCCTGATCACCTACCCTTCGACCATCAGGATATCAAGGTTTACATCGACAACCTGTTTCTGGAAGGGAAACTCACGCCCGTCGAAGCCACTGACATTGAAGTGGATGCCGGATCTTGGGTAAGAAGTGGCATCGCCACGGCAGGTGTGGACGATGAGGAAACGCGGATCTTTCGACTCTTTGGCCTTGTTGAAAATGAGCTGCCCACAGCGGAGTCTCGTTATTCTGACTGGACCACCTTCGCTCTTAAATGGGCCGAGCTTGGCTCAAAGGTCCATTGCGGCAACAGCTCCGAGCATCAGAACCGACTGATGGAAATCGGCGATGCCCTGAACAAGACCTTTGCCGGTTGGCTGGCCGAACACTATTCCAGTCTGATCAATCTGCCGCCGACCAACCCGGCCATGCTGCATCATGTGCCGCGTCGCCTGGCTCGGGACATCGAGGATTCCGGCAATAGTCGTGTCGCGTTGATCGTGGTTGATGGCCTGGCTCTGGACCAGTGGGTGACCATTCGCCAGCTTCTGCAAAAGCAGGATGCCAATCTGGTCATGCGTGAATCGGCAACCTTCGCCTGGATTCCGACGCTGACCTCGATATCGAGACAATCGATTTTCTCGGGCAAGCCACCGCTCTATTTTCCTTCCTCCATCAACTCGACCAACAGCGAAGAAAAGCTTTGGAAGCAATTCTGGGAAGGCCATGGCCAGTCCCGGTTGGATATCGTCTACCAACGAGGACTTGGTGATGGCGATGCTTCAAGTGTGCTCGACTCCGCAATCAATCCCGGTCAAACTAAGGTGGTGGGCCTGGTCGTGGACAAGGTAGACAAGATCATGCACGGCATGCAACTCGGTTCGGTCGGGATGCACAACCAGATCAAGCAGTGGTGCCAGAGTGGGTTCCTTGCTGCGATGGTCGGACAACTGCTGGATTATGGCTATGAGGTCTGGCTGACGGCCGATCACGGCAACATTCAATGCGAGGGCAAAGGCCGCCCATCTGAGGGTGTGATTGCCGAAACTCGCGGCGAGCGGGTTCGTGTCTATCCCACACCGGAACTTCGTTCTCAGATTGCGGAATCCTTCCCGTTTGCCCACGAGTGGCAACCGGTCGGATTGCCGGCGGACTATTTCCCTCTGGTGGCCGGTGGCCGGGCCGCGTTTGTGAATCCAGGAGAGGCTATCGTAGGTCACGGCGGTGTAGCCATCGAAGAAGTCATCGTGCCTCTTGTGAAGTTTGAAAGAAGGACACGGTGATGGGTAAACGACACGAAGCCCTCGGTATCAAACAGGCGATCCGTTTCGAGTGGATGCAGAAAGCAGCTAATCTGCTGCTGGCGGGACTCGACACCAAAACCATCCGCCAGGAGCTGCATGAGTTCCTCGCGAACAGAAAGGGCAATGGCTCCGAGGGCGAACGAAGCGATCAGACCCGAACCTTTGTAGTCAACAATCTGATGAAGATATGGATCTCTCCAGACCCCGAACTGACTTCATTCCAGGATGCGTCGCTGGCTTTTCTGCGGGAAAACCCGTCGATGGCCCTGGCCGTTCACTGGGGGATGATCTCGGCGGTCTATCCGTTCTGGTTCAATGTGGCACGCCAGACCGGTCGTTTGCTGGCCTTGCAGGATCAGGTGACCCAGACGCAGATCATCAACCGCCTCAAGGAGCAGTATGGCGACCGGCAGACCGTAGGCCGCTATGCGCAGTATGTTATCCGTTCCTTTGTCGCCTGGGGAGCCTTGAAGGATTCCGAGGCCAAGGGCTGCTACGAGAAAGCCGCACCGGTGAGCATTACCGACGCAGACCTGGCTATCCTGATGTTCGAGTCCGCACTCCTGGCCACCCCGGAAGCCAATGGAGCGCTGGGGCTACTGCTGAACAATCCGGCATTCTTCCCATTTCAGCTTCCCGTGATGACCGGTAACTTTGTATCCCAACGCAGCGACCGGATCGACGCGGTTCGCTATGGGCTGGATGATGAGCTGTTGAAGTTAAAGGTTAAATAACTCAGGGATAGGATGTGGATGCCTTGGACATCGGAACATGCTAAATGGCTCGTCGATACTGGCGAACGACTGAAGACCGCAGACGGAAAAGATGTCGAGGTCTGGGAGTTCCAGCATCAGGACGACGACTTGGCAGATCGTTTAATTATGCAGGGGTATGATGTTATTGAACTTCAACCCGTTCACAGTAAACCCAAAAACGAAGTTTTTCCAAAACCTCTTCCGGGGCAAAGATATAGGTCTGAATGCTTGAAACTTTCAGACGGAACCCTATCTGGCCAACGACAATTACACTATCCCACTCGCTGAAATCTTCGCTGCGATCGAGGGCCAGCCCTACCGCTTCATCATGCTCTGCGCCGACCTGACCTTCGAGATGGGCGAACTCTCCTACAAGATGCTCAAGAGCGCGCTTGATGGCTCGGTCTATTCGGCGCCGGAGAACGTGCTGATCTACGTCACGAGTAACCGTCGTTTCCTGCTCCCTGAGTATGGAGGGGACCATCTCGGCGGCAAGTATGTTAAAGGGGAGTTGCAGCAGAGTGAGATTCAGGAAGAGAAGAGTTCACTGTCAGACCGCTTCGGCCTCTGGGTCCCCTTCCATGCCTTCTCGCAGGACCGTTACCTAGAGGCGGTCAAACTGTGCGTCGAACGTTTCGCCCAGCAGCTGGGGCAGGAGATCCCGCTGACCAAGGAGCTGGAACTGGCGGCGATCAAGTGGTCCCAGGATAAAACCAAGCGCTGCGGACGGACGGCCTTTCAGTTCTCCAAGAACTGGGTCGGCAAGTACCTGCTCAAATAGGCTCATGATGAAACCCGAAAATTTGGCAAAACAGCTTAAGACTAAAAACCCACCGCCCGTCATCGATGTGCGGACCGGCTTCGAGTACCGCAGCGGTCACATCCCGGGAGCGTTGAATCTGCCGGTCTCAACCCTGCTGTTCAATCGCGGAAAACTGCCTCAGGATCGCCAGCGCCTGCTGGTGATTACCTGCGAGCACGGCCCGCGCGCGGTGCTGGCCAAGGGGATGCTCGGCCTACTCGGCTTCAAGAACTGCGACCTCCTGGATGGCCACATGCAGGTCTACCGCAAAAAAGGCCTGCCGCTTGAAAAATAGCCTGTTCCAGGCTTTCATGGTAGAGTGCGGCCGTCTTTTACGCACTGGAGAATAAAATAATGAAAATCGGATGGTATCCGGGCCACATGAAAAAGGCCCGCGAACTGATCGAAGATCTGGTCAAGAACATCGACCTGGTCGTCGAGATACTCGACGCCCGCCTGCCCCAGAGTAGCGCCAATCCTGTCATCCAGGAGCTGCGCGGTCGGCGGCCGTTCATTCGCGTGCTGAATAAGGAGGATCTGGCCGATCCTGAGATCACCAAGGCTTGGAAGACCTATTTCGAACAGGAAGAGGGGGTTAAAGCCCTGCCGCTTTCCGCAAAAAACCGCTCGTCGAGCGCCAGCCTTCAAAAACTCTGTCGCAAAATGGCCCCCCATCGCTGCAAGCCGGGCCGCCCGATCCGGGCCATGATTGTCGGGATCCCCAATGTCGGCAAGTCGACCATGATCAATACCCTGGCCGGCAAAAAGATGGCGCGCGTCGGCGACAAGCCGGCGATCACCACCTGCCATCAGCAGATCGACCTGCGCAACGGGATTCTACTCTCCGACACCCCGGGGCTGCTCTGGCCACATCTCGAAAATCAGGAGGCGGCGCGAAGACTGGCCACCAGTGGGGCGATCAGTAAGAACGCCTATGATCAGACCGAGATAGCCCTCTACGCCCTGGACTGGCTGGTCGAGGCCTACCCAGAGCGGGTTAAAGAGCGGTACAAACTCGCAGAACTGAGCGGAGAAAGCGTAGATTTGCTGGCAAAAATCGGCAGCAAACGTGGCTGTCTGGTCGCTGGTGGTGAAGTCGATTTACTGCGCGCTTCCGAGTTGCTTCTCCAGGACTTGCGCGGCGGCAAGCTGGGACGGATCAGCTTTGAAACGCCTCCCCAAATTGCGGCGCCCCCAGAGGTCTGACCTATACCAAGTGTGATTTTGTCTAACGGTCGCGGTCAGGGATATCGGCTGATCAATTTTAAAATGCGCAACGGAGACGGCTCGGTCATCTCCAGCCATGTGGCAAGATCCTTCTGTCTTCCCGGTAGGGGATCGGATCGTCAGCGAGGATGAAAAGTAGTCTGTAGTGACATGTGGGCACCTCACTTCAAGGTCATTGCGAAAAAGGCTCTGCAGTCAATGAACATCCTTGACCGCTTCCATGCCATGCGAAAGTTTAACGAGGCGATTGGCAAGATTTGCCGCGATGACGTCAAACAGTTCAAAGCCAACGGCCAGGAGAATATTCTCAATCGGGGTCGATCATTATTGCTGAAGTGACCAGAGAATCTCTCTGACAAACAGAGCCCCCTCACCCCCCAGTAAATTTCGACATTCGCTATTTTTACGAGCTGGCATACCTTTAGCTGATAGAACTGCAAAAGCGGTTTTGATCGGCTAGTTGCGAAGGGTGGGTGGACATCAGGGCTTCAACACTTTCGTAACCCAGCATCGTAGCT
>JBDNGT010000127.1:0-4193 GCA_041689145.1 Geopsychrobacter sp. | reverse complement strand
GCTCGAATCAAAAGCAGGCCGTTCAAACCGGCACCGCTGATGACAAAAAACAAGCCGCAGAGACGATAAAAAACAACCGGTGAGGTTGATGAGTGCAGGGCATGTAAGAATTGATTATGCTGACCGAAGCCTAAGCCAAACTGCGGACAGATGCTCAACGTCAGCAGACCGGCGGTTGCTTCAACCAAGGTAACTTTGCTGTAGACTTTCCACTGCGAAGGGTGAAGATCATTTCTCACCGTACCCAGAATGACCTCATCCATGTGCTTGCTAGGGGTAATCTGCTCGGTTTCGACAAAATCAGCAAATTCTAGGGACATCTTCTGCTCATTCATAGTTTCATTCACGGTCCGTCTCCTTGCCCACCATTAATTTACGTAGTTTGCGGATCGCACGACTGATGATTTGTCGGGTGTTGACTGCTGAGGTCTGCATCTGCTCGGCAATCTCCGCAAAGGTCAATCCCTGGTTAAAGCGAAACTCCAGAGCTTGCCTTTGGGTCTCGGTCAAACTGGAAAGGCCTTCTATCTCAAAGGGACTAGAGGTTTCTGTACTCGACTGTTCTGCATAAGTTGCCACGGCCGATTCCGAGGTTGTGACGTACTTCTGGTAGGTATCCTGCTTTCTGATATGGTCGATCAAAGCATTTCTGGCGATCGTGAAAACCCAGGGAAGAAAAGGGATGTCTTGTCGGTATTTTCCCCGGGCGACATGCAACTTGCTGAAAACCACCTGAAAAACCTCTTCAGCCTCCGTCTGGTTATTTAACTTCTTTATTAAGAAACCAAAAATGCGATTTTTATGGCGCTGATATAAGGCTTCAAAGGCCTCCGTATCGCCATCTGCATAGGCAAGCATAAGTTCTTCGTCTGTCAATTTAAGGTACCCTCTCCCTATTTATTATATTAATACGTATGGTAGCAGAGATTTGTGACACCAGTTTTAAATAGTTTGTAACGAACTGAAACTAAAGGAAAATCCCGTTGTCTAATATTTTCATTATTTTCTGTCACAAAACTACTACTTCGCCGTTCTAGTGAGTAACGAAACTCAAAACATCGCACCCAAGGAGGAAAAATGAAAAACTCGAATAAAGGATTATATGGATTTGTGGTTGGAGCGGTTTTGCTGTTGACCGTCCTAGGGGCACCAATCAGTGTTTTTGCCACACAGGGGGTCCAACTTTCTCCCGGCCTTCTGGCCTTGCTCAACCAGGAGATGGGATTGATTCAAAAGGGTATGATGGATCTTGTCCCGGCAATCGCGACCGGAGAATGGGACGAGGTGTCGGCAATCGGCCAGAAAATCAAAGCGAGTTTTATTCTCAAGCAGAAACTGACCGATTCACAGAAAAAAGAGTTAGGCCGGGCACTTCCTCAGCAGTTCATCGAGATGGACATGGATTTCCATAAGTCGGCTGGTATGTTGGCACATGCTGCAGAACTAAAGAATGCGGATGTGGTTAATTTCTACTTTTACAAGATGAACACCGCCTGTGTTTCCTGTCACAGCAAATTTGCAGTTGATCGCTTTCCAGGGCTAGCAAAGAACAGCGAAGATGTGCATTAACACTGATTGGCTCATCGCTATTCCGAGTGGGTAATGTTATGACGGGGTTTTTCATTACCCGGAGATTTTGGACTGCATGAATACTGAAGCATTGTTTGCCGTGGCCCTCGGCATCACCCCTCCTTGGGAGGTTGAAGGGATCGAATTCTCCAAAGATAACAAACGCCTTGATATCAAAATCGGCTTTAATCGCGGTGCCACCTTCGCGTGTCCAGTCTGCGGAACTGCCGCGCCAGCATATGACACCAAGGAGAAAACATGGCGACACCTGAATTTCTTTCAGTATGAGGCGTACCTGACGGCTCGTGTGCCGCGAGTGAAATGCCCCAATGCTGACTGCGGGGTGAAGCGAGTTTCGGTCCCTTGGGCTAGGGCTGGCTCCGGCTTTACACTTCTGTTCGAAGCGCTGGCAATGACCCTGGTTCGAGAGATGCCGGTCAAGGTCGCGGCAGCACTGTTGGGTGAGCATGACACGCGCATCTGGAGAGTTCTTGATCATTACGTGCAAATGGCTCGTACGCAGGTTGATAATTCGGCCGTCCAGCGCGTCGGTATGGATGAAACCTCCGCCCGGCGAGGGCAGGACTACGTGACCCTCTTCTTTGACATGGATCAGCGCCGCCTTCTCTTCGGAACCGAGGGCAAAGACCATGAAACCGTTAAAGCCTTCACGGAGGATTTCAAGGCCCACAACGGTTCAACTGAGAACGTCACCGACGCTAGTCTCGATATGTCAAAGTCGTTCATCAAAGGGGTCAGAGAATCTTTGCCAAATGCTGAGATCACCTTTGATAAGTTCCACTTGATTAAGCACATGAATGATGCCCTGAGCAAGGTGCGAGCAGAAGAAGCCAAGCTCTTTCCAGAGCAGATGAAAGGCAGCCGCTACGCATTTTTGAAGAACCCGGAAAATCTAACCGAGAAGCAGGACGAAACTTTAACCAAGCTCTGCAACTACCGACTCAAGACAGCCCGCGCCTACCTTCTCAAGCTGGCACTTCAAGATGTTTACTTCGCCGCCACTCGCGAAGATGGCGAGGAACGACTTAAGAGTTGGTACAACTGGGCCATTCGAAGTCAGATCGACCAAGTAAGAAAAGTCGCCAAAACTGTCAAAAATCATTGGAACGGGATCCTGGCCTGGTTCGACAGCAAGCTGTCCAACGGATTCATTGAAGCGATCAACGGACTCATCCAGTCGGCCAAGAGAAGAGCCAGGGGATATCGATCAACCAAGAACTTGATCAATATGGCTTACCTCATTGCAGGTAAACTGGATTTCAGGCTACCCACTTGAAACAGCGACGAGCCCACTGATTCTTTAGGGACGGCAGGTCTAGTAATTCACAATTGAAAATGAAAGTTAGGGGATATGATTTACCCTCAAAGTGAGGGGAGCTAAAATTACTGAAAGTACTGCAAAGCAAGAATGGCTACCCCCCATATTGAAGGTAGCCATTTCCATGTCTGATAGATGGTGATTTATAGAAAAACCTTCACGGGTCATTTTTCGGACTTTTCACTCAGCTCCAGCATGACAGTCTTGCGATAATCAGGGAGCATCAAGGTCAGGGCACAGGCCGCAGCTGTCATCCCTGCCGCCAAGAGGTAACTGCTTGAGAAACTACCGCTGGTTTCGGCCAGAATACCGGCTAAGCTGGGACCGATAATCTGGCCGATGCCGAAGAAGAAGGTGATTTGCCCAAGAGCGGTGGTCACCTTTTCACGTGGCAGATAGTCACTGATGGTTGCAGTCAAGATGCTAGGGATACTCCAGGCGACAAACCCGAAGAGCGCAATGGAGAGATAGATCCAACCCCCGGATAGATGGCTCCCGGCCAACACGTAGGCAACAGTCTGCAAAGCAAAAACAATTATCATCCCTCCTCGGCGACCGATATGGTCAGACAGGCTTCCAAAAACCGGCCCAGAGAAGATGCTGAAAAAACCGATCCAGACCCACAATTTGCCGGCGGCCGCTTCAGTGTAACCCATCTCTCGGACCAGTGTGGTGACAATGAAAGTAGCGTAAATTACATAAGTAAATCCAAACAGGAAATAAATACTTCCGATATGAGCGATCAGGCGTCGAGAAGTGCCGGATGGTGGCACAAGAGGGAGAGAAGGGTTGGCAAGACTTGCGGAAATTTCGGTTCCCATCGGTTGCAGGCCTACCTGCTCGGGGTCATCTCGTAAAAACCAGCCACCGACCAAAGCAATCAATACGACCAAGACACCCAAGAGCATCCAGCCATCCCGCCATCCGGTCACTCCCTGCTCAGCATTTAAAAGGGGGACCAGTGTTCCACTTAACATAATGGCAAATCCACTTCCAATAACAATGAATCCTGCCGCACGCCCCCTGAACCCAGGGGCGAACCAGTGGGCCACTAGCCCCATCAAGGACACGTTGGCGACCCCGCTTCCCACCCCCGTGAGAAAGTAGAATGCTAAAATCGTCAGGTAATGATCCATGCGACTCACAAGCATCATGGAACTACCGATCAACAAGAGTCCAAGGAAAATCGCAGTGCGGGCCCCTAAGCGTTTGACCAGCCACCCACAGAACAACACAGCACACAGGTACCCCACAAAATTTCCGGTGCTGATAACCCCCATCTGGG